>NZ_JBHWIQ010000019.1:158493-185032 GCF_042732055.1 Streptomyces sp. NPDC059816
GCCCCTTCCCCCCCGCCCCCCCCCACCCCCGGGCGGGGGGGCCGGGGTGGGGGGGCCCCGCCCGCCCCGGGCGGGGGTCCCGGTACCCCCGGTCACGACGGCCGGCACCCGACGGCGCCGGTGCCCCAGGGCGGCGCCCCGTAGCGGGCGGCGATCGCGGTGGCGCGCTCCCGTCCCTAGCGGCCCGCGGGGGACGGGGCGTGCAGCGTGGTCTCGACGCCCGCTTCCTTCAGCTCGGCGAGGTTCTCCGCGTTGAACGCGGCGAAGGCGTGCAGCTCCTCGGCGAAGGGCTCGCCGTCCACGCGGACGGGCCCGTCGCCGAGCAGCACCGCGGGATCGAGTTCGGTGGCGTACACGTTCGTGGCGTTGCCCTCCAGCACCGGCTGCCAGCGGTCGCCGTGGACCTGCATCCAGCTGCGGGCCACGCCGCCCGGGTTGCGGACGACGACCGGCTGCTCGGGGTCGACCAGGCCGAGGCGCGACAGCACCGCCCGGGAGGCGGCGACACCCGAACCGCAGGAGGGGGTGAGCCCCGCCCCGCGCTCGAACGTCCGTACGAATACCTCGGTGGCGGTCAGGGGCCGCACGAACGACACGTTGGCGCCGATCGGGAAGGCGTCCGCGGTCTCGGCGACCCGGGTGCCCGTCGCGATCAGCTCGGCCTCGTCGTAGGCGTCATAAGCGTCGCGGGCGTCAGGGGCGTCACGGCCGCCGAGGACGGTGATCAGGTGGGAGTTCGGCACGGCGACCGCCGAGACCCGACGGGCCGGGTGGTAGGCGGGCAGCGCCCCGTCCACGAAGGGGCCGTCCGCACCGGCCACGATCGGCTGCGCCGGGGCGAAGTCCACCGGCGGCAGCTCCACCGACACCCGCCGCACTCCGTGCTCGGTGGTCCCGGCCGCCCGGACCGTGAACGCGTACGGGCCGGTGTGCAGCACCACCGACTCGGCCTGGTGCCGGTCCAGCAGCAGCCGGCCCGCACCGCGCATGCCGTTCCCGCACAGCAGGGAAGCGGAGCCGTCGGGGTTGTAGAAGTACGCCCGCGCGGTGCCGTCGCCGTCGTCGGCGACGAAGTAGACGCCGTCCGCGCCCAGGCCCCGGTCCCGGTCGCAGAGCAGCCGCACCGCCCGCTCGACGTCGGCCGGCGCGAAGTGGTCCGTGGGGGCGCCGTCGATGACGAGGATGTCATTGAGACTGCCGTGCGTCTTGGTGATCGACAGAGCCATGGTGTTCCGTTCCTCGTCCGTGAGCCGTGAGCCGTGGTGCGGGGGCGGCGGCGCGCACCGCGCCCCGTCCGGCGCTCGGGCCCGACCCGCACCACCTGCGTGCACGCAAGTCTAGGGCCGTGCCGCCGGTACGCCGGCGGGCCCCGAAGCGGGCGACACCCGCCGGATCACCAACACCATCAGCGTCGCCATCGCGCACAGCGCCCCCGAGGCGTACCAGACCACGTCGTACGAACCGAACACGTCCCGGGCGACCCCGCCGAAGAAGGCGACCAGGGCCGCGCCCAGCTGGTGCGAGGCGAGGACCCAGCCGAACACGATCGCGCTGTCCTGCCCGTAGTGCTCCCGGCACAGGGCGATGGTCGGCGGCACCGTCGCGACCCAGTCCAGGCCGTAGAAGATGATGAAGAACAGCATCGGCGGGCGTACCGAGGGCGCCATCAGCATCGGCAGGAGCAGCAGCGACAGGCCCCGCAGGGCGTAGTACACAGCGAGCAGCCGGCGGGCCTCGTAGCGGTCGGTGAGCCAGCCGGAGGCGATGGTGCCGATCACGTCGAAGACCCCGACGAGGGCGAGCAGCGAGGCGGCGGTCGTGATCGGCATGCCGTGGTCGTGGGCCGCCGGCACGAAGTGCGTCTGGATCAGCCCGTTGGTGGACGCCCCGCAGATCGCGAAGGACCCGGCGAGCAGCCAGAACGGTCCGGTGCGGCCCGCCGACAGCAGGGCCGCCACCGCGCGCCGGGCGGCGCCGGGCACGGGCGGCGGCTTCGGCACGAAGGTGGTGGACCCGTACGGGGCGACGCCCACGTCGGCGGGGTGGTCGCGCAGCAGCAGCCAGACGAACGGCACCACCGCGAAGGCCGCCAGGGACACCGTGACCGCGGCCGGGCGCCAGGCGTGGTGTTCCACGATCCAGGACAGCAGCGGCAGGAAGACCAGCTGTCCGGACGCGGCGGCGGCCGTGAGGATGCCGGTCACCAGCCCCCGCCGCTCGGTGAACCAGCGGTTGACGACGGTGGCCGCGAACGCCAGCGCCATGGTGCCCGCGCCGAGCCCCGCCATCAGGCCCCAGCCGACGACCAGCTGCCAGGGTTCGGTCATCCACACGGTGGCGCCCGAGCCGACCCCGATCACCGCGAGGGCGACGGCGACCACCCGGCGGATGCCGAACCGGTCCATGAGGGCCGCCGCGAAGGGGGCCGTCAGCCCGTACAGGGCGAGGTTCACCGAGACCGCGAGGCCGACCGTGCCGCGGGACCAGCCGAACTCGGCCCCCAACGGGTCGAACAGCAGCCCCGGCAGCGACCGGAACGCCGCTGCGCCGATGATCGTCACGAAGGCGACGGCGGCGACGAACCACGCCGGGTGGATGCGGCGGCGCCCTCCGCCGGGGCTGGGGTTCTTGGGGGCGGGCGGTCCGTCGTGGTCGGGGGTCCGTTCGGCCGGTGAGGACGCGGTGTGGGTCACCCGGTCAGGCTCGCGCACCCGCGGTCCCCGAACGAGTGGCCCGAAGGACAGCGTTCACTAGGATCGGGCCATGGCCGTCGCGCTCCCCCCGCCCCCGCCCAGCCCGCCCAGCCCGCCGACCCGGCCCCGGCACCGGGTCGTCGTGCTCGCCCTGGACGGGGTGCTCCCCTTCGAGTTGGGCATCCCGCAGCGCATCCTCGGGCGGGCGCGGACCGCCGACGGGCACGTCCCGTACGAGGTCGTCACCTGTTCGGTCCGGCCGCCGGGCCCGGTCCGCGCGGAGGCCGACTTCTCGGTCCTGGTGGAGAACGGCCCCGAGGCGCTGGCCACCGCCGACACCGTCGTGGTCCCCGCCTCGTACGAGTTGGGCCCGGTGTACGAACGCGGGGTGCTCACCGAGGCACTGGCCGCCGCGCTCGCCCTGATCCGCCCCGGCACCCGACTGGTGTCGATCTGCACCGGTGGTTACGTGCTGGCCGCGGCCGGCTGGCTGGACGGTCGCCCCGCCACCACCCACTGGTCCCATGCCGAACACTTCCAGCAGCTGTTCCCCCGGGTCCGCGTCGACCCCGACGTGCTGTTCATCGACGACGGCGACGTCCTCACCTCCGCCGGGGTCGCCGCCGGGATCGACCTGTGCCTGCACCTGGTCCGCCGGGACCACGGCGCGGCCGTCGCCAACGACGTGGCCCGCCGCACGGTCGTCCCCCCGCACCGCGACGGCGGGCAGGCCCAGTACGTGGAGCGCCCGGTGCCCGAGCCGACGCTGTCGACGACGGCCGCGGCCCGGTCCTGGGCGCTGACCCGGCTCCACCGACCGCTCCCGCTGCGGGACCTGGCCGACCGGGAGTCCATGTCGGTGCGCACCTTCACCCGCCGGTTCCGCGAGGAGGTCGGGATCAGCCCGGGGCAGTGGCTGGTCCAGCAGCGGGTGCAGCGCGCCCGCCACCTGTTGGAGTCCAGCGACCTGAGCATCGAGCAGGTGGCCGACGCGTCGGGGTTCGGCAGCGCCCAGTCGATGCGCCAGCACCTCCAGACGGCCCTCGGCGTCACCCCCACCTCGTACCGGCGCACCTTCCGCATCCGGAACACGGGCCCCTGACAAGGCCGTTGGCCCGCGCGCCCGCGGCTCCCGCGGTGCGGGCGTCACCCGGGCGGACGCGGGGCGTTCACCCACCCGCCCCGTTGGGGAGGCGGGCACCGCACGGCCGGGTCGACGCTGGGGCGACAGCCCCCCGCCGAACGGAAGAGAGACCCCCCATGGCTGTGTCACCTCCCCCCTCCCCCGCGCGCCGCCGCATAGGCCGGGCGACCGCGCTGACCCTGTCGCTCACGGCGGCCGTGTTCCTCACCACTCCGGCCCTGGCCGGGGGCGACCCGTCCGGCGCCGACAATCCCGAACCGGTGGGGCAGGGCGTGAAGCCGACGGTGGTCCTGGTCCACGGCGCGTTCGCGGACGCCTCCGGCTGGAACGCCGTCGTGGAGCGGCTCCAGCGGCGGGGCTACCCGGTCGTCGCCCCGCCGAACCTGCTGCGCGGGGTGATCGGCGACGCCGCCTACGTGGCCTCGGTCCTCAAGAGCATCGAGGGACCGATCGTGCTGGCCGGCCACTCCTACGGCGGCGCGGTCATCAGCCAGGCCGCTGCCGGGAACGAGAACGTGAAGGCGCTGGTGTACGTGTCGGCGTTCATGCCGGACGTGGGGGAGAACCCGGCGGAGCTGTCCACGAAGTTCACGGGGAGCGATCTGGGCACCGCGCTGCGGCCCGTTCCGTACACGGACGGCACGACCAGCGGCACGGACCTGTACATTCAGAACGACAAGTTCCACTCCGTGTTCGCCGCGGACCTGCCCGAAGCACAGACCCGGGTGATGGCGGTCGAACAACGGCCCGTCGCCCAGGCCGGGTTCGCACAGAACGCGACGGCTGCCGCGTGGAAGACGATCCCGTCCTGGTTCATCGTCGCGAAGAACGACAAGGCCATCGCCCCGGACCTGGAACGCTTCGAGGCGGAGCGGGCCGGGTCGCACACCGTCGAGGTCGACTCCTCGCACGTGGCGATGATGTCGCACCCCGACCTCGTGGCCGACCAGATCCGCAAGGCCGCCCACGCCACCGCCGAAGAGACGAAGTAGCCGCAGCGGCGCCCGTCGAGGGGCCGGGGCCGCACGCCCCGGCCCCACGGGCGCCTACGGACGTCTACGGGTGCCGCTCGGGGTCGCCCGCTCCGCGCACGCCGGTCGAACGGGGTCCGGGCGGGGGCCGCTTCCCGCCGCTGCGGGTGGGGCCGCTGACGGGCCGGGGCACCGGGTGGGTGCGCCGCTCCCCCACCGCGGCCACCGCGATCAGCACGGCGAGCAGCGCGACCCCGCCGAGCACCGCCCCGGAGGGGGTGGTGACCTCCAGCAGCGCACCCGCCAGGGACCCCGTCGCCGCGTACCCGGCGCCCACCGCCGCGTACATCACCGAGTACCCCGCGGCCACCGCGCTCGGCGGCAGGACCTCCCGCAGCGACAGGTTGCGCACCAGCATCGCGCTGGACTGGAGGAAGCCGCCGCAGGCCAACGCGGCGGCCAGCGCGACCGGGTGCGGGACCAGCGCCACGGTGACCGTGCAGACCAGCAACCCGCACAGCAGGACGATCCCCTGGAGGTGCAGCCGTCCCGGCCAGTTCCGCAGCCCGTAGACGTAGGCGCCCACGGCGGACCCCAGGGACAGCCCGGCCAGCAGCGGGCCCGACCAGCCGACCCCGACGCCCCGGTGCTCCAGCAGGGCGGGGAGCACCAACTCGGCCAGGGCGAGCGGGGCGAGGCCCGCCGCACCCATCACGTACACCGGCCAGGCCCGCAGCATCAGCCGGAACATCGGCTGGCCGTCCCGGTCGGCCGGGTCGGTGGCCCAGCCGGGCGGCAACAGCCACAGACCGGCCGCGGAGGCCGTCATCAGCGCTCCGGCCAGCAGCATCGGCACCCCGGGGGACACCCCGAGCGCGAGTCCGGCGACGGCGGCCGGGGACAGCGCCCAGATGCCGGCGGTGAGCATCGACTCGACGGAGAGCGCCTGGGTGGCCGCGCGGTCCGGGACCAGGGCGGTGAGCAGGGAGCGCAGTCCGCCCGGGGCGGCGGCCGGGGCCGCGCCGGCGACGAAGGCCAGCAGGCCCAGCGGCAGGGGGTGCGCGTCGGGCAGCAGACCGACCGCGGTGAAGGCGGGTCCGCCGACGACCAGCCCGGCGGCGAGGTGCGGCCGGGCCCGCTCGGGGCGCAACCGCATGCCGAGCAGGGGGGCGCCGACGATCTCACCGATCACGTAGACGGCGGCGAGCACCGCCCCGAGGGTGTAGCCGCCGGGGCGTTCGCGGACCAGGAAGACGAAGGCCAGCGGGGCCATGGCGACGGGCAGTCGCGCGGCCACGGCCACCACGGCCCAGGCGCCGATCCGGGGGGAGAGGACCTCGCGGTAGCTCATGCCCCGAAGCTAGCGAACCCCGCCGCCGGGTTACCCCCACCCTGTGGACAACTTTTCGGCTGCGACACCGAGGCCTCCCGGGGTCGTCCCGGGAGGCCGCGACGGGTCGCGGGGGTCAGACCGCCTCGTAGGCGCAGCCGTAGCCGCCGGGCGCGGGGGCGGGGGTGTCGCAACGGTCGACCTCGCACCAGATCCGCTTGCCGGACCCCTCCTGCTGCCAACCCCACCGGTCAGCGAGCCCGTCGACGAGTTCGAGGCCCCGTCCGCCGGTCTCCTCGCCGTCCGCGCGGCGCGGGCGCGGCGGGCGCGCACAGGAGTCGGCGACCTCCACCCGTACCGTCAGGGGGGCGGTCTCGGCGCGCCCCGACGACAGCAACAGCCGCAGGACGGCGGGGCACCCGGCGTGCACGACCGCATTGGTGACGAGTTCCGACACCAACAGGATCAGGGTCTCCGCCACCGGCTCGTCCGCGGCTATACCGGAACCGGCGAGCCGGGACCGCGCCCACCTCCGGGCCCGCCCCACCTCCGCGGGGTCTGGCCGCACTTCCAGTTGAACCTGAAGCACCTGCACCGCTCACACCATCCGAACCGGCGGACACATCGCCTCGCGCCTCCCAAGAGTCACGGAACGTGATTCCCTTGCGAGACAGCATGGTTGACGTTCAGTCACCCCAACAAGCGCTTCGGGCATATTCCAGCGCGAAGGAGTACCCGTGCGGCATACTGTGCGACGCTCACCGCGGGGGGTCGAACAAGCGGGCGTCAGACCGCTTTTTGTACGAGCGGCGAGGCATGCCACCAGCCACGGAGCCGCCCCAGGGGCAACACCGGCATGGCTCGGCCTCAGCTCCACTCGCATCCCTCACACGGTACCGGAGTGACCGGTTCACACCGCACTGTGACGAGTCACGTGAAGGACACAACCCGGTAAACCCGACGCACCCCACCCCACACCATCGACGCTGAGTGACGTACCCCGGTCCGACTCCGGGCGCCACCAACACGCAGCGTCAGCAACCGGGGTGGCCGTGGCCGGCAGCGACGCACGAACGCCCCGGCGGGAAGTCCGGCCGGGGCGCGGCGCGATGACGTCGAGGGCGACGGCTACTCGGGGACGGTGAAGTACCGGGCGAAGGCGGTGACGACCTCGGACTCGGTCACCCGGCCGTCCCGGTCGCCGTCGAGCGCTGCGGCGACGGCGTCCGCCGCGTCCCCGGCGATGCCGAGGCAGCGCAGCACCCGTGCGGTCTCGTGGACGGTGGCCGCCCCGTCCGCGTCGGCGTCCGCCACCGCCAGCGCGGCGTGGAGGAACGGGCGGGCGATCTCGGCGAACCGGTCGGGGTTGTCCCGCAACCGCTTCACCGCCCCGTGCACGAACTCGTCGCGGGTGATGCGCTGGTCACCGTCGCGGTCGGCGATCCCGGCCATGCCCTGCCAGAACGCCTCGGCCCCGTTGTACAGGGCCTGGCCCTTGTCGCAGCGGGCCGTGGTGCCGAACTCGGTGAGCAGCGTCTTGGCCGCGGAGCTGAAGTCGGCGCGGTCGATGTAGCCGTTGCCGTCCTGGTCGAAGGTGGCGAAACGGGCGGCGATCCTGCGCTCGCTCTCGGTGCTGACCATGTGTTCTCGGACCGCCTCACGTTACGGGTTCCGGTTGCTTCCGATCGGGAGCGTACGTCCTCGCGGACTCCGTCGGGCGGGGAACCCGTCGCTCTTGCCGCAACCAGCACGTGAACGCGGGGAACCCGAACGCCCGCCGACCCGTCCGCGCGGGGCGAGGGCCGTCCGGACGCACGGGCGGCACGGGCCGCCACGGGGACGCTCAGACCCGCCCCCGCCCCGTACAGGACAGGGACGTACGGGGGCCGCCCGGGCCGCTCGGGAACGCACGAGGCCGGCTCGGGAGGCACGGGCGGCGCGGGGCCGTCAGGGCGCGCCCGAGGGCCCGGCGTCGCGACGCCCGCGGGGCGCGCCGCGACGAGCGGCCACCACGGCCGGCTACGCCGAGAGGGGTTGCTCCTGCTCGCGCACCGCGGTCTCCACGTCGGGGTACACGTCGAAGAGCCGACGCACCCCGAGCGCGGCGAGCACCCGGTTCACGTGCGAGCCCTCCACCGCGCCCTGCGCGGGCAGCGTCAGCCGCAACCGCCCGCGGCACGAACGGATCAGACGCCGCGTCGCGATGAGCACCCCGACCCCGCTGGAGTCGCAGAAGAACACCTCGGACAGGTCCAGCACGAGACCGTGCCGTCCCTGTGCCACGACGTCCCGCACGTGCTGCCGCAGTACCGGCGACGTCATCAAGTCCAACTCGCCCGAGACCCGCAGCACGGTCCACTCGCCGCACTCGTCCTCGGTCACCCTGAACGCCACGCCCCAGCCCTTCGTCCGCCGAACCGACGAATCCGTCCGGAATCCTCCGCCGTCGCCCTTGCCCTCCGCCGCACCGACCACCGCGCCGGCCGCGCCCCGCGCACCCACCACCCGTACTCGCCGGACCGTGACCGTGCGCCGCGCAACCATCCGGAAGCGGTTCTTACGCTTCCTGGGCCGACTGCCCGGAACAACCTCCGTGAAACACGGGTATGGAGAATCGTGAAGAGAAGTATTCGCGCTGTCACGATCACATTCGGACACGTGTTTTCCATGCCCGTTCCCCTTACGCCACTTGGGCCGAAAATCCGTCCACACCCGGTCGCCATCTGCGGATTTACGGGAAATCTCATAGGCCAAAGGGACGTACGCGACCGCCCGGGACGACTACATTCGAGGGTACGGAGCGCGGACTTCGCGCCTTCCGGGACAGGTCGGGACGCACCGCGGGACCGTAGTGAGGGGGCCGAATGGCGAAGGACGCTCCACCGCGCTGGGACCGGAAGATGCAACAGCGGCTCGCCCGCGGCGAGGCCGCCGCGCTCGGCGAACTCTACGACCGGTTCGCGGCCCTGGTGCACCAACTCGCCCACCGGGTGCTGGGCGACGAGGCGGGCGCCGACCGGATCACCCGGGAGGTCTTCGCCCACGTCTGGGAGCACCCCGGCTCCTACGACCCGAAACAGGGACCGCTGCGCACCTGGGTCGCCGCGCTCACCCACCGGTTCGCCGTCGAACGGCTGCGGCACACCGAGACGGCCGCCCTCGCCCACGGCGCCGCCGACGCCGCCGCCTCCACCGCGGAACTCGAACGCAAGGTGCGCCACGCCTCGGCGACGGCCCGCGCCGACTACATCGTGGCGTCGATGCCCCCGCCGCTGCGCACCGCACTGGAACAGGCGTACTTCCAGCGGCGGAACTACCACGCGACCGCCGCCGACCTCGGGGTCACCGCCGACGAAGCCCGCCGCAGGCTCCGGCTCGGCCTGCAACTCCTCGCCACCGCCCACGACACGTCGGGCACCCCTCCGGAACCCGGGAGCGTCCGGTGAGCACACCCCAGGACCGCTGGCAGCCGCCCGAACCGGCCGACGGCGACGGCGACGACGGACCGCTGACCCACGAGGTCCTGAAGTCGCTGCTCGGCGCGTGGGCGCTGAACGCCTGCTCGGCCGCGGAGACCACCGCCGTGGAGCACCACCTCGGCGCCTGCGGACCCTGCGCGGTGGAGGCGCTGCGGCTGCGGGACGCGGTGGTCCTGCTGCACCCCGCCGAACCGCTGGACCTCGACCCGGCCCTGCGCACCCAGGTGCTCGCCAGCTGTCTCGGCCGCCGCCCGCCCCGCATCCCCGTCCCCGAGTGGGCCGCGCCCTACGACGCGGAGACGGCCCGCCTGGACGCACTCCTCCAGGACTTCGGCGAGGCGGAGTGGCAGACCCCCGTCCAGCTGCGCTGGTACCAGGACGACGGGCAGCGCACCCGGACCACGACGGTCGCCGGGGTCATCGCGCACCTGCTGACCGTCGACGGCCTGGTGGCCGCCGCCCTCGGCATGGACGACCCGCTGCGCACGTACCTGCGCGACGCCGCGGACGGCGCACCGAGCGCCTCGGTGAGCGAGGTGGTCGGGCCCGCCGCCCGCACCGAGGCGTACTGGAACGCCCTGCGCTCCCCGCCCGGCCCCGAGGTGCGCACTCCCTGGCGGCAGCAGAGCCACGGCCTGGTGCGGACCGCCGCGTTCGCCGCGGGCGGCGCCACCCGCGGCGGACGCACCGGAGGGCTCCCGGTGCCGTACGGGGACTTCACCCTGCCGCTGCGGGAGGCGATGCTGGACCGCGCCTTCGAGTGCTGGGTGCACGCCACGGACATCGCCGACGCGGTCACCTACCCGTACACCCCGCCGGCGCCCCGCCATCTGCGGCAGCTCGTCGCCCAGGGGGTGCGCGTCCTGCCCCGCGCGCTCGCCGAACGGCGCCGCTCGGGGCTCGCCTCGCCGCCGGAGCGGCTGGGCACGGTGGGCGCCCCCGGACGCAGTCTGCGGCTGGAGATCGAGGGCTCGGGCGGCGGCGACTGGCACATCCCGCTGGACTCGCCCGGCTCCGTGGGCTCCGCCGAGCACGAGGTGGCGCACGTGGCGCTGGACGCCACGGAGTTCTGTCGACTGGTCGCCGGGCACGTCCTGCCCGACGAGGCCGCCGCGGGACGCGAGGGCGACACCCGCGCCATCCACGAGGTGCTCGCCGCCACGGCCTCCCTGAGCCGCCTGTGAGGTCCACACGGCGGAAGGCCAGGACGGTGATCGATCTCATCGGCACGTCGACGCCGGCCCGGCGGGGCGAACCGCCCGTGCGGGCGGAGGTTCCTCATCGCGGCGACCGCCGACCGGCTCGCAGGTCCCCCGGGGGACGGGGCCCTACGGGAAGACGACCGTGCGGCGGCCGTTCAGCAGGATGCGCCGCTCCGCGTGCCACTTCACGGCCCGCGCCAGCGCCTGGCACTCCACGTCCCGCCCGATCGCGACCAGCTGGTCCGGGGTGACGCCGTGCCCCACCCGCTCGACCTCCTGCTCGATGATGGGCCCCTCGTCGAGGTCCGCCGTCACGTAGTGCGCGGTCGCGCCGATCAGCTTCACGCCACGGGCATGGGCCTGGTGGTACGGCTTGGCGCCCTTGAAGCTCGGCAGGAACGAGTGGTGGATGTTGATGATCCGCCCGTTGAGCTGCTTGCACAGGTCGTCCGAGAGGACCTGCATGTACCGGGCGAGCACCACCAGCTCCACGCCCTGCTCACGGACCAGCGCCAGCAGCGCCGCCTCCGCCTCGGGCTTGGTGTCCCGGGTGACGGGGATGTGCCGGAACGGGACGCCGTAGGACTCGACCAGCTCCGCGAAGTCCGTGTGGTTGGAGACGACCGCCGCGATCTCCACCGGGAGCGCCCCGGTCCGCGCCCGGAACAGCAGGTCGTTCAGGCAGTGCCCGAACTTGCTGACCATGAGGACGACCCGCATCCGGTCGTCGGCCCGGTTGATCTGCCACTCCATCTGGAAGGCGTCGCCGATCGCCGCGAAGCTCGCCCGCAGCTTGTCGACCGTGACCGGGGCCTCTCCCGAGAAGTGCACCCGCATGAAGAACAGCCCGGTGTCGTGGTCACCGAACTGCTGGCTGTCCTCGATGTTGCAGCCGGTCATGAACAGATAGCTGGAGACGGCGTGCACGATGCCCTGCTTGTCGGGGCACGACAGGGTGAGGACGTACTGCTCGGGGGCGGGAGCCTGATCGTTCATGCGGTCCAGGGTCCCATACGGTGCCCGCGCCGGAGCGTTCCTCGCCGCTCAGCCGGTCCTGGTCATGATCCGCAGCACTTCGAGGGTCCGCGGGGGCTGGTCCGGGTCGTCCCCGTCGCTGGTGGCGAGCCGCAGATGGGCCTCGCGCGCGGCGTGCACGGCCTCCGGCCAGCCCGGGTGCTCCAGGTACACGGCCACGGCCGCGTCCGGCCCCACCTGGTGCATGATCTTGAGGACCCGTAGCACCGCGGCGTCCACCAGGACTGCCTCCTCGGCGTCCCGGAAGATCGTCCCCACGTACTTCTCGGCGGACCAGTTGTCCAGCCAGGTGTCCTCGACCAGCCGGTACACGGCGTCGGTGACGTCCCCGTACTCGGTGCGTCCGGCGAGCCAGCACTCGTGCTGGAAGGCGGGGTCGGAGAGCATGTGCAGCGCGGAGCGCACGTTGCTGCGCCAGCGCCACCACGGCATGTCGTTGAGCGGCATACCGCCCATGGTGGAGGAGCGGCGGCCTCGACGGGAAGGGTTCTCCGTACCTTGCACGGTTCCCGATCGTACGTTCCCGCTCCGGACGGTCCGCGGCCTCCCCCTCAATTCACCTCCGCGTCACCCCGTATTGATCCCGCGACACTGCGGGGTTGGCCGGGCGGGGCAAGGGTGCGGAACCATGACCGGCCGACGCCGCACACGCACCCCTGCCACCCCTGCCGCCCTTGCCCCCGCTGCCACCGGGCGGGCTCCCGCCCGTCTGCGGGCCGCCGCCCTCACCGTCTGTGCCGCGCTCGCCGCGGGCTGCGGGGTGCTCCCCGGCACCTCCGACGGATCGGACTCCCCGATCACCGTCATGACCTGGGCCCCGGAGAACACCAGGGCCACCAACCTGCCGGGCGTCCCGGCGATGGCCCGCGCCTACGCCCGCTGGGTGAACGCCGAGGGCGGGATCGCGGGCCGCGAGCTGAAGGTGATCACCTGCAACGACCACAACGACTCCGGGGGCGCCGCCGCGTGCGCACGCCGGGCCGTGTCACAGGACGTGGTCGCCGTCGTGGGCTCCTACAGCCAGCACACGCGGTCCTTCCTCAGCCCGCTGGAGATGGCGGGCATCCCCTACATCGGTGGCTACGGCGTCACCGAGGGGGAGTTCACCAGCCCCCTGTCGTACCCGGTCAACGGCGGTCAGCCCGCACTCGTGGCGGGGATGGGGCGCCAGCTCGCCGGCCGCTGCTCCGTCGTGGCGCTGGTGCGGCCCGACACCTTCGCCGGGGACTCGCTGCCGCTGCTGCTGGACGCCGGCCTGCCCACCGGCCGCCGGGAGTCCACCGTCGACGTGCGGGCCGCGGAGGAGGCCACCGACTACACCCGGCAGGTGCGGGAGGCCCTGGAGGAGGTCAGTGCGGCGCCCCGGGGACGGGGCTGCGTCGCGGCGGCCCTCGGCGACCGCACCCGTACGTTCTTCGACTCGTTCCGGCGGATCCACGCTGCCGAACACCCCTCCCCCTCGGTACGGGTCGGGGCGGTGTTCGGCAGCGTGGACCAGTCGACCGTGGACAGCACCGGGGGCAGGTCGGGCCCGTACGAGGGCGCCCAGGTCACCGGGTGGTACCCGGTGAGCAGCGACCCGCGCTGGGCCCAGATGCGCCGGGTGATCGGGAAGCACGCCTTCGACGACAACCGCATCGACCCGTCGGACGCGGGGGTGCAGACCACCTGGATCGCCTACACCGTGCTGCGGCAGGTGATCGAGTCGCTGGAGGGGGGTGAGGTGTCGGCGCGCGCCGTGCGCAACGCCCTCGACAACGGTCTGAAGGTCGGGACGGGCGGGCTGACGCCCACGCTGAGCTGGCGGTTCGAGGACATGCTGGCGGTGAAGGACTACCCCCGGGTGGTCAATGCGAACGTCACCTTCCAGACCGTGCGGGACGGTCGGCTGGTGGCGGCGCGACCCGGGTCCGTCAGCATGGCCGAGACGCTGGAGGGCGCCCCCGCACCGGGCTGAGCCCGGTGCGGCCCGGTGGTGCAGGGGTCGTCAGAGCTGGGTGGGCTGGCGGGGGGTCAGGTCGTACTTCGCGGCGATGGAGTTCCACAGGCCGGACGCCTTCTTCTTGGCCCCGGTGGCCTCGCCGCTCGCCCGGTTGCCCGCCCCCGCCTCCTTGGTCTGGCGGGCCTTGCCGCCGCGGCAGCCCTTCTTGCCCTGGACCCGGTCGGCCCAGTCCGCGTAGTGCTCGTCGGCCTCCGCGGACGCCTTCCACGCCGAGTTCAGGGCGCTGGTCAGCTCGGCGTGCCGGGGCAGCGCGTCGACGGAGAGCTCGCCCAACCTGGTCACCAGGTCGTTCCGCTCCCGGGCCGCCTCGCGCAGGTCGTCGGCGGCGTCGTCCAGGTCCTCGCACCGGTTGATGTCGGCGACGGCGCTGATGACGGTGGCGCGGCTGCCGCCGCTGTCCGCGAGGAGCCCGTCCAACGCCTTGGCCTGGGCCCCGGCCCGGTCGGGCGCCTCGGTGGAGGGAGACGGCGCCGCGTCGGACGGTTCGCCGCCGGTCGACTCGGTCGCGGACACGGGGGCGCTGTCCGTGCCGGAGCCGGACGGGCTCTTTTCGCCGTCGCCGCCGAGCAGGGCTCCGGTGCCGACGCCGATCACCACCAGGGCGACGCCGATGGCCACCAGGAGCGGGACCTTGGAGCGCTTCGCCGACGGGCGGGCGGCCCGTCGGGTGGCCGCCCGGCCCTGGTGCGGGGCACCCGGGTGCGCGGCCCCGTGCGGCGGGGCGCCCTGGTGCGGGGCGCCGGGTCCGGGGGGTACGGGGCGCGGGGCGCGGGGGCCCGGCGGCCGGGCCCGTCCGGGCTGACCAGGTCCGGGCTGGCCCGCGCCGGGGCTCCCGTCTCGGAACAGGGCGTCGAACTCGGACGGCGGCGGACGTTCGCCGGGCGTGCCCGGGCGGATGCCGAAGGGCGCGCCGGTCGGGGCGGGCGGCACCTGCGGCAGGTGCTGGGTGGGCGCGTTGTGGACGTCGGGCGGGGCGGCGCCGCCCGCCTGCGGGACGGCGCCCAGGTAGTGGGTGTCCTCGGCGGGCCCGCGGGCCCCCGGGGGCGGGGTGCCGGTGGGTATCTCGGGCGGCAGGGCACCCGGTTGCACGGGCGGGATGACCTGCGTGGCGTCCAGGTGGCCGCCGGGCGCGGCCGGTACGGGCGCGATGATCCGGGTGGCCTCGGCGTCGCCGCCGGGCGCCGCGGGGACCGGCGGGATCAGCTGGGTGGCCTGGGCGTCGGGGCCGCCGAACCCCGGCCCGGGCGCGGCGGGGATCGGCGCGATCAGCTCGGTCGGAGCGGCGTCGAGGGGGGACGGCCCACCGGGTCCGGGGCCGGCCGGGACCGGCGGGAGGTACTGGGTGGCGGGCGCATCGTCGCCGGCGGCGGCCGGGAACCCTCCAGGGGCCGCGGGCGGGAACCCTCCGGGGGTGGCCGGGTAGACCCCGGGGGTGGCCGGCGGGAATCCGGGATGGCCGCCGGCGTGGGCGGGCTGGTACGGGGGCGGCGCCTGCGGGTCGGACGGGACCGGCGGCAGCATGGCCGTGGCCTGGGCGTCCGGGCCGGCAGGGAGGGCCCCGGCACCGTTCTCGGGGGGCAGCGGGCCCGCACCGTAGCCGGCGGGCTGCGCGGTCTCCCAACCCACGACGGGCGGGGGCGGGCCTGCGAGGGGGGCGCCCCAGGGGGCCGGGCTCGACCCCGGCGGGGTCGAGCCGGGAGGCAGGAGCGGCCCGCTTCCGTCGGCGGGCAGCACGATGCCCTCGTGGGGCCGTCGCGCCGGGGAGGGATGCGCGTCCTCGCCCTGTCCGCTCTGCGTCACCGGGTGGTCTCCTTCGGATGAGGGAACTTCCGAACAGACCGGCCACGCTACCGGGTGCGGTGACCTGGGTGCGAAGCGGCCCGGGCCGGGCCCCGGCGACCGGGGCGGAATATCGCAATCACCTTGGGGAAACCGTTCTCGCCCTGGCACGGGCGCAGTTGACCGGCCGCGGCGACCGGCCGGTGCCGAACGACACCGAACGGCACCGCGGGGCGCGCGCGTTCGGCGGGACGCTTCGGCGGGGCACGGAAGCGGTCCCCGGTGAGCACACCGGTGGGCCGCTTCCGTGACCCGTCCCGCGCCGTTCCGATCGCCGTGCGCGGCGGGGGCGTCAGCGCTGCGCCGGGGCGTCAGCGCCGCATCAGTCGACCGTCAGGCCGCCTGGAGTTCCAACCGGGCTCCGAACTCCCGCACCACCGCCTCGTCACGGAAGGGTTCGAGCCGGTGGTGGAAGTCCTCCAGGTACTCGCTGCCGCGGTGGGAGCGCAGGGTGCCGAGGAGCTCGACGGCCCGCAACCCGGTGTGGCACGCCTGTTCCACCTCGCGCTGCTGCACCTGCGCGGTCGCGAGCAGCACCAGGGCGATGGCCCGGCGGCGGGCCCGGGTGGGCGGGTGTTTGTCCAACGCCTCCTGTGCGGTGCGGGCGGCGGCCTCGGACTGTCCGAGGTCGCGGTGGCAGTGGGCCAGTTCGTCGGCGAGGTAGGCCTCGTCGAAGTGGGCGATCCAGACGGGGTCGTCGCCCGCGGCGGACTCGGCGCGCTCCATCGCCGACACCGCCCGCCCGGACGCCGCCTGGGCCGAGCGCGCGTCCCCGAGGAGGGCGTGCCCCCGGGCCTCGGCGGCGTGGAACATGGCCTCCGCGCGCGGGGTGACGCGTCCTCGTGCGCCCTCCTGCGCCGCCCGGGCGAGCTGGGCGATCTCGCGCGGGTTGCCGAGTTGGGCGGCCAGGTGGCTCATGGAGGCGGCCAGGACGTACCCGCCGTAGCCGCGGTCGCCCGCGCCCTGGGCGAGCCGGAGCGCCTGGATGTAGTAGCGCTGGGCGAGTCCCGGTTGCCCGGTGTCGACGGCCATGTAGCCCGCCAGTTCGGTGAGTCGGGCGACGGCGGCGAACAACTCCCGCCCCACCGATTCCCGGTAGGAACCGGCGAGCAGCCCGGACACCACGCTGTTGAGGTAGTGCACGACGACGGGCCGTACGTGGCCGCTGCCGTACTGGTGGTCGAGGTCGACGAGGGCCTGGGTCATCGCTCTGACGGCGGCCACGTCGGAGGTTCCCACCCGTGGCCCCGCCTGCCGGGCGACCTGGGCGTCCGGCGTGGAGATGAGCCAGTCCCGGCTGGGTTCCACCAGCGCGGACGCGGCCACCGACGAGCCCGACAGGAAGTCCCTGCGGCCCACGTCGCTGCGCCACAGCTCGCAGACCTGCTCGATGGCGCCGAGGACGGTCGGCGAGAACTGGAGGCCGACGCCCGAGGCGAGGTTCTTGCCGTTGGCCATGCCGATCTCGTCGATGGTGACCGTGCGGCCGAGTTTGCGGCCGAGGGCCTCCGCGATGATCGCGGGCGCCCTGCCCCGCGGCTGCTGCCCGCGTAGCCAACGGGCCACGGAGGTCTTGTCGTACCGCAGGTCGAGTCCGTGCTCCGCGCCGCACATGTTCACGCGGCGTGCCAGTCCGGCATTGGAGCAGGCGGCTTCCTGGATGAGCGCTTGCAGCCGTTCGTTCGGCTGCCGCGCGACGAGAGGCCGTGCGGCCATGAGGTGAACCCCCTGTTGCTGCGGCGTCAGCCAGTGCGCCGCCTCGTCTGGTCTGGGTCGTGTCCGGGTCTTGTCTGACATCGCGTCCGGTTCGAGTAGCTTTCGCACTGTTCAGTCGCCGGTCTCGGCGACTTCTCGCTGATCAATGCCCCGGCGACAAACGGAAGATGCGGGACATACGAGAAATGCCGGGGTAACAGCTGGTAGTCCGCCCCTACCCTGGTTACCCACAGCCGCGGCTCGACCCTCTGCGCGCCCCTGTCAGTGCACCCATGCGCCCCACCCGTGGGCCCGGGTGCACCGTGCCCGCGCGCGCGAGAGGTCGTAACCCCGACAGAAAGCGAGAGTTGAGAAGCACGTGGAAGAGACCATCGGAGTCACATCGACCGCCCAGATCCCCCAACAGCGCGGCGAGGCGACGCTGGACACCGCCGTGCGGTACGCCGAGGAACGCCACTGGGACGTCTTCCCCGGCACGTGGCTGGAGTCGATCGACGGCGTCCCCACGTGCTCCTGCGGCGCCGCCGACTGTGCCGCGCCGGGGGCGCACCCCACGCGCAAGGACTGGGCGGCCCAGGCGACCGGGAGCGCGTCGACCGCGCGCCGCCTCTGGGCGGACCAGCCCACGGCGTCGATCCTGCTGCCCACGGGCCGCACCTTCGACGTGATCGATGTGCCCGACACCGCCGGATTCCTGGCCCTGGCCCGGATGGAGCGCATGGAGTTGACGCTCGGTCCGGTGCTCTGCACCCCCGACCGCCGGCTGCGGTTCTTCGTGCTGCCCGGCGCCTGCGCCAAGGTTCCCGACCTCGTCCGCGGGCTGGGCTGGCCGCCGTCCTCGCTGGACCTGTTGACCCTGGGCGAGGGCGCGTACATCGCGGCCCCGCCGACCCGGCTGGGCACCAAGGGCGCCGTCCAGTGGGCGAACCGTCCGACCGCCGCGAACCGTTGGCTGCCGGACGCCGAGGAACTGGTCAGTCCGCTGGCCTACGCCTGCGCGCGGGAGGCACGCCGATAGGCGCCCTCGTGCGCCCCTCGTCGCTCCGGGCCCCGGCGGGCGGATGACCGCCCGCCGACGGTCCGCGTCGCACCGCGCCCACGGGCACCGGGCGACCGGTGGGTCAGGGGGAACGCAGACGACCCGCAGGCCGTGGTCCCACCGCGGTGGGCGGCGGAAGCCGGCCGGACTCACCGGCGGCCTGCGGGTCGGGTGACTGCGTGGATTGGGCCGGTCGCACGCACGATCTCGTGCTGGTCCGGCACCGCACTCGGTGTGGTGACGGGCCTCAGCCCGCAGCCACCTCACTGGTCCGGTTCTCGCTCATGCTGCGAACCACCTCCCTTCTGTGTGCCCCCCACGCTAGGCACCTCCCCCGGCCCGTTCAACCGAATTAACGCGGGGCGCGGCCGACCCCCGGGCCGGGCGCCGGCGCGCGAGCACCGACATCTGCCCCCATGCGCCCCCACCAGCACGGAAGCCGCCCCCAGTGCCCCCGGAAGGCCCTCGAACATTTCCCCGCGCGGCCTCTTTGGGTGAACACTGTGTGGGGTGGGTCACGTTCGAGTTGAATGATCTGGAGCGCGGTACACGTACCCGACGCAGCGGATGCGCGTACCCCACCGAGACGACCGAGACGACCGAAGACGACGCGGTACCGGCCGGTTTCCGCGGACAGGGGGTGCCAGGTGAGTGCTTCCCGGCGGAGCGGGGCCACCGACGAGCTGGGACCGAGCGGACCCGGACGGGACGGTTCGGATCTGCTCGCGGCGCTGCTCGACGGCATGGACGCGGCACTGTGCGCGTTCGACGCGGACGGGGTCGTCACCCACTGGAACCGCGAGGCCGAACGGGTCCTCGGCTGGACCGCGGCCGAAGCGGTCGGCCGCCACGGGTTCTCCGGCTGGGCGGCGAGACCGGGCGACGCCGCCGGGATCGAGGAACGGCTGCTCGGGGCGATGCACGCCCGGGGCCGGCAGGTCCACGAGTTCGCCCTGCTCACCAAGGACGGCGGCCGGGTCCTGGTGCGCATCCAGGCCGCGGCGGTGCGCGGCCCCGACGGCGAGCCCGCCGGGGTGTACTGCGCCTTCAGCGAGGTGCACGCGCAGATCGACCTGGAGCGGTCCATCGCGCTCAGCGAGGCGCTGTTCCAGGACGCGGCCTTCGGCGTCGTCCTCGTCGACGCCGACCTGCGGCCCGCCGCCGCCAACGCGCACGCCGCCACCGCACTCGGCAGCGGACGCACGGCCCTGCTGGGCCGCCCCCTCGGCGAGTTCCTGGCCCAGGGCGTGGAGGACCTGGAGGGCTCGCTGGCCCATGTGCTGGCCGAGGGCGCCCCGCCCGCCCCCGCCGATCTGTGGGTGACCGTCCGGCTGCCCGGCGGGGACGTCCGGCGCTGCTGGCGCAGCGGTTTCGTCCGACTGTCGTCCCCGCTCGCCGAGGAACCCGTGCCGCTGGGCGTCGGCTGGCTCTTCCAGGACGTCACGGAGTCCAAACAGACCGAGCAGGAGGCGGCCCAACTGCGCTTCCGCGTCAACCAACTGCACCGGGCGGCCCGCGCGGCGGGCGAGTGCGAGGACCCCGCGGAAGCGGTCTCCGTGCAGCTCGACTTCTCACTCGCCGGGTTCGCCGATCACGTGCTGCTGGACCTGCTCACCGGGGACGGCGAACCGGAACCCGCCGGCGGACACCGGGCGGACGTCCCGGACGGCGCACCCCCCGGACGGCTGGTGCGGGCACTGACCACCCCGTCCGGGACCCCGGGGCCGGGCCTCGCCGCGTTCCGGTCGGGGCTGCCGCTGCGGTACGCGGCCGGGCACCCGGCGTTGCAGAGCGTGGAGCGGACCAGTTCGGTGCGGGCCAGCGCACCGACCGACCCGCCGGGCCGCGCCCGGGAGTGGGCACGGTCGCGGCAGTGGCCCGAGGACTCGGTGCACGCCCTGTGCTCGGTGCTGCGCAGCCGGGGGCGGACGCTGGGCGTGGTGACCTTCCTGCGGGCGTCGAGCCGCCCCCGGTTCGAGCGCCTGGACGCCACCTACGCGGAGAGCGTCGTCGCCCGGATCGCCGCCGCGGTGGACCTCGCCGGCGTGCTGGACGCCCCCCGCGGCTGAGCCCGCGCCGGTCGGCAGGCGCACGCGGCCCGCGCCGGACGCGTGCGCACCGCCGGGATGCCGTCAGCGGCTGTGGAAGATCCGGTCCCGGTACTCGTCCATGACCTTGCCGTTCCAGTCGTGGCCGCCGTCGACGTTGCCGGACCGCAGCAGCGGGGGCTGGATGCCGCGCTCCGCCAGCACACCGGCGGCGGTGGCCATCACCGCCTGGAGCACCCCGCTGGTGACGACGGTCGACGCGGGTGCGAACGGGGCGTCGATGCCCTCGTGCACCAGCGTGGCGTCCCCGAGCGGGATGCGGGAGTCCAGGACGACGTCGCAGTGGTCCTTGAGGAAGCTGCCGGAGGCGTGCAGGGACCGGGTCTCGGCGGCGTAGGCGACCGAGGTGACCCCGATGACCCTGATGCCGAGGGAACGGGCGTGCATCGCCATCTCGACGGGCAGGGCGTTGCGCCCGGACAGCGAGATGATCACCAGCAGGTCGCCGGCGCGCAGCGGGCTGCTGTCCAGGACCACCGTGGCGAGGCCGTCGACGCGTTCCAGGGCGGAGCCGAGGGTGGCGGGCTGGACGTCGACGACGGCGCCCGGCACCGTCAGCAGGTTCATCAGGGCGAGGCCGCCGGCCCGGTAGACGAGGTCCTGCGCGGCGAGCGAGGAGTGCCCGGCGCCGTAGGCGAAGAGCCGTCCGCCGGCGTCGACGGTGTCCGCGATGAGGGTGCCCGCCGCGGCGATCTCCTCCGTATCGCGGTCGCGGACCTGCTGGAGCAGTTCGATGGCCGCGTCGAAGAACCGGTCGGCGAGCGTGCTCCCGGCAGCCGCCCCCCGGCCCTGTGCGCCCTGCGCGTCCCCGACCCCATTGGCCCTGCTGTCGCTCATCGCCGATTCCCCTTCGTCCACGGTCGTCGCTGCGCGCGCGGGCAGGTGCGTCCGCCGTCCCCCGGGCGGACCGCCGGCCCGCGGGGTGGGTGCCCCGCACGTCCGGTGGTCGGTCCCGCGCGGAGCGGTGCCGCGCGCGTGTCGCGGATCACCGTGCGTTGCGCACCGCCACGCTGTCAATACGCTCCGCGGACCGCCGCGGACGACCCGCCGAAGGACCTGGTACGGGGGCCGTCGGGCGGGGCGGCGACGGGGCCGGGGCCGCCGTTCGGCGGGTGGGGCCCGGTTGTCGGCGCGATGCGTCAGAATTGGGGCCAGGGGCCAGCGCACTCGCTAGTGCGGCACTAGCAAAGCCGAACGAGGGGCACGTACGTATGTCCGGACTGATCGACACCACAGAGATGTATCTCCGCACCATCCTCGAACTCGAAGAGGAGGGTGTGGTCCCCATGCGCGCCCGCATCGCGGAGCGGCTGGACCAGAGCGGCCCGACGGTGAGCCAGACGGTGGCGCGCATGGAGCGCGACGGTCTGGTGTCGGTCGCCAGCGACCGACACCTGGAGCTGACCGAGGAGGGCCGCCGGCTGGCCACCCGGGTGATGCGCAAGCACCGGCTCGCCGAATGCCTGCTCGTCGACGTGATCGGCCTGGAGTGGGAGCAGGTCCACGCGGAGGCGTGTCGCTGGGAGCACGTCATGAGCGAGGCGGTGGAGCGGCGGGTGCTGGAGTTGCTGCGGCACCCCACCGAATCGCCCTACGGGAACCCCATCCCGGGCCTGGAGGAGCTGGGCGAGAAGGACGCGGCCGATCCCTTCCTCGACGCGAGCATGGTGTCCCTCGCCGAGCTTGACCCCGGCAGCGAGGGCAAGAACGTGATCGTCCGGCGGATCGGCGAGCCGATCCAGACGGACGCGCAGTTGATGTACGCACTGCGGCGGGCCGGGGTGCAGCCCGGTGCGGTCGTGAGCGTCACGGAGTCCGCGGGCGGGGTCCTGGTCGGCAGCGGCGGCGAGGCCGCGGAGCTGGACCCCGAGGTCGCGTCCCACGTGTTCGTGGCGAAGAAGTGACGACCCGGCCGGCCGGGTCGCCGGCCTGATCACGGGGGGTGCGGGGTGGGGCTGCGCGCCCTGCCCCGTACGGGTGCGCCCCGCCCCGTTCCCCTGCGCCCCGCCCCGTACCCGTACGCCCGGACGCGCCGGCCCCGTGGCCCCGATCTGCTGGGACGGTGGTGACGACCTGGTGGACGAGTGGACCGCTGGGCGTTCACGTTCACACCGGATTCGGATTCTGTGTGTGGAAGGGCAGCGGCCGTCCCGTTCCCGTGCCAGGCTGTGCGTCAGGCATATGACTCGAAGGCTCGGGACCGCGCGGGAGGGTCCGGCCGCTCGGCCGGGGAGGGGCGAGCGATGCGCTGCGAACACGGGGCGGCACGTCCGGTCGACGACCGGCGCGACGCACCCGGCCACACCGCACGACGCCGCGCGCGCCCGGGTGCGCTGACCGCGCACGCGGGCGCGAACGTGCGCGGCCCCGGCCCGGCCGCGGACACGGTGCCGAGTACGTCGGCCGCCGGCCCCGGCACGGAGCACTCGGTCGCGGGGCGCGCGGGCGCGACGGCCCCTGCTCCGGGCACGAGGCTCCCGGTCGCGGGTACGGACACCGGCCCCTCGGCGGGTACGGGGGACGCGGGCGCAGGGCGTTTCGCCGCAGGTACGGGCACGGCCGTGGGCACCGGCACGAAGCTGCCTGGTGCAGGCCGGGGCACATGGCATCCGGCTACGAGCACGGTCACGGGGGACGCGGCGACGAAGACCCCCTGCTCGGGTACGAAGTCCCTTGGCGCAGACACGGGCACGAGTACCGGTCCCGCCGCGGGTACGGACACAGGTAGGGGGACCGCCCCGGGCACCAGGCCCCCGGTCGTGGCCACGGTCACGGGGGACGCAGCCGCAAGGAATCCCGCCGCCGGTACGGGTACGGCCGCGAGGGACCCGGGTACGGGCGCGGCCGTGGGCACCGGCGCGAAGGCTCCTGGAACGGCTTGGGGCACGCGGCACCCGGTTGCAGGCACGAGTACCGGCCCCGCCGCGGGTACGGCCGCGAGGAACCCCGGCACGGGCGCGACCCACGCGGGGGCGTGCACGAGGGACCCGCACGCCAGGGCCCTTGGCACAGGCACAGGGGGCCCGGGCACGGGGGAAGCAGAGCCCCCGACCCTGGACCCGCACACGGACCCCGGCCGCCCGGGCAAACAAGTCCCCGACGCGGGTGCGGGCACGGCCGGCGGGACGGACACGGGGGCGGATGTGCTCGGTGCGGGGACGAAGGGCACGGGCAGGGGCGGCGCGGCCCACCGCGTCCGCCACGCACCGACCGGCACCGGTCCCGCCCCCGGGACGCAGCGCACCCCCGTCGTGAGCCGCCGCACCGATCGCACGGCCGGGGAACCCACCACCTCGCCCAAGGCGCAGCACCCCCCGAAACGGCCGAGCGCCGGCGAACACGCGGAGGGCCCCGGCGCCGTACGGCGCCGGGGCCTGCCCTCCCCCTCGATGACCCGGAGCCCCGAGCTCCCAGGGTCGTCCCCTTCGGACCGTGATCCCCGAGCGGCCCGCCTCCCGGGAAAGATCTCCCCAGGACCGGGACGAGCAATCCTCGGGACCCATCACCCGAACGAGCGATGTTGCGGACGAAGACCACCCACCCGAACAAGGGTTCGATAATCTGGCGTCCGTAGGTCCACCGGACGGCGGGCGGGTCGACAGACCACCGCATCCGCCCCGTCCGGTCCCGCTCACCTGCAAGACCCGCAACAGCCCAGAAGAGCGTGCGAGCGGCCCGGCGGGCCGCCATCGAGGGGGTGCCGGAGCAATGGCGAGGCGAATCGACGTGACCGGGGCGGGCGGCGTGCGGCTGGCCGCCTGGGACTTCGCCGACCCGCCCAAGCCGGGGCGGCGGAACGCGCCGGGCGTGCTGTTACTGCACGGCCTGATGGGCCGCGCCTCCCACTGGGCGGACACCGCCCGCTGGTTGGGCGAACGGCACCGCGCGCTCGCCCTGGACCAGCGCGGGCACGGCCGTAGCGACAAGCCCGTCGACGGCCCCTGGGACCGGGAGGCGTACGTCGCGGACGCCGTAGCCGCGCTGGAGCAACTCGACCTGGCACCCGCCGTGTTGATCGGCCACGCCATGGGCGCGCTGACGGCCTGGCAGCTCGCCGCGCGCCGGCCGGACCTCGTACGGGCCGTCGTCGTCTGCGACATGCGCGCCTCGGCGCTCGGCCCGGCGTCCCAGCGCGAGTGGGAGCACTGGTTCGGCACCTGGCCGCTGCCGTTCGCCACCCTCGCCGACGTCCACAAGTGGTTCGGCGAGGACGACCCGTGGGTGGAGCGGCCCCATCCGTCGCGGGGCGCGTTCTACGCCGAGGTGATGGCCGAGTCGGCGGACGGTTGGCGGCCCGTCTTCGACCCCGCGCAGATGCTGGCCTCCCGCGCTGCCTGGGCGCACCACGCCCACTGGGACGAACTGGCGCAGGTCCGGTGCCCGACCCTGGTCGTGCGCGGACTCGACGGCGAGTTGGGGCGGGCGGAGGCCCAGGAGATGGTGCGGGTGCTGCCGCAGGGCCAGTACGCGGAGGTCGCCGATGCGGCGCACCTCGTCCACTACGACCAGCCCGAGGCGTGGCGCGCGGCGATCGAACCGTTCCTGGAGGACCTCGCACCGGACTGACGGGAACCCGCCGACCCGGCCGCGCGTTGCCAGGACGTTCTGATCGTGTGACGTGTGACCCGACGGCGGCGCGGTCGACGTCGGGAGGAGTGAGCACCGTATGGCCATGGTGGGCCTGTTCTGGATCGCCGAGGGCGATGTGTACGTGGGCGCGAAGCCGGTCGGTTCGGCCCCCGGGGTACGGCTGACCCCCGAGGGCGTGCTGCCCCTCGGCGACGGGCAGCCCGGCTTCCACCTGTGGGAGGACGTGCACGCCCTGACGGTGGTGGACGTCCCCGTGAAGACCCTGGTGCGGCAGGTCGGCGCGGTCAAGGACCTGGTCCTGGAGACGGTGCTCAGCCTGGCGATGGCCGGGGCCCCGGGCGGGTCGTACGACTCCCCGGCGTTGATGACGGTGCGTGTGGAGACACCTGACGGCGAGCGCGAGTTGTCGGCCCATGTGGCCACGGCCGCCGGCTACTCGTCGACGGAGGTCGACCTCTCCCGCGCCCTGCTGTCCCGGCTCACGGAGGGCGCCGCGACGCTGGCGACGACGCTGGCCGCGATGTCCGAGTGGGGTCGGAAGCGGGACGGGGAGACGCCGCGGACGGCGGAGCGCGAGGAGTTGCTGCGGAGTTGGGTGGGTTAGGGCGCGACGCGCAGCCGCTCCGGGGCTCAGGGGGCGGTGGAGGGCGTGCGGGTGAGTGCGGTGGTGGTGCCGAGGAGGAGGGTGGCGAGGGCGAGGGCGAGGGCGGTGCGGGAGTCGGCGGGGTGCAGGACCCAGGCCCAGCGTTCGGGTCGGCCGCCGGGTCCCCAGCCGGCGGCGGCGCAGCCGAGGGGGGCGACGGCGATGAGGGCGCCGGCGGCGCGGTGTCCGACCCAGGGGTGGAGGAGGAGGGCGAGTCCGATGTAGCCGGCGATGTTGCGGCTGAGGACGACGGCCATGTCGGTGGGGTGGAGCAGGTGGAGGAGGAGTGCGGCGGTCAGGACGGTGGTGGCGAGGGTGAGGGCGAGGGCGACGTCGAGGTGGCGCGGGGTGCGGACGGCGACGTTTTCGGTGGGGTGGTCGGCGCGGGCGGCGCCGTGCATGAGGAGGACGGCGGGGGTGAGGGTGATGAGGTGGCCGACGAGGAAGTCGCCGGCCTGTCCGGTGAGGGCGGGTAGGGGGAGGTGGGCGGTGCCGATGAGGAGGCCGAGGAGCCAGGTCGCGGCGGTGCCGATCGCGAGGGTGTGGGCGGCGCGGATCTTGAGCCACCAGATCATCGGGTGCCCTTCCCGGGGTCGAGGTCGGGTCGGGTGCCGCAGGTGGTGAGGGCGTCGCGGTTGCGTTCGTACCAGGCGAGTTGGACGTCGCGGGGCTGGTTCCTGATCTTGCGGGCGAGGGCGGCTTCGGGGGCGCCGAAGCGGCCGGCGACGACCGGGTGGGGTTCGCCGGC
>NZ_JBHWIQ010000020.1:0-149687 GCF_042732055.1 Streptomyces sp. NPDC059816
CACGCTGTTGAGTTCTCAAGGAACGGACGCTTCCTTTGTACTCACTCCAGCCATTCGGCTGAGGCTTTCCTCCGGGCGCTTCCCTTCGGTGTTTCAAACTCTATCAGGTCTTTTTCTTTACCCTGACCAGCTTCTCGCAGACATGCGAAATTCTGATCTCAAGATGAGAAAAGAGGACTTGAAGGAGACTGCCCGGCTCCACAACACTCTCGTGTCGCTCGCGGGCAGGGTTACGACTGTACAGCGGGCTTGACAGCGGGGGCAAATCGAGGGTGTACCCCTCCCTCGGCCACCCGGCTCCGCCCACACGGAACTCGGACTTTTTATGACTTACGCTGCTGAACAGTGCGCTGGTCCCGGGCAGACGGGTGACGGCGCCGTCGGACTCCGAGCCCTGGGAGGCTTGCCCATGACCCGTGTGACATCCCCCGTCTCCGGCCGTGCCATCGGACTGACCGCGGTGCCGGATCCCGTCTTCTCCGGTGCCATGGTCGGTCCCGGAACCGCGGTCGATCCCGAGCGGACGCCCGCGGAGGCGGTGGCTCCCGTCTCCGGGGTGATCGTCTCCCTCCATCCGCACGCGTTCGTGGTGGTGGACGACGAGGGGCACGGCGTGCTCACCCATCTGGGCATCGACACCGTGCAGCTCAACGGCCAGGGCTTCGAGCTGCTGGTGAACAAGGGGGACAACGTGCAGCGCGGGCAGGCCGTCGTGCGGTGGAACCCCGCCGAGGTCGAAGCGGCCGGCAAGTCCCCGGTGTGCCCGGTGGTGGCGTTGGAGGCCATGGTGGACTCCCTGTCGTCCGTGAACGAGAGCGGTGACGTGAAGGTGGGCGACACGCTCTTCGACTGGCAGTAGCGGCGACCGGCAGACCAACCATCGCGGCGGCGGGCCCGTCGCTTGTACGCGGAGACGGTGAGATGGAAACAACGCTGCGGGGCGTCGGCGTGAGTCACGGTGTGGCGATCGGCGAGGTACGGCACATGGGCACGGCGGTCCTGGAACCGCCCGCGAAGCAGATCCCCACCGAGGACGCCGAACGGGAGCAGGGGCGTGCCCGCCAGGCGGTGGACGCCGTGGCGGCCGATCTGAACGCGCGGGGCAACCTCGCGGGCGGAGAGGCCCAGGCCGTGCTCGAAGCGCAGGCCCTGATGGCCCAGGACCCGGAGCTGATCGTCGACGTCGAGCGACGGATCGCGGTGGGCAGCACGGCCGAGCGCGCCGTGTACGACGCCTTCGCCTCGTACCGGGCCCTGCTGGCCGGGGCCGGCGAGTACCTCGCGGGGCGGGTGGCCGACCTCGATGACGTGCGCAACCGCATCGTCGCCCGGTTGCTGGGCGTGCCCATGCCGGGTGTGCCGGACAGTGACGAGCCGTACGTGCTGATCGCGCGGGATCTGGCGCCGGCCGACACGGCGCTGCTGGATCCGTCGTTGGTCCTGGGCTTCGTGACCGAGGAGGGCGGGCCGACGAGTCACAGCGCGATCCTGGCGCGGGCGCTCGGGGTGCCGGCCGTGGTGGCGCTGCCGGGCGCCGGGGAGCTGGCCGAAGGCGCGGTGGTCGCCGTGGACGGCAGTACCGGGGAGGTGTTCGTGGAGCCGAGCGCCGAGAAGCGGGCCGCGCTGGCGGCGGTCGCGGAGGAACGCAAGGCGGCGCTGGCTTCCTCGACCGGTCCCGGCGCGACGTCCGACGGGCACAAGGTGCCGCTGCTGGCCAATGTGGGCGGGCCGGCGGACGTGCCGGCGGCGGTGGAGGCCGGCGCCGAGGGGGTCGGGCTGTTCCGCACCGAGTTCCTGTTCCTGGACGACAGCGCGAAGGCGCCGTCCGAGGAGAAGCAGGTGACCGCGTACCGGCAGGTGTTGGAGGCGTTCCCGGAGGGTCGGGTCGTCGTCCGGGTCCTGGACGCGGGGGCCGACAAGCCGTTGGACTTCCTCACCCCGGCGGACGAGCCGAATCCGGCGTTGGGGGTGCGGGGGTTGCGGTCCCTGTTGGACCACCCCGATGTGCTGCGCACCCAGCTGACCGCGCTGGCCAGGGCCGCCGAAGGGCTTCCGGTGTATCTGGAGGTGATGGCGCCGATGGTGGCGGACCGGACGGATGCGAAGGCGTTCGCTGACGCCTGTCGTGCGGCGGGGTTGCGCGCGAAGTTCGGCGCCATGGTGGAGATCCCCTCGGCGGCGCTGCGGGCGCGTTCGATCCTCCAGGAGGTCGAGTTCCTGTCGCTGGGCACCAACGACCTCGCGCAGTACACGTTCGCCGCGGACCGGCAGGTGGGTGCGGTGTCGCGGTTGCAGGACCCGTGGCAGCCGGCGCTGCTGGATCTGGTGGCGCTGTCGGCGGAGGCGGCGAAGGCGGAGGGCAAGAGTTGCGGGGTGTGCGGTGAGGCGGCGGCCGATCCGCTGCTGGCGTGCGTGTTGACGGGGCTGGGCGTGACGTCCCTGTCGATGGGCTCGGCGTCGATCCCGTACGTACGGGCGGCGCTGGCCAAGTACACGCTGGCGCAGTGCGAGCGCGCGGCGGCGGCGGCCCGGGCCGCGGACACCGCCGAGGACGCGCGGAACGCGGCGCAGGCGGTGCTCTCCGGGGAGTAGTCGGTGCCGGGGCGCTCCGCTGTGCGGGGCGCCCCGGTGACGGGTCCGGGTGTCAGTGGTGGGTGTGGCCGCTCGTGCCCGGGCCGATGCCGTCGATGTCGGGGGGCGCGCAGTAGTCCACGCCGGATTCCGGGGAGATGGGTTCGCCGGAGACGGCGTCGGTGCAGTAGGCGTCGAACACCTGTGCCGCGGTGAGGGGGGCGAGTCCGTCGTCGACGAGGCGCCAGCCCTGGACGCGGTCGTCGTGGCCCGGGGTGGTGGTGCGCATGACGAGACCGCCGGGGCTCCGGGTCGCGAAGCCCGTGGCGAGCACGGTGGCGAGTTCGACCGCGGCGGCTTCGTCGGCTTCGGTGAGGCCCGTCGCGTCGCTGCGGGCCCGGAAGACGCCGAGGAGGGTTTCCGCGGGGGTGGTGACGCTGCCGACGAGGTGGTGCGCGCCGGGGCGGGCGGAGCGCAGGATGCGCAGCAGGAGGTCACAGGCGCGGGCGAAGGCGGCCCGGCCGATGTCCTCGCCGCAGGTGGCGCACTCCCCCGCACGGGCGAGGGCGTGGGTGGCGTACTCCCAGGTGGCCTGGCGTGCGGTCTCGTCGAGGAGGTCGGGGAGCAGTTCGGCGAGGGGGCGGCCGTCGTAGGGGACGGTGGGGCCGGTGGCGGCGAGTTCGGCGGTGAAGCGGGTGCGGGAGGCGCGGGTGTCGGGATCGATGCCGGTGCGGGCGCAGTAGGAGGCGTACTGCTCGGGGTCGAAGAGGGCGATGCTGGTGTGTTGGCCCCGGGCGTCGAGTGCGCGGAGGACGGCTTCGGTGTGGCGCAGGTAGGCGTGGTGGTCGTCGAAGGGGAAGCTGCGGTAGCGGCGCATGGCCGTGAAGTCCACGGCGTCGGCGAGGAGGCCGAGGGTGCCGGCGATCTCGCGGTAGATCCGTTCGTTCGAGGTGGCGTGGTGGTCGGTCGGTGTCATGGTTCCCCCTGTGCACGGTCGATCGATGCTCACTCACCGTAACCGGGGGGACTGACATCGGTGCTCGGCGTGGGTGGCGGGGTCGGGGTCAGGGGCGGCGGGCGGCGAGTTCCACGTAGAAGTGGAGGAGGTCGACGCGGTCGACGGAGCCGGGGTTGACGGCCCGGTCGAGGGGGGTGCCCTGGAGGAGGCGTTTGACCGGTACTTCGAGGCGTTTGCCGGTGAGGGTGTGGGGGACGGCGGGGACTTCGATGATCTCGTCGGGGACGTGGCGGGGGGAGAGGTTCTCGCGGATGGTCCGCTTGACGAGGGAGCGCAGTCGGTCGTCGAGGGCGGTGCCCGGGGCGAGGTGGACGAAGAGCGGCATCCAGTACCCGCCGTCGGCCTGTTCGACGCCGACGACGAGGGATTCCTTGATCTCGGGGAGGCGTTCGACGGCCTCGTAGATGTCGGCGGACCCCATGCGGACGCCCTGGCGGTTGAGGGTGGAGTCGGAGCGGCCGTGGATGACGACGGAGCCGTGGGGGGTGAGGGTGATCCAGTCGCCGTGTCGCCAGACTCCGGGGTAGGTGTCGAAGTAGCTGTCGTGGTAGCGGTGGCCGTCGGGGTCGTTCCAGAAGTAGAGCGGCATGGACGGCATGGGCCGGGTGACGACGAGTTCGCCGACCTCGTCGAGGAGGGGCCGCCCCTGGGGGTCCCATGCCTGGAGGTCGGTGCCGAGGCCGGGTGCCTGGAGTTCGCCGATGTGGACGGGGAGGGTGGGTACCGCGCCGGCGAAGCAGGAGCAGACGTCGGTGCCGCCGCTGACGGAGGCGATCCACAGGCCGCCGTCGCGGTCGGCGAACTCGTCGTGCAGCCAGCGGAAGCCGTCGGGGGGCAGGGGGGAGCCGGTGGTGGCGACGCAGCGGACGCGGCTGAGGTCGTGGTCGCGGGCCGGGTGCACGTCGGCCTTGCGGCAGGCCATCACGTAGGCGGCGGAGGTGCCGAAGAAGGTGGCGCCGGTCCGTTCGGCGATGCGCCACTGGGCACCGGTGTCGGGGTGTCCGGGGCTGCCGTCGTGCAGGACGATCGTGGTGCCGGTGAGGAGCCCGGAGACGAGGAAGTTCCACATCATCCAGCCGGTGGACGTGTACCAGAAGAAGCGGTCGTCGGGGCCGAGGTCGCAGTGGAGCCCGAGTTGTTTGTAGTGCTCCAGGAGGATGCCGCCCTGGGACTGGACGATCGCTTTGGGCAGTCCGGTGGTGCCGGAGGAGTAGAGCACCCACAGGGGGTGGTCGAAGGGGACGGGGGTGAAGTCCGGTGCGGTGTCGTCGGCGGTGAGGTCCGCCCACGCCAGGGCGCCGTCGGGGGCGGGGGTGCCGAGCAGGGGGACGTGGACGACGGCGCGCAGGGTCGGCAGCTGGGCCCGGAGTTCGGCGACGGTGTCGGTGCGGTCGTGTTCCTTGCCCCCGTAGCGGTAGCCGTCGACGGTGAAGAGGACGACGGGTTCGACCTGTTGGAAGCGGTCGAGGACGCTGCGGGCGCCGAAGTCGGGGGCGCAGGAGGTCCACACGGCGCCCACGGTGGCGGTGGCGAGGAGGGCCACCACGGCCTGCGGGACGTTCGGGAGGTAGCCGCTGACCCGGTCGCCCGGGCGGACCCCGAGGTCGCGCAGCGCGGCGGACAGCGAGCCGACCTGGCGGCGTAGCTCGGCCCAGGTCACGGGGGCGGGGCCGTGGGTCTCGTCGACGTGGAGGAGGGCGGGTTCGGCGGGGCGGTCGGCGGCGGTTCGCAGGGCGTGTTCGGCGTAGTTGAGGGTGGCGCCCGGGAACCAGGTCGCGCCGGGCATCCGACGGGTGCCGAGCACCTGTGTGGGGGGCGTGGTGAAGCGGACGTCGAACCATGCGGCGACGGCCTGCCAGAAGGTGTCGAGTTCGTCGACGGACCAGCGGTGCAGGGCCGGGTACCCGCCGTGGGCGGGGGCGCCGTGGTGGGCGGCGGCCCAGGTCTGGAAGCGGGTGATCCGGGCGGACTCCACGGTCCGCCGGTCGGGCTGCCAGAGCGGTGGGGTGTTCGCTGAGGACGAGGACATGGTCGGTGCTCCCCTGCCGTGTGCTGGGTGTGGGCGTCCTCGGCGCACGGTGGGTGGTGTGCGCCTCGGCGGCTGAGGGGGACGATGCCATGTGATCGACTCGCGCACCAGGGCGGGACGCACCGGTGAGCAGTGGTGGTGTCCCGGGTGAACGGCGGCTGAACGCACCACGTTGCCCCCGGGCGCGGTGGCAGGGTGATCGTCATGGATGGTCGTGGCCTGTTGCGGTCGGTGAAGGCACTCGGTGCGGGGGGACCGTCGCTGGGGCTGCGTGCGGTGCGCGCGGCGCTGCGCCGACGGCGGGTGGACGCGTCCGCCCTGGCGCCGCGGGGGGCGGAGCGGGCCCGGGTGCCGGGTGCGGTGACGGACGTGGAGTCGGGTCCGGGCGGGGGTGTCATCCGGTTCGCCCGTTCGGAGCTGCGGCTCCTGGTGACGGTGACGGGAGCGGTGTTCTGGGGCTGGGACGGTGCCGGGCCCGAGCCGTCGTACGCCCTGTGCGGCGCGGCGCCGGAGGCCGATCCGCGCGCCATGTTGGAGCCGGACAAGGACGGTGGGTGGCGGGTGGTGTCGGAGCGGATCACGGTCGCGGTGTCGCGGTACGGGGGGATCGAGGTCCGTACTCCGGGCGGGGTGGTGTTGCGCCGGGTCGAGCCGCCGCGCTGGTGGGAGTCGGCCGGGGGCGGGGTGGCACGGTGGGTGCAGCGGGCGGAGGTGGCGGCGGACGCGCGGTTCTTCGGGCTCGGGGGGCGGGCGGCGGGGCCGCGGCTGGTGGACGGGACGTACCGGTTGTGGAACACCGATCCGGGGGGTTCGTTCGGGCCGGGTGACGACCCGTTGTCGATCACGATGCCCGTGCAGTGGGTGGTGGCGGACGGCGGGACGCATCTGGTCTTCCACGACACGACGTGGGACGGGTCGGTCTCGCTCCAGGAGGGCGAGGAGGGGGACGGTTCGGGGCACGACCGGCCGGGGACGGTGGAGCTGCGCTGTGACGGGGGGCCGTTGCGGTGTTGGGTGGTGGTGGGCGCGCCGGCCCGGGTGCTGCACACCTGGGTGTCGTTGACGGGCGCGCCCGCGGTGCCGCCCGGGTGGGCGCTCGGGTACCAGCACGCGCGGTGGGGGTTTGGGAGCGCGGCCGAGGTGCGGCGGACGGTCGCCGGGTACCGGGAGCGGGGGTTGCCGTTGGACGCGGTGCACCTGGACATCGACCATCTGGACGGGCACCGGGTGTTCACGGTGGACCGGCGGCGGTTCCCGGAGTTGCCGGAGTTGGCGCGGGAGCTGGCGGCGGACGGGGTGCGGTTGGTGTCGATCGTCGATCCGGCGGTGAAGGCGGAGCCGGGGAACCCGGTGTTCGAGTCGGGGCGGGCCGTGGGGGCGTTCGTGCGGGACGCGACCGGGCGGGAGGTGGTCGGCACGGTCTGGGCGGGTGAGTCGGTGTATCCGGACTTCACGGATCCGGGGGTGCGTGCGTGGTGGGGTGACTGGTACGGGGAGCGGTTGGGTCAGGGGTTCGCGGGGTTCTGGCACGACATGAACGAGCCGGTGTCGTTCGCGGCGTTCGGCGAGCGGACGTTGCCCCGGTCGGCGCGGCACTCGTTGGAGGGGCGGGGCGGGGACCACCGGGAGGCGCACAACGTGTACGCCCTGGGGATGGCGCGGGCTGCCTACGAGGGGGTCCGGCGGCTGCGTCCGGCCGAGCGGCCGTTCCTGTTCTCGCGGTCGGGCTGGGCGGGGATGCAGCGGTACGGGGGCACCTGGTCGGGGGACGTGGCGACGGGGTGGCCGGGGTTGCGCGCGTCGTTGGCGTTGGTGCTGGGGTTGGGGTTGTGCGGGGTGCCGTACTCCGGGCCGGACGTGGGGGGCTTCACGGGGAGTCCGTCGCCCGAGTTGTACCTGCGGTGGTTCCAGTTGGGTGCGCACCTCCCGTTGTTCCGTACCCATTCGGCGCTGCGGGCGGGGCGGCGGGAGCCGTGGGCGTTCGGCGAGGAGGTGGTGGAGCACGCGCGGGCGGTGCTGCTCGAACGGCGGCGGTTGGCTCCGTACCTGATGACGCTGGCGCAGTTGGCGGCGCGCACGGGGGCGCCCTATGCGCGTCCGTTGTGGTGGGGTGCTCCGGAGGACCGGGCGTTGCGGGACTGCGGGGACGCGTTCCTGTTGGGTGACGCCCTGTTGGTCGCGCCGGTGATGGAGCCGGGGGTGGACCGGCGTGCGGTGCACCTGCCGGCGGGCACCTGGTACGACGCGGTCAGTGGCGCCGCGTTCACGGGTCCGGGGCGGGTTCGGGTGGCGGCGCCGTTGTCGCGGGCGCCGGTCCTGGTGCGTGCGGGTGCGGTGCTGCCGGTGCGCGGGGCGGACGGCGGGGTGGAGTTGGAGGTGTGGCCTCCCGTGCGTGGGGGTACGGGAGGCGGCCTGGTGGTGGCGGACGCCGGTGACGGGTGGGGGACGTCCGAGGTGGAGCGCTTCACGACGCGGTGGCGGGGTGAGGGGGTGGTCGTGGAGCGTGAGGGCGGTGGCCCGGTGGGGTATCCGGTCCGGCTGCGGGAGGTGTGAGCCGGACCGGCGCGCCGCACGGTACGGACCGCCGGGGTCGTGGCCCGGGGTGCCGGGCCGTCCGGTCGGGGTGCCGGCTCAGCCGTGGCGGCCCTCGAACCACGCCTTGGCGGCCAGGGTGTGAAGGGGGAAGGCGAGTTCCGTGGGGCGGCGCAGCAGGTGCCACCCTTCCGTCTCGTCCGTGGGAACGGAGGGGGGCAGTTCGGACGCGGGTCGTTCCGGGAGGGCTCCGAAGAGGACGAGGTACCCGTCGGGTGCGCTGAGTACGTGGGCGATGCGCACGTCCCGGGCCGCGGCGTCGATGCCGGTCTCTTCCTTGAGCTCCCGTACGAGGGCCTCGCGCCAGTCCTCGTGGTGCTCGATGAACCCGCCGGGCAGGGCTATGCCGCCGAGTGCGGGGGCCACCGTGCGGGTGATGACGACCAGGGCGGTGCCCTGGTCGTCGTAGACGGGCTGGAGGGCCACCGCCACGGGCAGGGGGTTGCGGTACGTCGTGGTGCCGCAGGTGGCACACCCCCTGGGCCAGCCGGATGCCTCGGCGGCGAAGGGGGCGCCACAGCTCGAACAGTGGGAGTCCCGTACGGGGTTGGTGGTGTGGTGCTGGGAATCGGACACGCGCGGACTGTATCCGATCGCCCGGGGCGGACGGCGCGCCGTCCCGTGTGCGGGCGGTAGGGGCGTCGGGTCGTGCGGTGGGGTTGGCCGGAACCACCCCCGTCGGTCCCGGCCAACCTCACCGATAAGACCGGACGCAGTTCGGGGGTGTGCGGTTCTGTCGTCCGGGGCTGAATTTCACCGTTCGCCGTTCGCCGACCGTCGCGGGGGGGGTGCCCGACGGTCGGTGACGACCGGTCCCGTCAGGTGGTGGCGGTCTGGCGCGTCACCTCGCCGACGGTCAGGGCGTGTTCGACGACCTCGATGAGGACTTCCTTGGCGGAATCCCGGTGCCGGACGTCGCACAGGACGACGGGAACGGAGCCGTCGAGGTCGAGCGCTTGGCGCACGGAGTCGGCGGGGTAGCGGTCGGCTCCGTCGAAGCAGTTGACGCCGACGATGAAGGGGATGCTGCGCCGTTCGAAGTAGTCGACGGCGGCGAAGCAGTCCTCCAGGCGGCGGGTGTCGGCGAGGACGACGGCGCCGAGCGCCCCGGTGGCGAGTTCGTCCCAGAGGAACCAGAAGCGGTCCTGTCCGGGGGTGCCGAAGAGGTAGAGCACCAGGTCCTGGCGGAGGGTGATGCGGCCGAAGTCCATTGCCACGGTGGTGGTGTTCTTGCCCTCGACGCCGTGGGTGTCGTCGACCGGGCGGCCCGCTTCGCTGAGGGTCTCTTCGGTGCGCAGTGGCTTGATCTCGCTCACCGCGCCGACCAGGGTGGTCTTGCCCACGCCGAAGCCGCCCGCCACCAGGATCTTGAGGGTGACGGGTTCTATGGGGGCCTTGCCCCGCTCAGTACGCCCCAGGACCATCGGATTCGTCTCCTGCCTCAGTGGTGTGGGGCGGCGGGGGACCGTATCCTCCGCCGCCAGGTGTTTCGATGACGAGTACGTCGCCGGGGCGGACAGCGACCGTGTCGCTGCCGTCCAGGTGCAGGACCGTACCGTCCGGGTGTTCGACCCGGTCGGTGCCGAGGGCGCCCGGGGCACCGCCGGCGAGACCGTAGGGCGGGACCCTGCGGTGTTGGGAGAGGGTGGAGACGGTCATGGGCTCGCGGAACCTGATGCGGCGCACGGCTCCGTCGCCGCCGTGCCAGCGGCCGGCGCCGCCGCTGCCGTGTCGGACGGCGAACTCCTCCAGGAGGACGGGCAGGCGCCACTCCAGGACCTCGGGGTCGGTGAGCCGGGAGTTGGTCATATGGGTCTGGACGACGGACGTTCCGTGGAAGCCGTCCCCGGCGCCGGAGCCGGAGGCGATCGTCTCGTAGTACTGGTGGCGGTCGTTGCCGAAGGTGACGTTGTTCATCGTGCCGGAGCCCTCCGCCTGGACGTCCAGGGCGGCGTACAGGGCGCCGGTGATGGCCTGTGAGGTCTCCACGTTGCCCGCGACGACGGCCGCCGGGGCGCGCGGGGCGAGCAGCGAGCCGGGCGGGACGACGATGTGCAGGGGGCGCAGGCTGCCGTCGTTGAGGGGGATGTCGTCGGCGACGAGGGTGCGGAACACGTAGAGCACGGCCGCGACGACCACGGCGGACGGGGCGTTGAAGTTGGTCGTCAGCTGCGGGGACGTGCCGGTGAAGTCGATGGTGGCCGCGCGGGCCGCGCGGTCGACGGTGACCCGTACCCGGATGACGGCGCCCGAGTCGGTCTCGTAGGTGTGGGCGCCGTCCCGGAGGGTGTCGATCACGCGGCGGACGGATTCCTCGGCGTTGTCCTGGACGTGGCGCATGTACGCCTGGACGACGTCGAGGCCGAAGTCGTCGATCACGCGGCGGACCTCGTCCACGCCCTTGTGGTTCGCGGCGATCTGGGCGCGCAGGTCGGCCAGGTTGGTGTCGGGGTCGCGGGAGGGGTGGGTCGCCGTGGTGAGCAGCTGGAGGGTTTCCGCCTCGCGGAAGCGGCCGTCCTCGGCGAGCAGCCAGTCGTCGAAGAGGACGCCCTCCTCGGCGAGGGTGCGGCTGTCGGCGGGCATGGAGCCGGGGGCGGTGCCGCCGATCTCGGCGTGGTGTCCGCGCGAGGCCACGAAGAAGAGCGGGGCACCTGGGGTCTGCGCTCCGGGGCCGGTGGCGGCTTCGGCTTCGGCTTCGGCTTCGGTGCGGGTGTCGGTGGGGCGGGCGAAGACGGGGGTGATGACGGTGACGTCGGGCAGGTGGGTGCCGCCGTGGTAGGGGTCGTTGACCGCGTAGGCGTCGCCGGGGCGGATGGTGCGGCCGCGGCGGCGGATGACCTCCTTGACGCTGGTGCCCATCGATCCCAGGTGGACGGGGATGTGCGGGGCGTTGGCCACGAGGTCGCCGTCGGGGTCGAAGAGCGCGCAGGAGAAGTCGAGGCGTTCCTTGATGTTGACGGACTGCGCGGTGGACTCCAGCCGGGCGCCCATCTGTTCCGCGATGGACATGAAGAGGTTGTTGAAGACCTCCAGGAGCACCGGGTCGGCGGTGGTGCCGGTGCGGGAGTCCGCGGGCGCGGTGGTGCGTTCCAGGACCAGGTGGCCCGCCGGGTGCAGGGTGGCCCGCCATCCTTCGTCGACGACGGTGGTGGCGCCGTCCTCGGTGATCAGTGCGGGCCCGGTGACGGCGAGGTCCGGTGACAGGTGGGCGCGGCGGTGCAGGGGGGCCCGTCGCCAGGCTCCGCCGGTGTGCAGGGCCGCCTCGGCGGGGGGCTCGGGGGCGGTGGCGGGCGGGGCGAGGGAGGACAGGTCGGGGGGATCGGTGGGGCCCACGGCCTCCACCGACACGGATTCGACGACGATCGGGCGGTCCAGGGCGAAGGAGTACACGGCGCGGTGGCGGTCCTCGAAGGCCCGGGCCATCGTGTCCGGCTCCCCGAGGTCGACGGTGAGGGTGGTGTCCGTGCCGTCGTAGCGCAGTCGGGCGCGCCGGGTGACGCGGACGTCCTCGTCGGGGACGCCTTCGGCCAGCAGTTCGGCGCGGGCGGTCGCTTCCAGGGCGTCGGCGGTGTCGCGCACCCGGGGAGTCGTGGCCGGGCCCAGGGGCGCTTCGACGGACCGTTCGCGTAGGGCGGCGAGGTCGGCGAGGCCGATGCCGAGGGCGGACAGCACGCCCGCCAGGGGTGGTACGAGGACGGTGCGGATGCCGAGCGAGTCGGCGACCCGGCAGGCGTGCTGTCCCCCGGCGCCGCCGAAGGTGGTCAGGGCGTAGCGGGTGACGTCGTGGCCCTGTTGGACGGAGATGCGGGTGACGGCGTTGGCGATGTTGGCCACGGCGATGCGCAGGTATCCCTCGGCGACCTGTTCCGGGGTGCGGTCGTCGCCGGTGCGGCGGGTGATCTCGGCGGCGAGCGCGGCGAAGCGGTGGCGGACGAGTGCGCCGTCGAGGGGCTGGTCGCGGTCGGGCCCGAACACCCGGGGGAAGTGGTCGGGCTGGATGCGGCCGAGCATCAGGTTGGCGTCGGTGACGGTGAGCGGTCCCCCGGCGCGGTAGCAGGCGGGGCCGGGGTCGGCGCCGGCGGAGTCGGGGCCGACGCGGTAGCGGCTGCCGTCGAAGTGGAGGACGGAGCCGCCGCCGGCGGCGACGGTGTGGATGTCCAGCATGGGGGCCCGCAGTCGCACCCCGGCGACGGTGTGGGTGAGGACGCGTGGGTAGGTGCCGGCGTAGTGGGAGACGTCGGTGGACGTGCCGCCCATGTCGAACCCGATGACGCGGTCGTGGCCGGCGAGTTCGGACATGCGGGCCATGCCGACGATGCCGCCCGCCGGTCCGGACAGGACGGCGTCCTTGCCGCGGAACCGGGTGGCGTCGGTGAGACCCCCGTTGGACTGCATGAACAGCAGGCGTCCACGGGGCACGTCCAGTGCCTCGCCCAGGCGCTGGACGTAGCGGCGCAGCACCGGCGAGAGGTAGGCGTCGGCGACGGTCGTGTCTCCGCGGGGCACCAGCTTCATCAGCGGGCTGACCTCGCTGGACAGGGAGATCTGGGGGAAGCCGACGCGGGCGGCGAGTTCACCGACGCGCTGTTCGTGGTCGGGGTACAGATGGCTGTGGAGCAGGACGACGGCGACGGCGCGGACACCGTCGGCGCGGGCGGCGCGCAGCGGTCCTTCCAGGGCGTCGAGGTCGGGCTGGCGCAGTACCTGGCCCTCGGCGGTGACGCGTTCGTCGACCTCGATGACGCGCTCGTGGAGCGGGTCCGGCAGGACGATCTCGCGGTCGAAGATGCGGGGCCGGTTCTGGTAGGCGATGCGCAGGGCGTCGCGGAACCCCCGGGTGATGACGAGGGCGGTGCGTTCCCCGGTGCGTTCGAGCAGGGCGTTGGTGGCGACGGTGGTGCCCATGCGCAGGGACGCGATCGTGGGCGCGGCCGGGGCGGGTCCGGGGTGCTGCGGGCGCTCTGCTCGTCCTGGGTGGGCTGCGGGCTCGGCGTGCGCTGCGCGCGCGGTGTGTTCGGCGTGCGCGGCGTGTTCGGCGAGGAGGAGCCGGATGCCCTCGACGGCGGCGTCGGGGGTCTCGGGTCCGGGGTCGCCGGGGGTCCCTCCGGGTCCCGCGGGGTCGCGGGGCCGTGCGGAGAGGACCTTGCGGGTGACGAGGCTCCCGTCGGGCCTGCGTGCGACGACATCGGTGAAGGTGCCACCGCGGTCGACCCAGAACTGCCAGCCCGTCACGTCGTTCTCCCCGCTGCCGTGCTGCTCAGAGGGCCCTCAGGCCGCTGATCACGTCGCGCAGGATACTCGCGTCCGGCAGCTCGGCAGGTGGCACGGGGCGTGTCACGTGCACGAGTTCGTCTTCGACGAGGTCACCGATCAGGACGCGGACCACGCCGATCGGAAGGTCCAGTTCCGCCGCGAGTTCGGCGACGGACTGCGGCGTGTCGCGGCACAGCTCGATGATGTCGACGTGTTCCGGGGAGAGTGACTGGTCGGCCTCCGGGTTGGCTACGTGGGACTCGGTGAGCACCACCGCGATCAGATCGAGGCGGTGTTGGTTGGCGCTGGTGGTGCGGCCCCGGGTCATCGCGTACGGACGTACCACGGGGCCGGCGTCGTCATCGAACCAGTGGGGGGTTCCCTGACCGTCTGCGCTCATGCAGTCCCACTACCCGCCAGGGGACGGTTCGGTGCGCGGAGCGGCCCCCAAGTGCGCGCCGACCCGCTTCACGAGCAGGGTCATCTCGTAGGCGACCTGACCCACGTCGGAGTCCGCGTCGGACAGGACGGCGAGACAGCTGCCGTCTCCGGCGGCGGTGACGAAGAGGAACGCCTCGTCGAGCTCCACGACGGTCTGGCGGACGCCGCCCGCGTCGAAGTGCCGGCCCACGCCCTTGGCCAGGCTGTGGAAACCGGAGGCCACCGCTGCGAGGTGCTCGCTGTCCTCCCGGGTCAGGCCCTGCGACACACCGGTCGGCAGGCCGTCACCGGACAGGACGAGCGCCTTCCGGATGCTGGCGACCCGCTGGACGAGTTCGTCGAGCAGCCAGTTGAGGTCGGAGTTCTCCCCGGTCGCGATGTGGCCGTTGGCCTGTGGTGCGGTCATCGACCGTCCCCCTCAGATGTGGTTCCGTGTGCTGTGCCGCCCCGGGCGTTGTCGCCCGCGGCGTTCTCCTCGCGGCCGCGGGCCCACCCTCGTTGGAGCGAGGCCATGCGGCTGCGTACTTCGTCGGCGTCCCGCTCTTCGGGCGCCGGTCGGGCGCGATCGCTGCGCAGGTCCGGGCCTTGTCTGAGCTGGGGCGCGAGATTGGCCTGGCGGACCCGGCGCGGGAGGCCGCCGGTCGGGGGTTCCGCCGTGGGACCGTCCGGGCCGGGGCGCCGTCGGTCCGTGGGGGTGCGGTCCCGTCGGGGCAGGGTGGCTCCGCCACGTGCGGTGGCGTCGCCGCCCGTGGGCTGGATGCTTCGTACGGCGTCACCGCCGGGCGCGGGGGTGCTCGTGGTGGCCTCCGGGAAGCGGCGTCTGCGCGGGAGGTCCGGCGGGGTGCCGGGGCCGGTGCGCGAGGTGGTGCGCTCCGCGCCGGGTTCGGGGGTGCGGGCTCCGGCTTCGACGACCGGACGGCCGTGGGAGCTGACGAGCTTGGGGGCGCGACGGCGCTGGAGGTCCGGTTCGGCTTCGCGGTACTCGTCCGGCGCGCGGTGCCGTCCGGGCGGGGGCGCGTCGTCGTCCGGGGTGCCGAGGCGGCCGGTGAAGACCTCGATGTCGTCGGCGGAGCCGATGGGCGCCGCCACTTCGGCGGGGCCGTCCAGGACGGAGGCGGGCAGTCCGGGGAGCGTTCCGGTGCCCTGGGCCGGGGTCGCGGCACGGCCGCCCGCCCTGGCCTCGGCGAGGACGCGTCCGGCGCGGACCCCGACGCCGTCGGTGTCGCCGTCCGGAGCCACGTCGGTGAGCAGGGTGTCGGGCAGGAAGACGACGGCGGTCGTGCCGCCGTACGGCGAAGGCTGGAGCGCGACGCGGACGTTCTGGCGCTGGGCGAGTCGGCTGATGACGAACAGGCCCAGGCGGTCCGTGTCGGACAGTTCGAACTCGGGGGTCTCGGCGAGCCGGAGGTTGGCGTCGAGCAGGGCCTCGGAGGTCATGCCCAGTCCCCGGTCGTGGATCTCCAGGGTGAAGCCGTTGGCCACGTACTCGCCGTGCACCTGGACCGTGGTGTGCGGCGGGGAGAACACCGTGGCGTTCTCCAGGAGTTCGGCGACGAGGTGGCTGACGTCGGCGACGGCGGGGCCGATGACGGCGATCCTGGGCAGTCGGCGGACGGCGATGCGCTCGTAGTCCTCGACTTCGGCGACGGAGGCGCGGACGACGTCCATCAGCTGCACGGGCTTGCGCCACTGGCGGGAGGGGGCGGCGCCGGAGAGGATCACCAGGCCCTCCGCGTGGCGGCGCATGCGCGTGGTGAGGTGGTCGATGCGGAAGAGGTCGGCGAGTTCGTCGGTGTCCTCGGTGCGACGCTCCATGGCGTCCAGCAGCGTGAGCTGTTTGTGGAGCAGGACCTGGCTGCGGCGGGCGAGGTTGACGAAGACCTCGGAGACGCCGTGGCGCAGTTCGGCCTGTTTCACCGCGGCTTCGACGGCGGCCCGCTGGAGGATGTTCAGGGCGAGTCCGACCTGGCCGATCTCGTCCTTGCCGTATTCGAGGCGCGGGGCTTCGGTGTTGACGTCGATCTTCTCGCCCGAGGCGAGCCGCCGCATGACGCCCGGGAGCCGGACGCCGGACGCCTCGGTGGCCTCCAGCCGCAGCTGGCGCAGGTCACGGATGAGTCCGCGGCCGATGCGCACGGAGAGGAACACCGAGAACAGCACGGCGATCAGGCCGAGGACGCCCGCGATGACGGCCCGGGCGATGACCCCGACGGCGATGGGGTGGACCCGGTCCTGGTAGCGGTCGTTGGCGGCGGCGTTGCGGTCGGCGAGGTTGTCGAGGACACCTTCGGTGGCGTCGTTCCATTCGCCCGCGGAGACCATGGTGGGCACGCCGGGAGCGGCGGCGCCGACGGACTGCTCGGCGACCCTGAGCGCTGCGGTCTCGTCGTCGTGCCAGTAGTTCTCGTAGCGCTCGCGCTCGGAGGACGGGAGCAGGGTCAGGTTCACCTCGTACAGCAGTTCCCGCTGGGCGACGAGGTCGGAGATGGTGCGGATCTCGTGGCGGGTGAGGCTGCGGGCGACGAGCGCGGAGCCGAGGAGCGCGTCCTCCCGGGAGAGGAGTTCGCGGGCGCGGGCGATGCCGACGAGGGCGCGGCCCTGCTTGTCCATCTCCGGGTCGTCCAGACCGTGCACGGTCATGACGAGCGCGTAGCTGGGGTCGATCAGCAGGTTGTAGAGGTCGAGGGCGGTGGTCCGGCTGACCGTGCCCTCCTCCACGGCGTGCCGCACCGAGTCGATGCCGTCGAGGGCTTCGAGGAGGGAGGTGAGGCGGTCGCGGGACTCGGCGTCGAGGTCGTCGGCGACGCCGGAGGCGCGGGTGTTCTTCCGGACCTTCGCGACGAGCTCGTCCGTGCGTTCCCGGACCCGGTGCAGATCGGTCAGGGCGTCGCTGGAGCGGGGGTCCGCGAGGTAGACCATGGACTGGCGGCGCTCCTCCTGGATCGCCTGGACCATGTCCTCGATCGGATAGCCGATCTTGTCGACCACCTCGGCGACCGTCAGGAGTTGGGCCGCCTCACGACTGGTGATGACGGTGGAGAAGCTCCACAGAGCGGTGAGCGAGACCAGCGGCACCAGCAGCAATGCCACGATCTTCCGGCGGATCGATCTCCCGCGAAAGCGCATGGCCTCCCCCTACTTCGAACCCCCGTGCCGGGGGTAAACAGGCGCGTCAAGAAACGGCGTGAGCCTACTACTGACGTAGCCACTTCTCGAAGACGTGTCCGGATAATTGTTCCCGCCGGAGCCCACGAGACATCATCAGTTGTCCACCTATGATGGGAGATTGCCGCCCAGACCGGCGCATGTGTCTCCGAGCCCGATCCCTCAGCTCAGCGAGATCAGTTGGCTGGAAACGTGCGGTATGCGGGAATCTTCACGTGCACTCGTGCGTCTTCCTTACGGAGGCGGGGCACGGGGTGACGCCTTCGAAGTGGCCGGCGCGAAGGGGAGCCGGCGTTCATGAGCGGGGTACGAGCGGGGCCGCCGGATCACCGTGTGGTCACAACGGCCCCGTGCCGCCGCCGGGCGGCATAAAACAGAGCAACACGGGCACGACATGGTTGTCGACGGCTGCGGCACCGGCGGACGGACCCGTGGACGGTGGGGAGTGACGAGGTCATGAAGACGGCAGAGCGGCGGACACCGATCGGGCGGAAGACCCCGGTGGAGCGTCCGGACGCGGGCGGCGGAGTCGGGGCGACCGCCCGGGTCCACCGCGTGGACGACTCGGCGGGGGTCGCACCGCCCCGCCCCAAGCCCTTGTGGGTCGAGGAGCCCGCGCACCGGTACCGGATGGCCGATCCGGTGCGCACGGCGGCCGTGCGGGCCGTGCTGATCGTGTCGGTCACCCTGATCCAGGCCATGGTGGCGTTCTTCTGCACGCTCGCCGAGTCGTGGCTGGCCTTCCCGATGGTGCTGAGCAGCATCCTCAGCACGGTGGTCGCCACCTGGAGCGTGCTCGACGTCTGGGTGACGCGCCAGGTGTGGAAGCAGCGCCACGGCGTGGTCTCCACGCCCAGCAGCACGGCGCGGGCCCTGCGGCGCGAGCGGCGCCGGGCGCTGAAGCAGGAGCGGCGGGCCGAGCGGGCCCGTACCCGCCAGGAGCGGCGCGGGGGCCGGCCGGAGCAGCTGTCCCACTCCTAGCCCCGGTGAGGCCCTGGTGCCCGCGCCGCCCTGCGCGGCGCGGGCACCGGGCGTCAGGCCGTGGGGGCCGGGCGCTTGTACATCCGGGTCGCGGTGATCTCCCCGTGCACGCCCTCGTCCGAGGCCTCGGCCCGGGGCAGTCCGGGACGCAGGTGCTCCTCGACGCTGATGTACTTCAACCCGGCCCGCAGGTCGGCGTCGTTGCGCAACCTGATGACCAACGGGAACTCCGCGAGGGCCGTGGTGTCGAAGAGTCCCGTGGTGTACAGGAGCTGGACCCCGAGCGCGTCCGACACCGCGCGCTGGAGCTCCAGCAGGTACGTGGCGTTGGCCCGGCCGATCGGGTTGTCGAGGAACAGGGTGCCGGCATGGCGGTGCTTGTCGTGGCCCCGGTCGTTGGAGCGCAGCGCGGCCATCGTGCAGTAGAGGGCGATCGCCGCGGTCAACAACTGGCCGCCGGAGAACACGTCGCCCATCTGTCCGACCGGTACCCGCTCCGCGCGCAGGACGGCGTCCGGCTTGAGGATCTCCACCGAGATCCCCCGGGGCTCCAGGGCGGCTCCCACCCCGCGCAGCAGCAGGGACATCCCGTCGCGCCGGAGGTCCGCGTTCTTGCGGACGGCGGCCCGGGTCGCCTCGTCGATCACCTCGCCCAGCCGTTCGACCAGGGTGGCCTGGTCGGGCTCCTCGAAGCGGATGCGGAGGAACTCCTGCCCCGACCACTCGCCGAGCCCTTCGGGCAGCCGGGACAGGCGCTGCGCCGAGCGCAGGGTCGCCAGGGCCGACTCGACGAGCCCGCGCAGTCGGTCCACGATCGAGTCGCGGTTGCGCTCCAGTTGGGCGAGTTCGTCGGTGAGCACCCGCAACCGGGGCGCGAACGCGTCGGCCCACTTCTGGGCGTGCTCGGGCAGCGCGGAGGCGGGCAGTTCGCGGATCTGCTGGCGGGCCGGGGTGCGGACCTGCTCGTACCGGGTGGAGTTGGCGTGCCGGACGAGGACGTCGCTGGCCTCGCGCACGGCGCCGTCGGCCGCCGAGAGGTCGGTGGCACAGCCGCGCAGCGCACGGCGGGTCTCGGCGGCGGCGGCGCGGGCCTGATCCAGGCTGCCCGGGTAGGGCTCGGCCTCCTCGGCGGCGGACTCGTCGTCGTGGTGGTCGCGCAGCAGGTCCCGCAGGAGTGCCGCGGTCTCGTCGAAGCCCCCGGCGGCGTCCTGGGCCGCGCGGTGGGCCTGGAGCAGTTCCCCGTGCGCGTCGCGGGCCCCGTGCAGTGCCTCCGTACGGGCCGCGAGGTCGGCGGTCGCGGCCCGCAGCAGGATCTGGGCGTGGTCGACGCTGGTGGGGGTCTTGTCGTCGGGCAGCTCGGTGTGGACCTCGGCGTCCTCGGGTGCGAGGCGTTCCGCGTCGCCGCGCAGCCGCCCGAGTCGCTCGCTGGCCGCGGAGACCCGGTTCTCCAGGAGCTGCACCAGTTCCTCGGCGCGGGCGGCGGCGGCCTGCCGGGAGGGGCCGTCGGCGCCGTCCGGGGACTGGAGGAGTTGTTCGGCCCGGGCGCGGACCTTGTTGGTGAGGCGGTCGAGTTCGGTGAGGGCGGTGCTCTCGTCGCTCTCGGCCCGGGCCTGTTCGGCCCGCAGGTCGGCGCCGACGCCGACCTTCTCGTACACCTGGGAAGCGGCGCGGTACGCCTCCCGGAGCGCGGGCAGCGACGCCTTCGGTGCGGCCGGGGCGGCGTCGTCCTGCTCCTGGTGGTCCTCGGGGGCGCCGGCGATGTCGGTGCGTTCGGCACGCAGGGCGCGGGCCGTGCGGCGGGCGTCGTCGGCGGCCCGCTGGGCGGCGCGGCGGTCCTCGTCGGCGGCGCGGGCGCGGTCGAGGCAGTGCTGGGCCCGGGCCTCCGACTCGACGGCCTCGTCGGAGAGCTCGCGCACCTTCACCTGCCAGGCCGCGCGTTCCCGCAGCCGGAACGCCAGGCCGGCGAGGGCGTCGGCCGCACGGCGGGCGCGCTGGGCGGTCTCCTGGCGTTCCTCGCGGACCCGGGCGGCCTCGGCGGCGGACTCCTCGGCCTCCGCGCGCTCGGTGCGGGCCTCGGCCAGTTCGGCTTCGGCCTCCTCGGCGAAGGCCCCGGCCTGCTCGGCGGCGACGGCAAGTTCGGTGAGGCGGCCGGCGGGGCAGCCGGTACGCCAGGAGGCCAGGCGGGAGGCGAGTTCGCGATCCTTGCCCAGGCGCGCGGCGAGGGTCCTGATCTCCTCGTCCCGCCGGGTGGCGCGCGTGCGTAGGGCCCGGCGCTCCTCGTCGGCGGCGTGCTCGTCGTGCATGGCCGGGTTCGGGGGGACCAGGAACACCGCGGTGTCGGCGGAGTCCTCGGCGATGCCGGCCGGCGGGGTGGGGGCGAGCAGGGCCGCGGCGGTGCCCACGGCGACCGTGGAGCGCGGCAGCAGGGCGGCGCCGGCGAGCGCCTCGCGGGCGCGGGCGTGGGTGTCGGGGTCGGTGATGACGACCCCGTCGACGAGTTCCGGGCGGGCGGCGAGCACCCGCGCGTGGTCGGCGGGGTCGACGGCCTGGGCGAGGTAGCGCCAGCCGGGGAGGGCGGGGATGCCCTGTTCGCCGAGGAACTCGACGGTGGCGAGGACGTCGGGGCCGGGCGGCAGCAGTCCGCCGTCACCGAGGGCGCCGAGGATGCGGGAGTCGTCGGCGGCGGCGGTCCGCAGGTCGAAGAGGTGCCGCTCGGCCGCGGTCACGCCCTCGTCCAGGAGGCCGCGCAGGTCGTCGGCGACGTGGTCGAGTTGCTCGACCGTGAGCGGGCCCGCCGTGCCCGGGGTGGTGTCCGGGTCCGGGTACGGGTCCGGGGCTGCGGCGGCGCTCACGGGACGGCGGGCGGCCTCGCTGTCGGCCGGTGCCGAGGGCGACCGGCGCGGCTGCGGCACGCCCGGGGCGTCCCCGGGGCGGGGCGGGGCGCCGGGCAGGCCGAGGAGTTCGGTGAGGCGTTCCTCGGCGGCGAGTGCTTCGACGGTCAGCCGCTCGGCCTCGTGGTCGCGGCGGGCGGCCTGCGCGGCGTCGGCGGCGCGGGCGGCGGTGAGTTCGGCGCGGGACTCCACGGCGGCGGCCTCGCGGGCGCGTTCGGCGGCCCGGCGGGCGGACTCCCGTGCGGTGTCCCAGGCGGCGACGGCGGACTTCTCCGCGTCGCTGGCGGCGAGTGCGGCCCGCGCCGGGTCGGCGTCCGGGGCGGTGTCGTCCAGCCAGCCGGCGCGCACCGCTTCGGCGGTCTCCTGTTCCACCTCGGCGAGGCGCTGGCGCAGGTGGCCCACCTCGCTGCGGGCGCGCTGGGCTTCGGTGGCGGCGACCGTGGCGTCCCGGTGGGCGACCTCGCCCGCTTCCTGGAGGGCGGTGGAGCGCTCCTCGCCCTCGTTGGCCAGGGCCTCGGCCTCCTCGGCGGCGGTGTGCAGCACCCGGACGAGGTCGGCGGCGGCCCGGGCCCGGGCCGCCAGCGCGGGGGCGGCGTCCCGTTCGGCCTCCAGGATCGCGGCGGCGACCCTGGCGGAACGGTCGGCGGCGGCGCGGTGCCGCAGCACGGCTTCCGCGCCCTGCCAGGCGGCGTGCAGGGTGCGGGCGTCGGCGACCTCGCGCTTCTGCGCCGCCGTGGCCTTCTCCGCCCGGACCAGCGCCAGGGAGGCGTGCCGGAAGGCGAGTTCGGCGGCGATCAGATCGGTGCGGGCGCGCCCCTGTTCGGCTTCGCCGACGGTCTGCTCGGCGGCGGTGACCCGCTGGGCGAGGTCGGCGGTGCGCATTCGTTCGGCGGCGCCGCGCGCCGAGAGGCCGCGGAGCAGGGTGCGGGTGCGTCGTTCGGCGGCGCCGTGGATGTCGCGGGCCCGGGCGCGGGTCTCCGCGGCGTCCACGATCTTGCCGAGGAGGTCGACGGAGCCCGCGGTGAAGTCGCGTTCGGCGATGAGCTCGGAGCGGCGGCCGAGTTTGTTGCCGAAGCCGCTGACGAGGTCGGCGAGTCCGTCGGTGTCCCGGGTGTCGGTGACCGCGCGCAGCAGCAGGTCGGTGAAGTCGGAGTCCTTCTTGACGGCGAACAGTCCGGCCGCTTCGCCCTCGTCGGCGTTCATCTCGCGCTGGTAGCGGAAGAGTTCGGGGTCGAGGCCCAGTTCGCCGAGGTGTTCCGTCCAGCGTTCGTGGGTCTCCTCCCAGTGCACGTCGAGGTGCGGGTACGCCTTGCCCGCCTCGGTGAGGGCGTCGCGGAACCCCTTCATGGTGCGGCGGCGGCCCCGGGCTCCGGAGGCCCCTTCGACGGGCGGGCGGACGGCGGTCGACTCGGCGACGGGCAGGTTGTCCAGGCTGAGGCCGGGGCCGGGGCGCAGGGAGTACCACGCCTCGGCGAACTTGCGGGGGTCGTTGGAGACCTGCCGGCCGCGCCATTCGCTGACCTTGCCGACGACCACGCACTCGCCGGTCAGGGTGTGCTGCCACTCCAGGGCGACGTGCCCGCAGTCGTCGGCGAGCAGGAACTTGCGCAGCACTCCGGAGCTGGCTCCGCCGAGGGTGTTGCGGTGGCCCGGGAGCATCACCGAGAAGATGAGTTTGAGGAGGACGGACTTGCCGCCGCCGTTCTCCAGGAACAGCACGCCCGCGGGCGCGGGGCGGCGCGGCGGCCCGACCGGCTCCTCCTCGAAGAACTCCGCCTGGGTGGGGGCGGGGTCGGGCACGGGGGCGCCGACTCCGCGCAGGTCGAGCACGGTGTCGGCGTAGCGCGCACCGGCCGGCCCGATCGAGTAGAGGCGGACCCGGGACAGCTCGTACATGGCGGCGGACTCTCGTCGAGAACGTGGACGTGGGGGGCGATCGTGGCGGACCTGCCGCGGGGACGACGGGCTGCCGTCAGGTCAGGTCAGGTCAGGTCAGGTCAGGTCAGGTCAGGTCAGGTCAGGTCAGGTCAGGTCAGGTCAGGTCAGGTCAGGTCAGGTCAGGAGTGGAACGGAAGGCCGGCGTCGGCGACGAGTTCCAGGTCGTCGGCCTGGTCGGCGGGCAGCAGGGTGGCGGTGCCGTCGGTGACGGGGACCACGCCCAGGTCGAGCAGTTCGGCCATCGCGGCGCCGCCCGCCAGGTCGCGGACCTGGAGCTGGTAGCGGGCGGTGGTGCGGAAGGTGCCGCCGGCGTCGTCCCCGGTGCGCTGGAGGAAGCCCGAGTCGGTGAGGAAGGCGACCGCCTTGGCGACGATCCCGGTGGTGGATCCGGCGAGTCTGCGGGCGTCCTTGGTGGCGCCGGTGGAGCTGCGGCGCGCCCAGGTCCGCCAGGCGGCCTCCAGGCCGGGCTCACCGGACGCGGGGTCGGTGTTCTCGCCCTGCTCCGCCGCGCGCTCCTCCAGCCGTCGGCACGCCTGCCGGACGAAGGCGTCGACGCCGTTGACGGTGACCCTGCCGATGTATCCGTCGTCGACGAGGTCCTCGGGGCGGGGGAAGGCCAGCGCGGCGACGGCGAGGTGGGCGAGGCCGTGCAGGAAGCGGTCGGTGGAGTCGGCGGCGGTGCGGCGGGCGTAGTCGCTCATCCGGACCGCGAAGACGGAGTCCTCGGCGGCGGTGACGGCCATGCCCGCACGCGGGGACACCTCCAGGACGACCAGGCCGAGGCCGGTGGCGACGGCGTCCGCAAGTCGGGCGAACGCGGGGTCCTCGCGGTAGCGGCGCAGCAGTTCGGCGTACTCCTGGTCGCGGGCGGGCTGGAGTTTGGGCTGGAGTCCGAAGGCGACGAGCCGGGCGGCGTCGGCGGTGTCCGCGGGGGTGACGGGGGCGGGGGCCGCAGCTTGCTGCCGGTCCTCCGGCTCGCTCCACGCGGCGGTGTCTGCGTGGTGGTCGCTCACGGCTGGTACTCCTCGATCGGGTGGTTCGTGGTGCCGGTGGGGCGGGTGGAACGGAAAAAGGCCCGGGGCGTGCGGGGCCGACGGGGGGTGCGGTCGCGGTCCGGTGCCCGGGGCGCGGGGGCGGGTCTCACACGGCCTCCTTCCGGTCGGCGGCCATCCCCAGGGCGTCCAGCAGGGCGGTGCCGACGATGAGGTCGGCGCCGCCGAACTCGGGGTCCGCCAGCTCGGTGCCGTCGTCGACGGCGAAGAGCAGTTTCTCCTCGCCCTGGCGGTAGGCGGTGCCCACCGCCGGGCTCGCCGCGTGCACGGCGAGCAGGGCGAGCAGGTAGGGCAGGTCGTGGTCACCGCCGCGGCGGGCCTCGGCGAGCAGTCCGGACAGCCGCCGGGGGGCGTCGGGCGGCAGGTCGAGCAGCCGCATCGCCTGGGCGAGCTGTTCGTCGCTGAAGCGGCTGTCGTCGGGGGTGGCGATCAGATCGGGCTCGGGCATCTCCGCGCCGAGGTGCTCCCGCTCCAGGGGCGGGGTGAGCAGGATGTCGACCAGGTCGGCGACACGCACCGACACGGGGGTGCGCAGGCCGGTGCCGTGGGCGAAGAACGCGTCGGTGACCCGGGTGGCGTGGGCGACGGGGAGCGGCAGGGTGGGGGCGACGAGTTGGCCGTACAGGTCGAGGCCCGCGCTCGCGGTGGGCGGGGCGAACGCCTGACGGTCCTGTTCGGCGCGGAACAGGGGGCCCGCTTCGAGCAGCCGGGACTGGAGCTGGGTGTGACGGCGGATGCAGTCCTTGACGATGTCGACGAGTTCCGCGGCGCGGCGCTTCTGCTCGGGGTCCTCGGACTCGTCGCGGGCCTTGCGGATGTTGGTGAGGATCGCGTTCTCGTGGCGGTAGCGGTCGGCGACGTGGTCGAGCGCTTCGTCGATCATGTCGGGGACGCCGTGGAGCCAGTCGACGGCGCGCACGTTGCGCCGGGTGGCGTCGAGGGCGCGGCGCAGCGTCTCGGAGTACTGGACCGTACGGTAGCGGGCCTGTTCGGCGGCGAGTTGCGCATCGGCGAGGCGGCCCCGGCGGATCAGGACGTCCAGTTTGACCTCGGCGGCGATCTGCGCGCTGGTGACATCGGTGTCGAGGGCGCCGACGAGGACGTTGACGGCTTCGTCGGTGGTCCGGAGGTAGACCCCGCCGCCGTAGCCGGAGACCTCCTCGATGAGTTTGAAGTCGTAGTCGCGCCGTACGTAGGTGCCGTCCGTCGCGAAGGTGCCGTACACGGCGCGGAAGCCGCGGTCGACGCTGCCGACGTTGATCAGGTTCTCCAGGACCCAGCGGGCGACCCGCTCGTGTTCCCCGGCGGGGCGCCTGGGCGCCTGTGCGGCGATGCGGGGCACGAGCCGGGCCACTATCTGGTCGTGGTCGGCGCCCGTGTCGAAGTCCATGTTCAGCGTGACGAGGTCGATGGCCGACAGCGCGACCTCGGCCATGCCGTAGACCGAGTACTCCCCGGCGAGGTTCGCCTTGCGGGCGTCGAGGTCGTGGAGCGGGGCGGTGCACGCGAGCGCGCGCAGACGCCGCGCCAGGCCCTCGTCGGCGGCCGGGCCCGGGGCGGGGCGCGGCCCCGCGCTGAGCTGGGGCGGAACGGGTTCCGTCGAGACAGGCGAAGTCACGGGGCACAGCCTAGGTCCTCGATCTGACATCGGCCGAAACGACGCAGATGCCCCCGGGCGCGGCGGTCCGGTGTCCCGGGGCCCGGCGTCCCGGCATCCCGGCGTCCTGGGGGCAGGGGGGTGCTCCGGGGCTCCGGCACGTCACCCGAGGTCGGGCTCGGCGGCCGTCCGTTGCCCGTACGCCTCGACCAGCCGGCGGCGGGAGTCGTCCAGGTAGGTGGCGAGGAGGTGTTCCGCGGTGGCGCTCTCGCCGCTCTCCAGGGCCTTCAGGATGCGCTCGTTGCGGGCGAGGTAGGGCTCGTGGAGCCCTCGGGGGTCGTCCACCAGGTGGAAGGCGAGGCGCAGTTCGGCGAGGACGCTGCGCATGAGTTCGTCGGTGCGTTCGCTGCCGGCGAGGGCGACGAGTTCGCGGTGGAAGCGGATGTTGGCGGTGGAGACGCCCTTCCAGTCCCGGGCGTGGGCGGCGGCGCGGCCCTCGGCGACGGCGGCGGCGATCTGCTCCACGGCGTGGGGCGGGGTGCCCAGGCCCCGGACGACCGCGCATTCGACGAGTCGACGCGTGCGGTAGATGTCTTCTACGTCCTGGATGCTCAGCATGCGCACGAAGACGCCGCGGTTGAGCCGGTGTTCCAGGAGGCGCTCGTGGGTGAGCAGCCGGAAGGACTCCCGCAGGGTGTTCCGAGAGATGCCGAGCGCCCCGCCGATGGCGTCCTCGGAGAGCCGGGTGCCGGGCGGGAAGTACCCGTCGGCGATGCGACCGCGCAGGACGTCCGCGACCCGTTCGGCGGTGCTGGTCCGGCCGAGGAGCACCCGGTCACCGGCCAGGCCGGTCAGTTCTGCCATGCCGGGGATTCAATCGCAGCCCCCGGAACGGGACAACCGCGGGACGACGGTCCCCGACGAGAACGGGTCCACACGGGTATTGAGCGATCGTTGAACGATCCTCTACCTTGCTGAAGAGACGGCCCTTCGGCCCCCGGTACCGCCCACGACGCGACGCCTGGCCCCCGCCGGCCCTGCCCGGCCCGAGCGCGGCCGCGTCATCGCGTCATCGCGTGACCGCGTGACCGGCGCCGACGGACTCCGAGGGACGGGAAGGGAGGGGCACGTGGTCACCATCGACCTCAACGCCGACCTGGGCGAGGGCTTCGGCCGCTGGACGCTCACCGACGACGAACGGCTGCTGTCCGTCGTCACCAGTGCCAATGTGGCCTGCGGGTTCCACGCCGGGGACGCACTGACCATGCGGCGGGTGTGCGCACGGGCGGCGGAGCTCGGCGTACGGATCGGGGCGCAGGTCTCGTACCGGGACCTGGCGGGCTTCGGACGGCGCGCCATGGACGTCCCGCCGCAGGAGTTGGCGGCCGAAGTGGCGTACCAGATAGGGGCGCTGGAGGTGTTCGCCCGGGCGGCGGGGGCGGCGGTGGCGTACGTGAAGCCCCACGGCGCGCTCTACAACCGGGTGGTCCACGACGGGGAACAGGCCGCCGCCGTGGTGGAGGGCGTGCTCCTCGCGGGCCGCGCCCTGCCCGTGCTGGGGCTGCCCGGCTCGCGGTTCCTGGCAGCCGCCGGGGCGGCCGGACTACCGGTCGTCACGGAGGCGTTCGGCGACCGCGCCTACACCGAGGGGGGCACGCTCGTGCCGCGCGGCACGGACGGCGCGGTGGTCACCGACCCGGACGACGTCGTGTCGCGTTCGGTGGGCATCGCCCGTACCGGCTCGGTCCGCGCCCACGGCGAACGGGAGATCTCCGTGGCGGCGCGCTCGCTGTGCCTGCACGGGGACACCCCGGGAGCGGTGGAGCTCGCCCGTCGGGTGCGGGCGGGGTTGGAGCGGGCCGGAGTGCGGGTGGAGGCGTTCGCATGAGGCCGCTGGAGGTCGGGGAACGCGCCCTGCTGGTGGAGGTGGACAGCGGCGCGGAGGCACAGGCGCTGCACGCCGAACTGGTGCGGCGCCGGGACGCCGGGACGCTGCGGGTGCGCGAGATCGTGCCCGCGGCGCGCACGGTCCTCCTCGACGGCCTGGACGACCCCCGGGGGCTCGCGGCGCAGCTCCCGACCTGGGCGGCCCCGCCGCCCCGGGCGAACACGACGGACACCGTCGAGATCCCGGTGCGCTACGACGGGCCGGACCTGGCCGAGGTCGCCGCGCGGTGGGGGGTGTCCGTCGACGAGGTGCCGGCGATCCACTCCGGTACCGCGTTCCGGGTCGACTTCTGCGGTTTCGCGCCCGGCTTCGGCTATCTGACGGGTCTGCCGGACCGCTACGACGTGCCGCGCCGGGCCACTCCGCGCACGACGGTGCCCGCGGGTTCGGTGGCGCTGGCCGGACCGTACACGGGGGTGTACCCGCGTGCGTCGCCCGGCGGCTGGCAGCTCATCGGGACGACCGGGGTGACGCTGTGGGACCCCTGTCGGGTGCCCGCCGCGCTGCTCTCCCCCGGTGTCCGCGTCCGGTTCGTCACGGGGGAGGTCCGGTGAGCGGTTCGACGGCCCCGGCGGAGGGGTCCTGGTGACCGACCGCGCCGTGGTCGTCGTACGGCCGGGCGCGCTGACCACCGTGCAGGACCGGGGACGCCCCGGGTACGCCCACCTCGGGGTGGGGCGCTCGGGTGCCCTCGACCCGCCGTCCGCCGCGCTCGGCAACCGGCTCGTCGGCAATCCGGAGGACTCCGCCGTGCTGGAGACCACCGTCACCGGCTGTGCGGTGCGGCCCCGGCAGGGCGTCCTGGCGGCGGTGACCGGGGCACCCTGCCGGGTCACCGTGGACGGGCGCCCGGCCGGGTCCGGCAGTGCCCTGTGGGTGCCGGCCGGGGCGGTCCTGGACCTCGGCACGGCCACCGCCGGGGTGCGCAGTTACCTGGCGCTCGGCGGTGGCGTGGCCGTGGACCCGGTGTTGGGGAGCCGCTCGACGGACCTCCTGTCCGGGCTCGGGCCACCGCCGCTCGGCGCCGGGGACGTGCTCCCGCTGGAACCGGGGCGCCCGCCCGTCGCCCGGGTGGACACCGCGCCGCAGCCGGGTCCGCCCGGTGCGCGCCGGGAACTCGTGCTGGGGGTGCGGTTCGGGCCGCGCGCCGACTGGTTCACCGCCACGGCGCTGCACGTGCTCACCACGCGCGCGTACCGGGTGTCCCCGGCGAGCAACCGGGTGGGGCTGCGCACCGAGGGGCCGGCGCTGCAACGCGCCGTCGGGGGCGAGCTGCCCAGTGAGGGCCTGGTGCTGGGCGCCGTTCAGGTGCCGCCGGACGGACGTCCGGTGGTGTTCCTCGCGGACCATCCGACGACGGGTGGCTATCCGGTGGTCGCCGTCGTCCGGGAGGCCGATCTGCCGGCCGTCGCACAGGCGGCGCCGGGCACGCCCGTGCGCTTCGTGGTGGCGCCGGCGGAGCGCCGCCGCGGTCACGGCTGACCGAGCACGTCCGGCACCTCGCGCCGGCGGTGCGGTCGGCCCGGGAACGGGGCGCGGGCGCCCCGTTCCCGGCGGGGTTCAGACGGCCGGGGCGTCGGGGCCGATGCGGCTGCGGACGGCCGTTTGGACCTCGTCCTCCTCCGCGGGGTCCGCGGCGAGCCTGCGCAGCCGCTCCACCACCCGCGCGTCGCCGGTCTCCGCGTGCCGCGCGGCGATCTCCCGGGTGCTCTCCTCGCAGTCCCACAGGCATTCCACGGCGAACCCGGCCGGGAACGACCCGTCGGTCGCGGCGAGGGCGCGGGCCGCGCGCCCCCGCAGATGGGAGGAGGCGGTCTCGCGGTAGACGTGGCGCAGCACCGGGGCCGCGCAGACGATGGCGAGTCGACCCGCGCCGTCCACGAGGGTCCACAGGGTCGCGGCGTCCGGGCCTTCGGAGCGCACCGCCTCCCGGAGCGCGCCGAGCACCAGGGTCGCGTCGCGGGCGCCGCCCCGGCAGGCGAGCACGCGTCCGGCGGCGGCTCCGAGGGCGTCGGGCCGTTGCACCCAGGCCCGGGCGCGGTCCACGGCGGCGACGCTGCGCATGCGTTCGAACGACTCGACGGCGGCCTCCACGACGGTCGCCGAGGGGGAGGCGACGGCCGCTTCGATCAGGTCGAGGGCGAGGGGGTCGTGGGCGTCGGCGAGGTAGCGCAGGGCGGCCGAGCGGGCGCCGTCGGTGCCGCTCAGCGCGGCTTGCGTGATCTCGGGGCGGTCCTGCGGCCCGGCGACGGCCGTGAGGCAGCGGGCGGCGGGCGCGTGCAGGGGCGTGCCGCGTTCGGCGCCCTGGTCGGCCCAGTCGAGGACCGCGCGCACGCTCCAGCCCGGGCGCGGCCCGGTGGAGTCGAGTTGGCGCTGCCAGCGGTCGAAGGAGCCCTGTTCGCCGGCGGCCCGGACCCGGCCGGCCACCGCCTCGCGGGGGTCGTCGGCCCACAGGCGCCAGGGTCGTGGCTCGTAGGCGTCGCGGACTGCGGCGGCGAGCGCGGCCTCGCCCTCGGTATCGCGGGCGAACCGGGCCAGGACGGGCACGGCGAGGGCGCGCAGCCCGGCGTCGTCGTCGCGCAGCGCCAGTTCGTCGAGGGCCCAGGCCCAGTTGGTGCCGTGCGTGGCGTACCGCCGCAGCAGGTCCAGGGCGTCCCGGCGCCCGTAGGAGGCCAGGTGGCCGAGGACGGCGAGCGCGAGCCCGGTACGGGAGTCACGGGTGTCGAGGACGTCCTCCGGGTGGAAGAGGTGCGCCTCGACGGCGTCCAGTTCGCCGTGCAGGTCGAGGTAGAGCCGCGCGTAGTACAGGGAGCGGTTCTCGATCTGCCAGTCGTGGCGGGGGTCGTGGAGAACGCACTGGTTCAGTGCCGCGAGCGCGTCGGCCCGCGGAGCGGTGAGCGCGTGGAGCGTGCCGTCGCCACGGCCTCTCTGGAGGAGACCTAGCAACGTGCCACTGGGCGCTATACCCGAATCGAACATGGGAAACAGCCTCACATCAAGCGTCGACGCGACCGGGGATTCGCATTTACCAGGTCACGCGACAACACGTCGGGGCGCCCGTCGTCTCTTGCTTGCTGTAGACCATCTTCCTCTGCCTCTCGTCGGTGGCCCGTGCCGGGCCGTTCAGGGCCCGCGCGGTGCGGCAACACCTGCCCATCCGTCGCGTCCATGAATCACGTGGTCATGATGACCCAGGCGTTCACAATGCCGCGACCGATTTCCCGGACCGGCGTTCCGCCTGGTCAGGGGCGGGTGCTCTAGCCGGCGCCGAAGAGTTCCAGGAGCTGGGTCTTGCCGAACATCCGGGCGGTGTCCGTGGCGGACGGGCTGCCGGCTCCGGGGTCCGCGCCGCCCTCGAACAGGACCCGGGCGACCTCGTCCTCGCCCTTGAAGACGGCTCCCGCGAGGGGGGTCTGTCCGCGGTCGTTGGGCCGGTTCGGGTCGGCGCCGCGCTCCAGGAGGGCCCGCACCACGTCGGCGTGCCCGTGGTAGGCGGCCAGCATGACGAGGGTGTGGCCGTGGTCGTTGGTGAGGTTCACCGGGACGCCGGCGTCGACGTAGGCCGCGAGCCGGTCGGCGTCCCCCGTGCGGGCCAGCTCGTAGAGCTTCGTCGCGAGTTCCACGACGTCGGCGTCGGGGGTGGCCCCGGGCTCGGGGGCTTCGCTCATCGGACGGTGCCTCTCTCTCGGTCGGTGCAGGTCCCGAGGGTGCCGGTGGGCCCTCGGACGGTGTCGAAGAGACCAAAGACACAGAGGTCTCCCCGGACGGGTGAATCGACAGGGTACTGCCCGTGCGGGTGCCTGAGCGGCGGCGCCCGCGGGTGACGCCGGCTCCCCGTTCGGCGGCCCCGGCAGCTGGGGGCGCGTGCCCGTTCGGGTCACGGGGCGTGCCGGTCCGGGGCTCCGCCGGCCCGCACCGGGGCGCCGGGCCCGTAGACCGCGGGCGGGGGAACCCCTGCCGGACGGGTGAACAGACGTACGCCACTCAGGCGAAACATCGAGCAATTCACCCCATTGCACCTTTTATCGTACGGATACCTGCTGTGAGCCTGGAACAGCTCATGGTGACTGTCCCCACCGACCAGGAGAAACCCCATGATCCTCTCCATCTCAGGCGTCGTGCTGCTCGGAATCATCGTGTTCCTGTTCTTCCGCAAGGACGGCCTCAAGGGCTCGCACGCCGTGGTCTGCGCCCTGTTCGGCTTCTATCTGGCGAGCACGGCAATCGCCCCCAGCATCAAGGCGGGCGGGGCGAGCCTCGCCAGCCTCCTCGGCGGGATCAAGTTCTGACGTTCCGCCGCACCTGCCCACCCCTTTCGTGCCCACCCCCCGCACGCACCCCAGGAGATCGACGTGGTCCGGCGCCCCCTCCCCCGTCTGCTGCGCGACGGCAGCGCACCGATCGCCCGGAGCCGGGAGCTGGCCAGGTCGGCGGCCGACAGCGCCACCGACGTCCTCCATCCGCTGATCACGATCGCGCGCGGACTGCGCCGGCTGTCCGCGGCCGGGCGGCGCAAGTGGGCCGCCACGCCCAAGGACGGGCGCGGCGGTCTGCTGTTCGTCGCCGCCTCCCTGGTCCTGGTGGTGGCACTGGTCCCGTACGGACCGGCGGTCGCCGTGGTCACCCTGATGGCGGCGGCGGCCTGGTCCGGTCGGGACCGGGCCCCCGCGACCCCCGCCGGTCCCGACGAGTCCCAAGTCCACCGCCTCACCTCGCTGTACGAGGCGCTGGTCCCGTACTTCTCCGTCCCCGAGGACCCCAACCCGCTGTACGCCCACGGCGGTGACTGGGAGCAGGCGTTCGGCGCCTTCGAGTTCGACGACGGCCGCCTCTCGCGCCTCCTGGTTCGCTACCCGGCGTACTTCACGGACGGCGAGCCGGCGGCGCGCGCCCGTATCGAGCAGGTGCTGCACGCCAAGTCGGGGCGCGGGCGCGAGTACCGCTTCGACTGGGACGAGGAGGGCAACGAGTTGACGGTCACCGCACTGTCCCCGCTGCCCACCGACATCGTCGCGCAGCGGTTCGTCACGGCGCCCGGCGAACTCGTGCTCGGCCTCACCGACCCCACCGGCGTGCCACGCACCCTCCCGGTCGTCCACGGCGACGACATCCGCGACGAACCGCCCGTCGTCTGGCGCACCGGCCACCGGTCCACCGAACCGCATCTGCTCGCCGTCGGACGTCCGGGCAGCGGCACGACCAGCCTGTTGCGCTCCCTCGCCCTCCAGGCGCTCCCCCACGGCGACGTCCTGGTGGTGGACGGCGCCGGGACGGGCGAGTTCGCGTGCCTGATCGGCCGTACCGGCGTCCTCGCCGTCGAGACCGGGCTCTCCGGGGCGCTCGCGGGGCTGGGGTGGGCGGCGCACGAGACGGAACGGCGGTTGACGGACGCCCAGGAGGCCCGTCGGGCGGGCAGCCCACCGCCCGAGGACGTCCGGCGCCCGCTGTACCTCCTGGTGGACCGGCCGTCGGTACTCGGACACCTGGCCGCGGCGGACGGCACCCGTGATCCACAGGCCCTGCTCCAGACCGCGCTGCGGCACGGCCGGGCCGCGAGCGTGACGGTGGTGGTCGCGGAACAGTACGACGCGCTCGACTCGCTCGCCGAGGCGGTCCTACGGCACACCCGGGCGCGGGTCACCCTGGGGCCGGTGGTCGAGGGCACCGAAGGGGTCCTGGGCGCGGCACCGCACACCACGCCCGTCAAGGAGGTGCCGCCGGGCCGGGGGTACGCCCGCCTCGGCGACGGACCCGTGCTGCGGTTGCAGGTCCCCGCGACGCCCGATCCGTACGACGAGGCGACCAGCGAGGCGCACCGGCAGGCCGTGCTGGCGCTGCTGCCGGAGCGAGCCGCGGCGACCCCTCCCCCGGCCGAGGCCCCGTCATCCGCCGAGGCTCCTTCGCCGGCCGAGGCTTCTCCACCCGTCGAGGCTTCTCCACCGGCCGAGGCTTCCGCACCGGTCGAGGTCCTGCCGCCCGCCGGGGAGGGTGACGTGTCGGACGCACCCACCCGGGACGTGCGCTCGCGCCGGGCGGCCGCGGCGTTGGAGGGCTGACCCGCCCCGGCCGGGCCGCCCCGGTCAGGCCACCCGGGCGGCCCGGGTCAGGCCACGAACGTGCGCGTGGGCTCGGCCCCGTTCGCTCCCGCCGCACCGCTGCGGACCAGTCGCGCCGCCGCCGCGAGCCGGGCCGCCGCCTCGTCGGCGACCGCGCCGCCGACCGTGAACGGCAGCCGGACGTACCCCTCGAACGCCCCGTCCACCCCGAAACGGGGGCCGGACGGAACCCGGATGCCGACCCGTTCCCCCACCTCCGCCAACCGGGAGCCGGAGAGCCCGCCGGTGCGCACCCACAGCGTCAGACCGCCGTCCGGCACCTCGAACTCCCAGTCGGGCAGCTCCCGTCGCACCGCCGCCACCAGGGCGTCCCGGTTCTCGCGGGCCTGGGCGCGGCGCAGCGCGACGGCCTCCTCCCAGCCGCCGCCGCGCAGCAGCCAGTTGACGGCGAGCTGTTCGAGGACGGGGGTGCCGAGGTCGGCGAAGGCGCGGGCCGCGACGAGGCTGCGGATCAGGTCGGGGGCGGCCCGGACCCAGCCGATCCGCATGCCCGCCCAGAACGCCTTGCTGGCGGAGCCGACCGTGATCACCGTGGAGCCCGCGGGGTCGAACCCGCAGACGGGGCGGGGCATCGTCAGGTCCGGTTCCAGAGCCACTTCGCTCATCGTCTCGTCCACGATGAGCACCGTTCCCGCGGCGCGGGCGGCCTCCACCAGGGCGCGCCGCTGGTCCTCGCCGATGAGGGCCCCGGTCGGGTTGTGGAAGTCGGCGACGACGTAGGCGAGCCGGGGCGCCGCGTCCCGGAGCACCTGGCGCCAGCGGTCCAGGTCCCAACCGCCGAGGCGTTCGGCCATCGCGACCGGGACGAGCCGGGCGCCGGCCTCCCGCATGAGCTGGAGGATGTTGGCGTAGCTGGGCGACTCCACGGCGATCCGCTCGCCGCGCCCGGCGAAGAGGTGACAGATCGCGTCGGTGGCTCCCATCGCCCCGGTGGTGACCATGATCTGCTCCGGCATGGTGGGGATGCCGCGTGCGGTGTAGCGGGCGGCGATCATCTCCCGTAGCGCGGGCAGCCCGGCCGGGTAGTCGCCGTGGGTGTGGGCGTACGGCGGCAGTTCCTCCAGGGCGCCGTGCACCGCCCGGGTGAGCCAGGGCTCGGGGGCCGGCAGCGCGGCACAACCCAAGTCGATCATGGACCCCAGGGCCTCCGGGGGCAGCGGTTCGAGGCCGCGCGCGGGGAAGGGGTTCCCGGCCGGCACCGAGGTCCAGCTCCCGGCGCCCCGACGGGACTCCAGGAAGCCCTCGTTGCGCAGCTCCTCGTACGCGGCGGCCACCGTGGTGCGGCTCACCGACAACGCGAGGGCGAGTTCGCGCTCGGCGGGGAGCCGGGCGCCCACCGGGACCCTGCCCTCCAGCACCAGCAGGCGGACTCCGTCGGCGAGCGCCCGGTACGCGGGCGGTCGACGGCTCCCGGGGCCGGCCGGCCTGGCCTGCTGCGAGGTGAGCAGACGGGCGAGCTGAGCCGAACCCACCGTTGAGGTCCACTGAGCCATGCTCTTCAGTCCACCTTCCTCGAATTGGCCATGGAACGAAGCAACGTCCCCGCCACAGAGTGACACGAGCCAGGCCACTACCACCACTCAGGGGCGCCGCGTGTCTGTGTCGACTTCACCTCCCTCTCCCCCGTCCACAACGACCGGCGCCGAGCGGAACGTCCCCGCGCCCGAGGCGGCTCCCCCCGACCCGCTCCCCCGCCGGCTGCTCCGCCTGTACGGCGGGCTGGCGCTGTACGGGGTGAGCTGCGCCCTGCTCGTGGAGGCCGGACTGGGCCTCGAACCGTGGGGCGTGCTGCACCAGGGGCTCGCGGGGCTGACGGGCCTGACCATCGGTGCGGTCACGATCATCGTGGGCGCGCTGGTGCTGCTGCTGTGGATACCGCTGCGCCAGCGCCCGGGGCTCGGCACCGTCTCGAACGTCGTCGTGATCGGCCTCGTGATGGACGCGACCCTGTTCTTGGTGCCGGACGCCCGGGCCCTGGCCGTCCGCATCCCGCTGATGGTCGCGGCGGTGGCGCTGAACGGCGTGGCCACCGGGCTGTACATCGCCGCGCGCTTCGGCCCCGGCCCGCGCGACGGCCTGATGACGGGGTTGCATCGGCGGACCGGGCGGTCGATCCGGCTGGTCCGCACCTGCCTGGAGGTCGCCGTCGTCACCACCGGGTTCCTGCTGGGCGGCACGGTCGGCGCGGGCACGGTCGTGTACGCACTGGCGATCGGTCCGCTGGCCCAGTTCTTCCTGCGGCTCTTCACCGCCCGGGCCGCGTCCCGGGTTCCCGTCGCCGGAGGAGGCCGGGCGATACTGCGCAAGTGACCCCACAGCCCCACCACCCCTATCTGGACCACCCCGCTCCGCTCGCGTTCGCCCACCGCGGAGGCGCCGCGGACGGCCTGGAGAACACCGTGACCGCCTTCCGGCGGGCCGTGGAGCTGGGTTACCGCTATCTGGAGACCGACGTCCACGCCACCGCCGACGGCAAGCTCGTCGCCTTCCACGACGCGACCCTGGACCGGGTCACCGACGGCTCCGGGTCGATCACCGCACTGCCCTGGTCCGCCGTGGGCCGGGCACGGGTGGGCGGCACCGAGCCGGTCCCCCTCTTCGAGGAGCTGTTGGCCCGGTTCCCCGAGGCGCGCTGGAACGTCGACGCCAAGTCCGAGTCCGCCGTGCTCCCGCTGCTGGACCTGATCCGGCGCACCGGGGCCTGGGACCGGGTCTGCGTGAGCTCGTTCGCGGAGGCCCGGGTGGCGAGGGCGCGACGCCTGGGCGGCCCCCGGCTCGCCACCTCGCTGGGCGCACGGGGCGTCCTGGGGCTGCGGCTGCGCTCGTACGGGCTGCCGGCTCCGGTGCGCGGTTCGGCGGTGTGCGTCCAGGTCCCCGAGGTGCAGACGGGGGTGCGGGTGGTGGACCACCGCTTCGTCCGGGCCGCGCACGCCCGCGGGCTCCCGGTGCACGTGTGGACGGTGAACGACCCCGCACGCATGCACGCGCTCCTGGACCTGGGCGTGGATGGCATCATGACCGATCACATCGACACCCTGCGGTCGGTCCTCACGGACCGGGGCGCGTGGGTCTGAGCGCACCCCCGCACGGGCCTCCCGCGCCGGGGAGCACGACGGGGAAGCGAGGGGGCCGGTGGGGGCCAGGGCCGTGCGGACGGATCCCGATGACGACGCCGGGCAGCGGCGGCGCGAACAGCACGGGTGGTACCTCTACGACTGGGCCTGCTCGGTGTACTCGACGACGGTCCTCACGGTCTTCCTCGGCCCGTACCTGACCGAGATCGCCAAGGCGGCGGCCGACGCCGACGGCTATGTGCACCCGCTCGGCGTCCCGGTGCGGGCGGGCTCCTTCTTCGCGTACTCGGTGTCCCTGTCGGTGATCGTCGCGATCCTGATCATGCCGATCGCGGGGGCCGTCGCCGACCGCACCGGTCGCCGCAAGCCGCTGCTGGCCGCCGCGGCCTACACCGGAGCGTCGGCCACGGCCGGCATGTTCCTGTTGGGCGGCGACCGGTATCTGCTCGGCGGCCTCCTGCTCGTCGTCGCCAATGCGTCCCTCGCGGTGTCGATGGTCCTGTACAACTCGTTCCTGCCGCTGATCGCCCGTCCCGAGGAGCGGGACGCGGTGTCCTCGCGCGGCTGGGCCTTCGGTTACACCTCGGGCGCGCTGGTGCTCGTCGCCAACCTCGTCCTGTTCCTGCGGCACGACGACTTCGGGGTTTCGGAGAGCACCGCGGTGCGGATCTGCCTGGCGTCGGCGGGCGTGTGGTGGGGCGCCTTCACGGTGATCCCGCTGCGCCGTCTGCGTGACCGCCGCACGGAGAAGGCTGCGGGCGCCGGGGGCGCCGCCGGCGGCTGGCGGCAGTTGGCGGCCACCTTCCGCGAGATGCGCCGGCAGCCGCTGACGCTGGCGTTCCTGCTCGCGTACCTCGTCTACAACGACGGGGTGCAGACCGTGATCTCCCAGGCGTCCTTGTACGGCTCCGAAGAACTGGGGCTCGACCAGTCGACCCTGATCGTGGCGGTCCTGCTGGTCCAGCTCCTCGCGATCGCGGGCGCCCTCGGCATGGGGCGGCTGGCCCGGACCTACGGGGCGCAGCGGACGATCCTGGCCTCACTGGTCGCCTGGACGCTGATCCTCGGGGCGGGGTACTTCCTGCCGGCCGGGGCCCCCGTCTTCTTCTTCCTGCTGGCCGCCGGGATCGGTCTGGTGCTGGGCGGTACGCAGGCCCTGTCGCGCTCGTTGTTCTCCCACCTGGTGCCGCCGGGCAAGGAGGCGGAGTACTTCTCCGCGTACGAGATGAGCGATCGCGGGATGTCCTGGCTCGGCCCGCTGCTCTTCGGCCTGACGTACCAGGTGACCGGAAGCTATCGGGACGCGATCCTGTCCCTGGTGGCCTTCTTCGTGCTCGGGTTCTTCCTGCTCGCACGGGTTCCGGTACGCCGGGCGGTGCGCGACGCGGGCAATCCGGTGCCGGAACGGATTTAGCGCATGGGGGCAAAGGGCGGTAGTGTACGCCTTTGGCCTGCCAGGCGTACCGTTACTGCGCGCTAAACCAGCCGAAACGTTGGGTTACATCTCCTATCAGATGTGACAAACCGGGCGCGGGTGGGTACTGCATTGGTCAACAAGGCTGCGGCTACGACGGCGACGCAGGAGCCCGGAACGGGAATCTTTACCGCCGACCGGACGTTGACCGGATGACGACGACAGCGACACCTGTCCTGTGGGCGACAAGCCCGGGAGGCACGATTCATGAGTGAGCGAGCTCTTCGCGGCACGCGCCTCGTGGTGACCAGCTACGAGACGGACCGCGGCATCGACCTGGCCCCGCGCCAGGCCGTGGAGTACGCATGCGAGAAGGGGCATCGATTCGAGATGCCCTTCTCTGTGGAGGCGGAGATCCCGCCGGAGTGGGAGTGCAAGGTCTGCGGGGCCCAAGCACTCCTCGTGGACGGCGAAGGCCCAGAGGAGAAGAAGGCGAAGCCCGCTCGAACGCATTGGGACATGCTGATGGAGCGCCGCACCCGCGAGGAACTCGAAGAGGTCCTTGAGGAGCGGCTTGCCGTACTCCGCAGCGGCGCGATGAACATCGCCGTTCATCCGCGGGACAGCCGCAAGTCCGCCTGACCCCGTCCGGGGTGCAGGTGGAAAAACAGAACAGCTCGATCGCCTCCGGGCGGGTGCCCCTTCAGGTAGGGCACCCGCCCGCGGCTTTTCCCGTCAGGGCTTTCCCGTCAGGTGGTCCCGTCAGGGGGTGAGGGGCGGGCGCGGGCCGTCCTGCTCGGGAGCGGGTTCCCGGTCCCGGATCACCTCGCCCTGGACGACCTTCCCGTCCGGGCGCCTCATCCGGGCCTGCTGGAAGGCGTCCCCGAGGAAACCGTCACCGCCACCCGCCGCCGCCACCCGGCGCTCCAGGGCGCGTTCCGTCCGCCGCCCGATGAGCCCCCGGACCGGCGGGAGCAACAGCAGCAGTCCGACCGCGTCGGAGATCATCCCGGGGACGATCAGGAACAGCCCCGCGAGCATCACGAGACCACTGCCCTCCCCCGGTCGGGGGCTCTGCGGCAGCACCCCGTCCTGGGCCTGCTGGACGGCCTCGCTGAGATTCTTGAAGGCGCGCCGACCGGCGGCCTTGATCACGACACCGCCCAGCACCGCGCCGGCCACGAGCAGCAGCAGGACGGCGAACCCGCCGGCCGCGTCGGCGACCAGCGTGAGCAGCCAGATCTCCAGCACGAACCAGGCCACGAGGGCCAGCGGGATGATCCTCCGGAGCTTGCCGGGCCGGGAACGGGAGGGGCGTGGCGGGGTCGGTACACCGGTCGTCATGCATCCAGTGTGCCTGGCCGGGCGTGCGCCCGGCATAAAGCGGGTCGGTCAACAATCCTGCGCGGGCCCCGCTCAGGGTCCCGCCCGCCGCGGGTCAGCGGTTCTCGTTGCCCGGGGCCCCGGCACCGCTGCGTTCCGCGGGGGTCGGCTCGGCGCTCTTCGGCGTGGCCGCGGAGCCGTGCGACCTCAGCTTGCCGAGTCGTTCCGTGACGCCCCAGGAGGTCACCCGCCACAGGGCCTCGACCAGGATGTCCCGGCTCATCTTGGAATCGCCGTGCACCCGCTCCACGAAGGTGATGGGCACCTCGACGACGTGGAACCCGGCCTTGACGGCGCGCCGTGCCAGATCGACCTGGAAGCAGTAGCCCTGGGAGGCGACCTCGGTCAGACCGAGCCCTTCGAGGGTCTCCCGGCGGAAGGCGCGGTACCCCCCGGTCACGTCGCGGAGCGGCACGTCCAGGAGCAGCCGCGAGTACGTGCTGCCGCCGCGGGAGATGAACTCGCGGGACTTGGGCCAGTTCACGACCCGGCCGCCCGGGACCCAGCGGGACCCGAGGACGAGGTCGGCCCCCTTGAGCGCGGTGAGCAGTCGGGGCAGTTCCTCGGGCTGGTGGGAGCCGTCGGCGTCCATCTCGATGATGACGCCGTACCCCTCGGCGAGGCCCCACCGGAAGCCGGCGAGGTAGGCGGCGCCCAGCCCCTCCTTGCCCTTGCGGTGCAGCACGTGGACGTGCTCGTCCGCGGCGGCGAGCTCGTCGGCGAGCCGGCCGGTGCCGTCCGGGCTGTTGTCATCGGCGACGAGGACGTGCGCGTCGGGAACCGAGTCCCTGACGCGACCGACGATCGACTTGATGTTCTCGGCCTCGTTGTAGGTCGGGATGATGACCAAGGCCGTACCCAGTGGGCCGAACCGCCGCTCTTCGGCACCGGCCGAGGAGATCGCGTCGCCGTCGTTCACAGGAGCCCCTTCGTGCATGTCGTACGCAGGTGTCCACCATAGTGGGCGCGACCCGTACACCTGTGCCGCAACCGGCACGCAGGGCCGGACTTCGCCCGGGTGTCGCGCCGTGGGGCACGGATCGGGGCCCGGCAACCCTTCGGTCCGGCCCGGGACCCGCTGGCTGCGGATCGACCGGGTCCGTTGTCTACTGAGCGGCCGGGCCCCATCGGTCGCACGCGGCCCCGGGCTCCTCGGGGAGCCGGGGGGACCCCCGACCGGCGGAACGTTCCCCCGCCCCCGAGGCGCGGGAACTGGGCCTGGCTCCCAGCGGTGGGACACCGGGCACGGTGCCCCACCCCTGACCCAGCGGCGTTCGACGACTGCGCGGACGTTCGCCGGTCGGACGTCCAGTGGTGGACCCGGCCGAACCTACCCGGCGCCGGCGGCTCCCTGTCAATACCTCCGCGACCTGCATCGATCCCGGGAACCCGCAGGTCAGCGCCGAGGACCCGCAGGTCGCGCGGTGCGGCACCACGCCCCCGTCCGGATGCGCGCCACCCCGCCAATCACTCACCCGGCCGTACGTACACCGTCCGTCCGGCGACCACCGTGCGCAGGCACCGGGGCGCCTCGGACCCCGGAGACAGGTCGGGCAGACCGGGGGTGCCGGAGCGCGGGTCGGTGGACCAGCGGGCCACCCGGTCGTCGGGGGCCTGGACCAACAGCGCCCCGGTGCGCCACACGGCGTAGTCGGCCGGCGCTCCGGGCACCAGCACGCCCCCGTCGTCCCGTCCGGTGGCCCGCCAGCCGCCGCGGGTGTGGGCGGCGAAGGCGGCCCGCACGGACACCCGGTGCTCCGGGGTGCGGTGGTGGGCCGCCGCCCGGACGGTGTTCCAGGGGTCGAGCGGGGTCACGGGGCTGTCGGAGCCGAAGGCCAGGGCGACCCCGGCGCGCAGCAGCGCGGCGAAGGGGTTGAGGGAACGGGCGCGTTCGGCGCCGAGCCGTTCGACGTACATGCCCTCGTCCCCGCCCCACCGGGCGTCGAACGCGGGCTGGACGGAGGCGGTCAGCCCCAGCTCGGCGAAGGCCGCGATCGTTTCGGGGGTGAGCATCTCCGCGTGCTCCACCCGGTGGCGGGCGGCCCGGACACGGGCGAGCCCGACCTTTTCGGCCGCGGCGCGGAAGCCCTCCACTACGGCGCTGACCGCGGCGTCGCCGATCGCGTGGAACCCGGCCTGGAGGCCCGCCTCGGTGCAGGCGACGACGTGGGCGGTCACCTCGGCGGCGTCGAGGTAGGACGCGCCGCGGTGCGGTGCGTCGGCGTAAGGCTCGTGCAGGCAGGCGGTGTGGGAGCCGAGGGAACCGTCGACGAAGAGGTCGCCGGCGGCGCCCACCGCGCCGAGGGAGCGGATCCGTTCGGCGTCCGCGGCGCCCGTGACCCGCTCGCCCCAGTAGCCGACGACGCGGGGCCCGGGCTCCTCGCCGGCCAGCTTCAGCAGCCCGGTCAGGTCGTCCTCGCTGGAGATCTCGGGTCCGCCGCACTCGTGCACGGAGCCGATGCCGAGCGAGGCGGCGTGGCGCAGCGCCGCGCGCTGGGCCGCGGTGCGCTGGGCGGGGGTGACGGCGGCGAACGCGGCGGCGCGCACCGCGTGGTGGGCGTCCCGGGTGAGGGGCGCGTCGGGGGCGTGGCCGTCCATGCCGGTGATGCCGGGGACCAGGTCGAGGAGGGCGGTGCTGACCACGGCCGAGTGGACGTCGACGCGTGAGAGGTAGAGGGGGCGGCCCCCGGTGGCGGCGTCCAGCTCCTGACGGGTCGGGGGGCGGGTGTCCGGCCACCGCGCGGCGTCCCAGCCGTGGCCGAGGAGCACCCGGTCGTCGGGGCGGGCCCTGGCGTGGGCCCGGACGCGTTCCAGGGCGGCGTCACGGGTGACGGCCGTGGTCAGGTCGAGACCGGTGAGGGCGAGGCCGGTGGAGGTGGTGTGGACGTGGGCGTCGGTGAAGGCGGGGGTGACGAGCGCGCCCTCCAGGTCGACGGTCGCGTCGGCGGTCGCGGCGAAGGCGTCGGCCGCTCCCTCGGACCCCACCCAGGCCACCTGCCCCCGGGACACCACCATCGCGGTGGCGAAGGGGTCGGCGGGTGAGTGGATCTCTCCCCCGCGCAGCAGGACGGTGCTCGGGTCGGGCGCCCGGTCCGGGGTGGTTGTGCGCTGGCTCATGCGACCAGTGTCCTGGCAGGCCCGCCGGGCCGCGGCGCCGGGTCCGGCGCGGGGCGGTCCGGGCGCGGGGCGGGGCCGCCCAAGATCCGAGCGGTGGCCGGCTCAGATCTTGGGCGGCCTCGCCTCGTAGGGGGTCGACAAAACCACGGTCGTGCGGGTGGACACCCCGGCGAGGCTGCGCAGCCGACTCAACAGGTGCTCCAGCGCGCGCGGAGTCGCGACCCGCACCTTGAGGATGTAGTTCTCGTCCCCGGCCACGCTGTGGCACGCCTCGATCTCCGGTACGCCGGCCAGGCGTTCGGCGATGTCGTCGGGAGCACTGGGATCGAACGGTTTCACCGAGATGAACGCGGTGAGCGGCAGGCCGACGGCCTCCGGGTCGACGACCGCGGCGTACCCGCGGATCACCCCGCGCTGCTCCAGCCGCCGCACCCGTTGGTGCACCGCGGACGTGGACAGGCCGGTGGCCTTGCCGAGGTCGGTGTAGCTCATCCGCCCGTCCTTGACGAGCAACTCGACGATCTGACGATCCAGCTCCTCCATGGCGGAAACCTACAGCTCTGATGATCGCCAGGGATACCGTAAGGGCGTTCGGCTCCGTTCCGAGACCAATCGGTGACGCGACCGGCCGTTCGGCTGCCCGTTCGGCCGCCGCTCCACCCCCCGTTCCCCCGCTTGTGTGACGAACACCACAACCCGTTGGTGGTGTCCGGACATCCGACGCGATTATCGCCACGGCCGGACGGGAAATGCTTGCTGTGGCCGAAGCCGAGCGCCCGGCCCGCCCATCGAGGGGGAGAGTTCCCACATGCAGAGTCTGAAGCGCCCCGGTCGTCTGTCCCGGCTGAAGCAGCAGCCGGTCGTCGAGCCCGAGCCGGAGGGCGTCGAACCCGGCGACGACGAGTTCGACGCGTACGACACCATCGAGATCTTCCGGGTGATCTGCCCGGACTGCGCCCGGCCCATCGCCCTGCTGGACGACGAGGACGTCCTCCCGGAGCACGCGACGTGCCCCACCCCCTGGAACCCGTTCGGCCTCCAGGTCTGCGCCGGCACGGGGCGCCCCGCCACCGCGGCCCGTCCCGCGGGCGAAGAGGAGGAGGCGACCCGGGAGTCCGACGGCGAGACCGCCGTGCTGCTGACGCTCCCCCAGGGGCTCAACTGGCGCACCCAGCCGTTCTCCCACGTCGGCGGGCCGGGCTCGCGTCCCATCCGGGTCCCGCAGATGCGGCGCGACGCGGCCTGAGCGCCCCGCGCCCTCCGCGCCGACGCACCCACCCCACCCACGCACCGTTCCTCCGGCGTTCCCCGTCCGGACGCCGGCCCGGCGCAGCCGTCCGGGGCCACGGGCGCGACGACCGTCTCCCGACGCTGCGGCTTTGCGGACCGCCGGGCCGGGACCGCGTCCCCGACCAGGACCCACCGAGCGGGGGTCGTCTGACGCCCCGCCCCCCGGAGCGGTCCGCGGGCGTGCCGGCGGGTCACCCTTCCGTGGGCACCGTCGTACGCATGCACGACCGCCGTCGGGGGTGACCGCCGTGTTCGTCCGGGCGTTGGCCACGCATGACCTCGACCCTTCCCAGTTCGGGCAGGATGCGCCGCGTTCTCGTCGCCTCGCCTGAAGAATCGATTCCGCGGCCGTTGCTCCCGGCACGCCGCGCCGAGCGGCCGCTCCCGCAGCGTCGCCCTGCGCCCCGGCCGCTGCCGGGGCGTCTCACGGCCGGGCCGCCACCGGCGGCACCGGACGCCGATCCGCCCATCTACCGGGCGCTGGCGGCCCGGTGGGCTGCGGGGGGCCGGGTGCTGCCCGGCTGCCCCGACCCGGAGTGGGAACGGCTCACCGCGCCCCTGGTGCGCCCGGGACAGTTCGGCGGAACGGCCGCGGGGCCACTGCGCTAGGCGTGCGGGCGCCGCAGGGACGCCACGGGCGGCGGCTCGGGGTCAGGAGGACTCCGGGCCGGCCAAGTGACGGGCGATGACCATGCGCTGGATCTGGTTGGTGCCCTCGACGATCTGGAGGGCCTTGGCCTCCCGCAGGTAGCGCTCCACCGGGAAGTCCGCGGTGTAGCCGTACCCGCCGAGGACCTGCACCGCGTCGGTGGTGACCTTCATCGCGGTGTCGCTGCACAGGAGCTTGGCCATGGCCGCCTCCTTGCCGAACGGGCGGCCCGCGTCCCGCAGCCGGGCCGCCGCGAGGTACAGCGCGCGTCCCGCGGCCACCTGGGTGGCCATGTCGGCCAATAGGAAGCGCACCCCTTGGAAGTCGGCGACGGGACGGCCGAACTGGCGCCGCTCGACGGCGTACCCGACCGCGGCGTCCAGCGCCGCCTGGGCCACCCCGATCGCGCAGGCGGCGATGCCCAGCCGGCCGGAGTCGAGCGCCGACAGGGCGATGGCGAAGCCCTGGCCCTCCGCGCCGATGCGCCGCGCGTCGGACACCCGGACCCCGTCGAAGTGGAGTTGTGCGGTGGGCGAGCCCTTCATGCCCATCTTCCGCTCGGGGGCGGCGGCGCTCAGCCCGGGCGCGTCACCCGGCACCAGGTACGCCGTGATGCCGCGCGCACCGGCACCGCCCGAGCGGGCCAGGACGGTGTAGAAGTCGGCGATCCCCCCGTGGGTGATCCACGCCTTGGTCCCGGTGAGCACCCAGTCGTCGCCGTCCCGGACGGCCCTGGTCCGCAGCGAGGCGGCGTCGGAGCCGGACGCGGGCTCGGACAGGCAGTACGCGCCCAGCAGCCCCTCACCGAGCATCGCGGGCAGGTGTTCGGCCTGCTGCTCCTTCGTGCCGAAACCGGCCAGGGCGTGGCAGGCCAGGGTGTGGACGCTGACCCCGAGTCCGACGGTGAGCCGGGCCGCGGCGAGCTCCTCCAGCACCTGGAGGTACACCTCGTAGGACTGGTCCCCGCCGCCATGGGCGGATGCGTAGGGCAGAGCGAGCAGTCCGGACTCGGAGAGCAGGGTGAAGAGCTCGCGGGGGAAGCGACCCGCTTCCTCCTCCTCGGCGGCCGTCGGGGCGATCTCCCGCCGGGCCAGTTCCCGCACGAGCGAGAACAGGTCCCGGGCCTCGTCCGTGGGGGCGATCCGGTCCACGGGTGGTGGGACGTGGTCGGGCATGCGCGGTCCTCCCTGTCGGGCAGTTCGGGGGCGCCCGCCCGGGTGCGGCGAACGTCTCCGGCAGATCCGCGGCACGGGTTCCGCGCCGGTGGCGCAGCCCCGGTCCCCGGAGTTTCGGCACTGCCCAGCCGATGGTGGCGCTCCGGTTCACGGAGCGGAGCCGACCGGTGGCTGTGGCGCGTCGAGTATGCCCGATCGGAGGCTGTTCGTCACTGGTGCCGATCTTCGAACAGCCTGGTGGAACTTGGTACGCACCATTGACCCAACTGGTCTAGTCCTCCTACTGTTCCCCCCGAACACCCCACGTGTTCGCGCCCACCGGTGCGTACCCGACGCCCCCCAGCGTCCAGGGACCGGCGCCCGTACGCCCGACTCGGTACGTCAGCAGCACTTCCCCCCACCCTTCCCTCTCCCCCACGAGGTGAGTCGATGTCACATTCGCACCGTCCCCGTGCCCGTTTCCGGGCGCTCCTGTCCGCCGCCTGTTGTGCCGTCCTCGGGGCGGGCCTGCTCGCCGGGGCCAGCACGGCGACTGCGGGCGAGGCCGCTTCGGATGCACAGCCCCTGTCGCCGCGGGCCTCCAAGGTCGTCGGATACTTCTCCGAATGGGGCGTCTACGGCCGGAACTACCACATCAACAACATCCAGACCTCCGGCTCCGCCGCGAAGCTGACGCACATCAACTACGGCTTCGGCAACGTCCAGAACGGCCAGTGCGGTATGGGCGACTCGTACGCGGCCCTGGAGAAGACCTACCCGGCCGCCCAGTCCGTGGACGGCGTCGCCGACACCTGGGACCAGCCGCTGCGCGGCAACTTCAACCAGATCAAGGAACTCAAGGCGAAGAACCCGCACATCAAGGTGCTGTGGTCGTTCGGCGGTTGGACCTGGTCCAACGGCTTCGCCCAGGCCGCGAAGAACCCCACCGCCTTCGCCGAGTCCTGCTTCAAGTTGGTCAACGACCCCCGCTGGGCCGGTGTGTTCGACGGCATCGACATCGACTGGGAGTACCCGAACGCCTGTGGCGCCGGCTGCGACACCAGCGGTCGGACCGCGTACACCGATCTGATGCGTGCCGTGCGCGCCAAGTTCGGTTCCCAGCTGGTGACGTCCGCGATCCCGGCCGACGCCTCGCCGGGCGGCAAGATCGACGCCGCCGACTACGCGGGCGCCGCGCAGTACGTCGACTGGTACAACCCGATGACGTACGACTTCTTCGGCGCCTGGTCGCGGACCGGCCCCACCGCGCCGCACTCGCCGCTCACCAGCTACCCCGGCATTCCGAAGCCCCACTACTACTCGGACGCCACGATCACCAAGCTGAAGGGCCTCGGCATCCCGTCGTCCAAGCTGCTGCTCGGCGTCGGCTTCTACGGCCGCGGTTGGACCGGCGTCACCCAGTCGACGCCCGGCGGAAGCGCCACCGGTCCGGCCCAGGGCACCTACGAGCAGGGCATCGACGACTACAAGGTGCTCAAGGCCAAGTGCCCGACGACCGGCACGGTCGGTGGCACCGCCTACGCCAAGTGCGGTAACGAGTGGTGGAGTTACGACACCCCCGCGACGCTCGCCACGAAGATGACGTACAAGAACCAGCAGAACCTCGCCGGTACGTTCATCTGGGAGCTGAGCGGTGACACGGCCAACGGTGAGCTGATCAAGGCGCTCAACTAGCCACCGCGGCAACCACATGGGGGCGGGACCCGGTCGCGGGTCCCGCCCCTTCGTGGTGTCCGTCAGCCGACCCGCGCCCCGGGGACGGGAGGGGCGGGTCCGTCCGTCGCGGGGGGCGGCGCCGGGCAGGAGGGTTCGAGTTCCTCGATGGTGCGCAGGGTGCTGCCGAGCAGCCGGACCAGCAGTTCGCGGACCTCGTCACGGGACGGGTCGGCGCGGTCGATCCAGTCGAGGGTGACGCCCTCCACGCTCCACTGCCAGCCGAGGAGCGCCAACCGGGCCACGCGCGGAATGTCGCGACGCCCGTACGCGCCCTCGGCGATGGTGTCGACGATCGCCTCCCGCACCCCGCCGAGCAGGGCGTGCACCTCGGAGTCGAACCCGACGCCGCCGCTGATGATCGTGCGGTAGGCGGCCTGGTTGTGCTCGGCGTAGCGCAGGTAGCCGTCGATGGTCCGTTCGAGCCTGGTGCGTCCCGGGAGGTCGGTGTCGCTGCCGGCGCGGGCGACCAGACCGGCGACGGCGTCCTCGATGATCGCGAGGTAGTAGCCGCGCTTGGACTCGAAGTAGTAGTAGATCAAGCCCTTCGCGACGTGCGCCTGTCGGGCGATGTCGTCCATCGACAACGCGTCGTAGGACGTGTCGGCGAACAACTTCCGGCCGATCGCGATGAGTTCGGCCCGTCGGGTGAGGGAGCGGTCGCTGCCGCGGGTCCGGGGTCGCCCGGTGTCGGCGGCGCGTGGACCGCCGGGTCGCTGCTGCTGGCTGGTATCCAAAGGCGGCCTGTGCCTCCCGGCTGGCGACGGAACACTCGGCAGTATGGCAGAACCGGTGTCCACCCCTCGGGGCACCTCTGCGGGCTCCTCGACGCCCTCCGGAAGGGGCACGGGTAACCCCGCTACCGGATGTGCGGCGCGGCGCCCGCCCTCAGAAGAGGCCGAGGCGGGTGACCAGCAGCGCGACCACGACGACCAGGGTCCAGCCGAGGACGTGTTCGAGGACGGCGGGGCCGTCGGTTCGGGGGCCGCCCGTGCGGGTGGCGGCAGTGCTGGCCGTGGCGGAGGTCGCGGTCATGGCGTCTCGCTGTCGTCGTGCGGCGTCGTGCGGTGGGGAGCACCCCGACGGGTCTCCTTCACTGTGCCATCCACGACCGCCCGTGCGGTAGAGACGTCGGTCACGCCCCCGTGGTCGTCGGCCGCGCCCCCGCGGAACCCCGATCGGGGGAGCGCGCGTGGTGCGCAAGGGGCGTAAGGGGCGGGTGACCGGAGTGCGCCGGCCGACCGTGCTCCACGGGCGGGCCCGCCGTGCAACGCCGTCGCCCCGGCAGGTGTCTACCGTGCGAGCGGACCGCGCCGCCCGGCTGACCTCCGTGCGGCGCCGCTCGTCCGAGGCACCGACCGACGGAGGGTTCCCGGTGACACCGATCGCAGCGCAGCACGCACACCGGACACGGCGCCGCCACGGGCGGACGGCCGCGATCGCCGCCCTGACGGCCCTGACCGGCCTCGCGGCCCTGACCGGCCCGACCTCCCCGGCCACGGCGTCCGGCCCCGGGGCCCGGGCCGCCACCCCGGGGGCGCCGGGCGCGGGCGACCCGCTCTTCCCGCTGGACGGCAACGGCGGCTACCGGGTGAGCCACTACCTCGTCGAGCTGGACTGGAAGGCCCCGCGCAGCGCGTTCCCGGCCACCGCGACGATCACCGCGCGCACCACCCAGGACCTGTCCCGCTTCCACCTCGACTTCGCGGGCAACACCCTGCGGTCCGTCACCGTCGACGGGGCGCCCGCCCGCACCGAGCGGGACGGCGACGAACTCGTCGTCACCCCGTCGCGTCCGCTCGCCGAGGACAGCGCCTTCACCGTCGTGGTGCGCTACACCGCCGATCCGACGCAGACCCGGCACCGCACCGACGCCATCGAGGACTACGGGTGGATCCCCACCCCGGACGGCACGGTCGTGTACCCGCAGCCCAATGGCGCCCGGATGCTCTTCCCCGCCGACGACCATCCGAGCCGGCGTGCCCGGCTGACCTTCCGGATCACCACCCCGCCCGGGGTCGAAGCCGTCGCGAACGGGCGGCTGACCGAGCGCACCGAGCGGGCCGACGGGCGGGTCCGCTGGACGTACGACTCCCAGCAGCCGCTCGCCGTGCCGCTCGCCCAACTCGCCGTCGGACAGTTCACGTTCGTCGAGGACGAGGGTCCGCGGGGGCTGCCGATCCGGGACGTCGTCCCGGACGCCCTGGTGGCTTCCACCGAGCGCTACCGCGCCTTGACCGCCGCCCATCTCCACTGGTTGGAGGAACGGCTCGGCCCCTACCCCTTCGAGCGGTACGGCGTCCTCGTCGCGGACACCGACCTCGGGGTGGCCCTGGAGACCCAGACGCTGTCGCTGGTGCCCAAGGCCGATCTGCTGGGCGACCGCGTCGCCGCCGAACGCACCCTGGTGCACGAGCTGGCCCACCAGTGGTTCGGCAACAGCAACGGCATCCGCACCTGGTCCGACCTCTGGCTCAGCGAGGGGCACGCGCGCTTCTACGAACGGCTGTACTCGCAAGAGCACGGCGGCACCGCCCTGGAGACCGCGATGAAGACGGCGTACGCACAACACGACCAGTGGCGCAGGGACTTCGGGGCACCCGCCGAACCGACCGAGCCGAACCTGTTCAAGCGGATGCGCTACGACGGCTCCGCACTGGTGCTGTACGCACTGCGCCAGCAGGTGGGCAGCGCCGCGTTCCGGACGATCGAGCGGGAGTGGGCGCAGCGGTACCGGGGCGAGATCGCCGGCACCCGGGAGTTCATCGCCCTGGCCTGTGAGGTCACGGACGAGGACATGGAAGCGTTCCTGCGGCCGTGGCTGTACGGCAGCCGGACGCCGGCGATGCCGGGACACCCGGACTGGGTGGTCACCCGCTGATCACACGGGCACCCGCCGATCCCGCACGGGCGCCGGGTCAACGGATTCCCAGGGCGGCCAGGGCCCGGCGCCGCTGACCGTCATCCGTCGGGACGAACAGGTAACCGACCCCGCCCGATCCGGTGAGTTCCTGGCCGGTGCCGCCGTACCGCCGGGTCCGTAGCCAGGCGTTCTCCCACTCGCGTCGCCGGTAGACCCGCCGGACCTCCGCGTTCGAGGGGGACGAGGGGTCATGGGCGATCACCTCGCCCCCGGCGGTGAACCCCACGACGACCATCAGGTGCCCGGGGGTGCCGTAACCCGCGCCGGTCAGTTCCTCGGCCCGGAAGGACAGCGAGGTGATCACCGGGATGCCCGCGGCGATCAGGCCCTCCAGTGCGCCCAGCGAGGTGAACCGGGTCACCACGGCCGTCATCTGCGGGTACGAGGCTGCGTAGGCCGCGTTGAAGGACCAGTTCCCGCAACCCCCGTAGGCGTGGTCGTAGGTGGCGCGCGCCGCGTGGCAGACCTGCGGGTCGTCGTAGGCCGGGTCGACCCAGGCGAGGTCGCGGGCCGTCGGGCGGCGCCCCCAGTACTCCAGCACCATCTGGGAGGAGGCGGGCGAACACCACGCCTCGCCCCCGTTGTCGTACTCCGGATAGCGGCCGGCGTGCACCGTCTGCGCGTAGCGGGGAACGCGCAGCTCCCGGTGGACCCCGGGGAGGGCGGGTGGCGCCGGCGGAACGGTGAACCGGTCGGGCAGGTCGCTGACCGTCAGCCCGAGGCGCCGCACGAGCGGGCCCGGTCGGCTCCCCGGGGTGCGGTACAGGGTGAGCCTCGCCCGGCAGGCGACCAGCCGGGTGCCGGGGTCGGTGACGGCGAGGGTGTCGGTGCGCACCGCGGTGCGGCCGTCGCCCTGGCCGTTCTTCGAGGTGCGCGTGACGTCCCGGTCGCCGGCGGCCCAGTCGCCCATCAGGTACCACGGGGTCCGGGAGCCGTCGGCGTAGGTACCGCGCAGTTCCACCCGGAGCCACGTCCCGGGCGGGGTGTGCGCGTTCCAGGAGGGGATCACCTCGCTCGCCGCAACGGCCAGGGCCTGCTCGGGGCCGGTCCACACCGCGTGCTCCCAGGTCGTGGACCGGCCCGTGCGGGGGTCGGTGCGCTCGGTGACGCCGGTGGGCGCGTCGATCGCCAGACGGGGGTGGGCGGCGTCCACGACGCGGGTGCCCCGGGCGGTGCCCCGCGCCCAGTCGGCGCAGGAGGTCCAGCCGTGGTGGGCCACGGGCCCTGCGGGGACTGCCGCCCGGGGCGCCGGACGGGAGTCGGCGGCGGCCGTGGTGGCCGTGACGGCGGCGCAGGCGGCGGTCAGCACCGTGCGGCGGGAGGTTCCTTCGGGCGCGGTCATGGACGGAGAACCCCCGGTCGGTGCCTGGTCACGTCGGACGCGGGCGGCCCGGTCCGAGCCGCCGTCCGACCACTATCGCCCGGGTCACCCGGTCCTGACCAGCGACGACGGGGCCGACGGGGCCACCGCTCCCGACCGGAGCAATGCGGCGCCGTCGTACCCTGAAGGCGATGACCGCGCCCACACCTGCCCCCCGTGCCGCGTCGGCCGCGGTGCGCCGGCTCGCCGCGGACCTGGCGCTGCTGCCGCCGTCCTGCGGCCCGGTCCGACTGATCGCGGTCGACGGGCACGCGGGATCGGGCAAGACGACCTTCGCCGCCGTGCTCGCCGAGGCCCTCGACGGCGCCCCCGTGCTGCACCTGGACGACTTCGCCACGCACACCGAACTCTTCGCCTGGACGGACCGGTTGCTGCGGCAGGTCATCACGCCGCTGGGACGGGGGGAGCCCGCCCGGTACGCCCCCTACGACTGGAACGCCCGCGCGTTCGGCGCGCCCCGGAGCCTCGCACCGGCGCCGGTGGTGCTGCTGGAGGGGGTGGGTGCCGGACGACGGGACCTCCGCCCGGAGCTGGCCCGCGTGCTGTGGATGGAGTACGAGCGCGGGGCCGCCTGGGAGCGGGGCCGACGGCGGGACGGGCCCGCCCAGCACTCCTTCTGGGAGCGCTGGGTCGCCGCCGAGCAGGAGCACTTCGCGGGGGATCCGACGCTGCCCTTCGCCGATCTCGTGGTGCGCCAGGGAACACTGGGGTACGAGGTGAGTGCGGGGCCGGCGTCAACTGGCGGGCCCACCGAGGCAGTCGGGACGTCAAGACCACATCAATCCGTCACTGAGCGTGAGGCTCAATAGGAGTGCTCGGGGATGCCCGGAAAGCGGTTTTCGTCAGGGCTTCCGCTGCGCTTGACCGGGGGCCGTACAGGTCTTACGTTCTCCCTGTGCGGCCTTCGGGTCGCCCGTAGTCGCGAAGCCCCCGGTCGTTCCCCCGTGATCGGGGGCTTCGTTCTGCCCGGCAACACCCCCTTCGTTCACATGTTTCCGGGCGCGGACCGATGCCGGGCGCTCACCGTCGGTCACCATCGCGTGCGCCCCCCGCACACCCCCTGCACGGAACCGGCATTGCGGGCACCCTTAGATCCAGCCGCGCCACGCGGGTACGATGCGTGCGGTGCGACCGACGGACGGCGGCTCACGCACTGGCTCAACTTCCGTCCACGGCACAGCGGTTCCACACGGGTCGACAGGGGAACTTCAACTGTCAATGGCCGGTACCGACCGGCACCGGCGAGAACCGGCACATCATCGGGGGCACGGCTTGTGGGGGACGTGATGGACTTCGGCACCCAGGGCGCTCCGGCCCCGGCGGAACTAGCGTGGCTGCGCGGTGTGGACGCCTACACGATGGGGGCGTATCCACAGGCGGAAGAGGAATTCAGGACGGCCGTGCGGATGGACCCCGGGCTGGCCGACGGATGGCTGGGGCTGCACGCGCTCCGGGTGGACACCACCACGGCGCTGCTGCGCATGTACCAGCACCGCGAGCGCTTCGGCGAGCAGCGTGCCCGGCACCGGCGCACCCTGAACTCCTGGTACTGGCTGGGCTGGTGGGTACAACCGGTGCTCGAACGGCCCCGGGACCTGCTGCTCGCGCACGCCTCGCACTGGCTCGACGGGCGCCACGTGCCCGAGTTGGACCGGGCCCTCGCCGGACTGCCGCCGGTCGACGCCGACCCGCAGGTGCGGTTCCTGCACGCCTGCCGCTCCTACCTGGTCAAGGACTGGGAGCGGCTGGTGCGCCACACCGACCCGCTCCTCGACGATCCGCTGCTCGGGATCGAGGCGGGACTGTTCGGCGGGATGGCCCGGGTGCGGCTGGAGATGTTCGGCCAGGCCGAGCCGCTGCTGTCGGCGGCGCTGATGCGGTGCCGCAGCGAGCAGCCGCAGCGCAAGGAGCTGCGGTACTGGCTGGCCAGGGCCCGGGAGGGCACCGGTCGCAGCGCGGCGGCGCTCCCGCTCTACCGGGCCGTGCACCGGGTGGACCCCGCGTTCATGGACACCTCGGCCCGGCTCGCGGCGATCGCCGAGGGGGAGGGCTTCGACGACGTCCTCGACCTCGCGCCCTTCTCGCTGCCGGTGCCCGCTCCGGAGAACGCCGTGGGGCCCGACCCCCTGTTCGACGCCGAAGGCCGGGACGTGAAGGTGGGCGAACCGCCCTCGGACCCCGCCGTCGGTGGAGCGCCGGGGCTCGGGGACCCCGTCCGGGAGAAGGCCTCGGGGCCCTCCCCGCACCGCCCTTCGACCCCGGTGGCCGATCCCTCGCTGCTCGCGGACGCGCTCGCCGAACTGGAGCGCATGGTGGGCCTCGACCCGGTGAAGCGCCAGGTCAAGGCGTTGTCCGCGCAGCTGAACATGGCACGGCTACGGGCCGGCCAGGGGCTGCCGGTGCAGCCGCCGAAACGGCACTTCGTGTTCTCCGGCCCCTCCGGCACCGGCAAGACCACGGTCGCCCGAATACTGGGCCGCGTCTTCTACGCCCTCGGGCTGCTCGGCGGGGACCATCTGGTGGAGGCGCAGCGCGCCGACCTGGTCGGCGAGTACCTCGGGCAGACGGCGGTGAAGGCGAACGAGCTGATCGACTCCGCGATCGGCGGGGTGCTCTTCCTGGACGAGGCGTACGCGCTGTCCAACTCCGGTTACGGCAAGGGGGACGCGTACGGGGACGAGGCGCTCCAGGTCCTGCTCAAGCGGGCCGAGGACAACCGCGACCACCTGGTGGTGATCCTCGCGGGCTATCCGGAGGGCATGGACCGGCTGCTCGCCGCCAACCCGGGGTTGTCGTCACGTTTCACCACGCGGGTGGACTTCCCCTCGTACCGTCCCCTGGAACTGACCGCGATCGGTCAGGTGCTCGCGGCCGAGAACGGTGACGCCTGGGACGAGGAGGCGGTGGACGAGCTGCGTTCCATCAGTGGTCATGTGGTGGACCAGGGCTGGATCGACGAGTTGGGCAACGGCCGCTTCCTGCGCACGCTGTACGAGAAGAGCTGCGCGTACCGGGACCTCAGGTTGTCCGGCTACACGTGCACGCCGAGCCGGGACGATCTCGCGACCCTGCGGCTGCCCGATCTGATGCAGGCGTACGGGGAGGTCCTGTCGGGACGGGGGCCCGGCAAACCGCTGGCCGGGGCCTGACCCCGGCTGCCCGCGCGGCCGGACGGGCCCCGCCCCCGACGGATCAGGCGCGGTGGCCCGTGGCCCGGTCCTGGACGAGGGCCCGCAGGGTGCGGGCGTCGCCGATGGCGCGTTCGCGGGCCATGCCGGGCTGGATGCCCATGGCGGGGAGGCTGGTGCCGTCGCTGAGGTCCAGGAAGACCCAGGGGTCACCGGGGCGCAGGTTCACCTGGACGACCTGGGCCCACTCCAGCCGTCGCGACGAGGCGACGTTGACGACCGTCAGCCCTTGCTCATCGGCGACGATCTTGGGGCGGCCCAGCAGGGCGAGCACACCGAGGCAGAGCACCCCGGTGAAGACGAAGCTGGTGCGCTCCCCCGGGCTGAGCTGCGGCAGGATGAACGCGATCACCGTGAGGACGACGAGGATCGCGACGCCCGAGCCGAGCAGGATCACCCGGATCAGGGACGGGCGGAAGGTGACCGGGAGGGCCGGCAGGGCCGGAGCGGTGACCGCCGCGGTCGGGGGCCCGTCCTGGTTCCCCGGGGAAGGGGTGCCGGGGGCCGGTGCGGGAGTGTCGGGCATGGTCTCGGTCTTCTTCAGAGGCGGCAGGCGTGGATGGCGGTGGTGAGGATGGCCCGCGCACCGAGCTCGTACAGGTCGTCCATGATCCGCTGGGCTTCCTTGGCGGGCACCATGGCGCGGACGGCGACCCAGCCCTCGTTGTGCAGCGGTGAGACGGTCGGGGACTCCAGACCCGGAGTGAGGGCGACGGCCTCCTCCAGGTGCTCGGCGCGGCAGTCGTAGTCCATCATCACGTAGCTCCGGGCGACCAGGACGCCCTGGAGCCGGCGGAGGAACTGCTGTGCCTTGGGCTCTTCGGTGGTGGCGCCGGTGCGACGGATGACGATCGCCTCGGAGGTCATGATCGGGTCGCCGATCACTTCGAGGCCGGCGTTGCGCAGCGAGGTGCCCGTCTCCACGACGTCGGCGATGACCTGGGCCACCCCGAGCTCGATCGCGGTCTCCACGGCGCCGTCGAGGTGCACCACCGAGGCGTCGATGCCGTTGTCGGCGAGGTGCTTGGCGACGATGCCCTCGTAGGAGGTGGCGACGGTCAGCCCGCCGAGGTCGGTGACGCCGGCGGCCGTGCCCGGGCGGGTCGCGAACCGGAAGGTGGAGCGGGCGAAGCCGAGCGGCAGGATCTCCTCGGCGTTGGCACCGGAGTCCACCAGGAGGTCGCGGCCGGTGATGCCGATGTCGAGACGACCGGAGGAGACGTAGATCGCGATGTCGCGGGGGCGGAGGTAGAAGAACTCGACCTCGTTGTCCGGGTCGACGATGACGAGTTCCTTGGACTCCCGTCGCTGCTGGTAGCCGGCCTCATGGAGCATCGCCGACGCAGGTCCGGACAGTGAACCCTTGTTGGGGACGGCGATGCGCAGCATGAGGCCAGTTCCTTTACGTGTGGCAGCGGTGGGGTGTGCGTCAGCGGTGCGGGGTGTGCGTCAGGCGCGAGGACGGCGACGGGCCGGAAGGGCTCCGTCGCCCGGGCGCGCGGGGCGGTGGCCGAGCGCGCGCCGGCGGCGCGCGCTCTACAGATGGGCGTACACGTCGTCGAGGGAGATCCCGCGCGCGACCATCATCACCTGGACGTGGTAGAGCAGCTGCGAGATCTCCTCGGCGGCGGCTTCCTTGCCCTCGTACTCGGCGGCCATCCAGACCTCGGCGGCCTCCTCGACGACCTTCTTGCCGATGGCGTGGACACCCTTGTCGACGAGTTCGGCGGTGCGTGAGGTGGTCGGATCACCGTGGGCGGCCTTGTGTTGGAGCTCCGTGAACAGCTCCTCGAACGTCTTCTTGGACATGGTGCGGACCACTCTACGGGACCCGCGCGGGCTCCCCCTAACGGCCCGTGGACACCGGGGTCAGCGCCAGGGCTCGGCGACCGTGCGCAGGGTCGCCGCGGTCGCGACGGCGGCGGTGACGGCCTCGTGGCCCTTGTCCTCGCGGGAGCCCTCGATCCCCGCCCGGTCGAGTGCCTGCTCCTCCGTGTCGCAGGTCAGGACCCCGAACCCGATGGGGACACCGGAGTCCACCGCGACCTGCGTGAGGCCCTGGGTGACGCCCTGGCACACGTAGTCGAAGTGCGGGGTGCCGCCGCGGATGACCACCCCGAGGGCGACGATCGCGTCGTAACCGCGGCCGGCGAGCACCTTGGCGACCACGGGCAGTTCGAAGCTGCCCGGGACGCGCAGCAGGGTGGGCTCGTCGATGCCCAGTTCCCGCAGGGCCCGCAAGGCGCCCTCGACCAGTCCGTCCATCACCGTCTCGTGCCACTGGGCCGCGATGACGGCGACCCGCAGGTCGCCGCAGTTCTTCACGCTCAGTTCGGGTGCGCCGTTGCCGCTCACGCGCTGCTCCTGGTTCTCATGGGGCTCGTACTGCTCTGACGTCGTGCCGGTGGTGCGGGTCCTGCGGGTGCTTCAGGGTGTCGGGGCGTGCCCCGGATGTCACTGGTTGGCGCAGGCCCGGGTGGCGGGGGCGTCCAGCCAGGGCAGGTCGTGCCCCATGCGGTCCCGCTTGGTGCGCAGGTAGCGCAGATTGTGTTCACCGGCCTGCACGGGCACGGGTTCGCGTCCGTTGACGGCGAGACCGTGCCGCACCAGGGCGTCGGTCTTCTCCGGGTTGTTGGTGAGCAACCGCAGGCTGCGCACGCCGAGGTCCTTGAGGATGCGGGCGCCGGCGCCGTAGTCGCGGGCGTCGGCGGGCAGCCCCAGTTCGAGGTTGGCGTCGAGGGTGTCGTGCCCGCGCTCCTGGAGTTCGTAGGCGCGCAGCTTGGACATCAGGCCGATGCCGCGGCCCTCGTGACCGCGCAGGTAGACGACCACGCCCCGGCCCTCGGCGGCGACCCGTTCCATCGACGCCTGGAACTGCGGTCCGCAGTCGCAGCGCAGGGACTGGAAGACGTCTCCGGTGAGGCACTCGGAGTGGACCCGTACGAGGACGTCCTCGCCGTCGCCGACCTCCCCGTACACCAGGGCGAGGTGCTCGACGCCGTCGGCGGTCGCGCGGTACCCGTACGCCGTGAAGTCCCCGTGCGCGGTGGGCAGTCGTACCGCGGCCTCGCGGCGTACGGCGGGTTCCTCGGTGGTCCTGCGGTAGGCGATCAGGTCGGCGATGGAGATGATCGACAGGCCGTGCTTGCGGGCGAACGGGACGAGTTCGGGCAGCCGCAGCATCCGGCCGTCCTCGCCGGCGATCTCCACGATGGCCCCGGCGGGCCGCAGTCCGGCCAGCCGGGCCAGGTCGACGGCGGCCTCGGTGTGACCGTCCCGGGCGAGCACGCCGCCGGGGCGGGCGCGCAGCGGGAAGACGTGGCCGGGCCGGACGAACTCGCCGGGCGCGGAGGTCCCGTCGGCGAGGAGGCGCAGGGTGGTGGCGCGGTCGGCGGCGGAGATCCCGGTGGTGACGCCGTGCGCGGCGCCGGCGTCGACGGAGACGGTGAACGCGGTCCGCATGGACTCGGTGTTCTCGTCGACCATCTGCGGCAGTTGGAGGCGGTCCAGTTCGACGCCCTCCATCGGGGCGCAGATCAGGCCCCGGCACTCGCTCATCATGAAGGCGACGATCTCGGGGGTGGCCTTCTCGGCGGCCAGCACGAGGTCGCCCTCGTTCTCTCGGTCCTCGTCGTCCACCACCACCACGGGGCGGCCCGCGGCGATGTCCGCGATCGCCCGCTCCACCGGATCGAGGGTCAACCGCTCGTCGTCGGTGCCCTGTGCGCTGTCACTCCCCCCGGTGGCACCGGCGGGCCGGACGGGCGGGAGGTGTCGTCCGGGGAGGACGGTGCCGGATGCCGGGTGGCCGTTCATGCGGGGACTCCTTTCAGTGGGGGCTGCGCAGCCGCTCGGGACCGCAGCCACCAGTCGCGCATGCCCCACAGGGCGAGGGCGAAGTAGACGACGTAGACCAGGCCCGAGAAGGCGAGCCCGCTGGAGAAGGCGAGGGGGACGCCGACGACGTCGACGAGGATCCAGGCGAACCAGAACTCCACCAGGCCCCGGGCCTGGGCGACCATCGCGGCCAGGGTGCCGACGAAGATGTACGCGTCGGGCCACGGGTTCCACGACAGTTCGGGCACGGCGGTGAAGAGCAGGCCGACGGCGAGGGTGCCGAGCGCGGTGCCGCCCAGCAACAGCCCCCGTTCCTTCCAGGTGGCGAAGCGGACGGCCAGGGAGCCGTCACCGGCCTCCTGCCTGCCGCGCGTCCACTGGCGCCAACCCCACAGGGCGACCCCGATGACGAGGAGCTGCTTGCCGACGCCACCGGCGAGTTCGGCGTGGGCGTACGCGGCGACGAGGATGACGCCGGAGAGCAGCTGCACGGGCCAGGTCCACAGCGAACGGCGCCAGCCGAGCGCCAGGGCGACCAGTCCGACGGAGTTGCCGATCAGGTCCGACCAGATGACCCGCTGGTCGAAGGCGGTGAACGCGGTGGACTGGAGCCAGCCCAGCCCGCTCATCGTTGTTCTCCGCGGGCCCCGAGCAGCCGCTCGACGTACTTGGCGATCACGTCGACCTCCAGGTTGACCGGGTCGCCGGGGCGCTTGATGCCGAGCGTGGTCAGGTCGAGGGTGGTCGGGATGAGGCTGACGGTGAAGTGCTCGTCACCCGCTTCCACCACGGTGAGGCTGACGCCGTCGACGGTGATGGAGCCCTTCTCCACGACGTAGCGGGCCAGTTCCCGGGGCAGCGAGATCCGGACGATCTCCCAGTGCTCGGAGGGCTCCCGCGCCAGGACCGTCCCGGTGCCGTCGACGTGGCCCTGCACGATGTGGCCGCCGAGTCGGGCGCCGACCGCGGTGGGCCGTTCCAGGTTGACCCGGGAGCCCACGGCGAGGGCGCCGAGGCTCGACCGCTTCAGGGTCTCGGCCATGACGTCGGCGGTGAACTCGTCGCCGGTCAGCTCCACGACGGTCAGGCAGACGCCGTTGACCGCGATCGAGTCGCCGTGCCCCGCGTCCTGGGTGACGACGGCACCGCGCAGACGGAAGCGGGAGGCGTCGCCGAGTTCCTGGACTGCGGTGATCTCGCCGAGTTCTTCGACAATTCCGGTGAACACGGTCAGTGCTCCTTCGTGTGCGCGGGAGGAACGGCGGCTGTGGCGGGCCCGGAAGGGGCGGGTGGAGCGGGCGTCGCGGTGATGCGGAGGTCGGCTCCCACCGGGACGGTCTCGTTCATGTCGAGGCGCAACGCTTCGGCGAGGGTGGTGATTCCTGCGCCGTTCAGGACGGCCGGCCCGCCTCCGAGCAGGACCGGGGCGAGATAACCGATCACCCGGTCCACGGCTCCGGCGGCGACGAACGCTCCGGCGAGCCGCGCGCCGCCCTCCAGCAGCACGGACCGCACGCCCCGGGCGTGCAGGTCGGCGAGCAGGGCGGGAACGGACAGGCCCCCTTCGGCGCGGGGGAGCCGGACGACCGCCGGCTGCGCGGCGCCCTCGCTGCTGAACGGCGTCGCGGTGACGTCCTCGGCCACGGCGATCAGGGTGGGTGCCGCGGCGTCCAGGACCCGGGCGCCGGGGCGCACCGCGGTGCCGGAGGTGTCGAGGACGACCCTCAGCGGCTGGCGGGCGCCCTCGATCCCGCGGACGGCGAGGTGGGGGTCGTCGGCCCGGGCGGTGCCCGCGCCGACGACGACGGCGTCGGACTCGGCGCGCAACCGGTGCACGTCGGCCCGGGCCTGCGGCGAGCTGATCCACCGGCTGGTGCCGTCGGCGGCGGCGGTCCGGCCGTCGAGGGTGGCGGCGTACTTCCAGGTGACGTGGGGGCGTCCGCGCCGCACGGAGGTCAGCCAGGCGGCGTTCACCGTCTCGGCCTCGGCGGCGAGGAGCCCGCGTTCCACGTCGACGCCGGCCGCGCGCAGGGTGTCCGCGCCGCCGGTCGCATCGGGGGTGGGGTCGGCCACGGCGTAGACGACCCGGGTCACTCCGGCGGCCAGCAGGGCCCGGGAGCAGGGGCCGGTGCGGCCGGTGTGGTCGCAGGGTTCGAGGGTGACCACGGCGGTGGCGCCGCGGGCCCGCTCGCCGGCCGCGCGCAGGGCGTGCACCTCGGCGTGCGGGCCTCCGGCACGCTGGTGGTGGCCCTCGCCGACCGGTTCGCCGCGGGCGTCGATGAGGACGCACCCGACGACGGGGTTGGGGCTGGTGTGGCCGAGTCCGTGCGCGGCGAGCGCGACGGCGCGCCGCATGGCGGCTGCTTCGGCTGCGGTGGCCACCGGGTCCTCCTGCCTCTTCGGGCACGGACTCCGGGGCTGTCGAGGACGACAGAAGACGGACGTGACACACCGGGGGCACGGGGTCGTGACCGTCCGCGGAAAGGACGGCACCGGACCTCGGCGCACACCTGACGTGCTCGCCCGCGCGCACTGCCTCCCATCCGGACTTTCACCGTCGGTCCAGGAATTTCACCTGGTCAACCGGTCACTGGAGGTGACCGGGTCGCGGACTTTAACCGCCGGCTCGGACTTTCACCGACCCCGGAGTGCGCTGCTGCTGGTACGGAACCAGTCTGCCACGCTCGCCGGCGGGCCATGCGGGCGCGTGGTTGTGGACTGGCTCACAAGGGGGCGCCCGTGCGGGCGCGATGTCCGCCCCCGACGGCAACTCAATTTCCGGACAGTCGACTTGGGCGATGCGCCCGGCTATTGACGGAGCTGTGAAGGGCTCCCTACTCTCTGCGTCACCCCCAAGGAGGAGCCCTGCCCTCGGACGCGGCCAGCGTTCGACGGAGCGCCCGGCGGCGGAGTCTACGGCCCTTGCCCGCCGCCGGGTCCATGGCGGTCCTGGGTCCGTCGAGCCGCGACGCCCCCCCCGCGTACGTCCCCGCTGCGCCGTGCCGCCCTGACGCAGGCGCGTCCGCCGATCGAGGGGTGCGTCGGCGTGGGTGTCACGGATGCGGCCCCGTGTCCGTCGTGACTGGTGAGGGCGTTCCGTTCGGGACGTCGACGGCAGCGGAAGGCGGGTGCGCGATGACCACGACGGTGGTGACCGGCGGTACGGGAACGCTCGGCAGGCAGGTGGTGGACCGGCTGCGGGAGGCGGGGCACACGGTGCGGGTGGTGAGCCGGCGCGCCCAGCCGTACGCGGTGGACCTGGTCAAGGGGAGCGGTCCGCTGGACGAGGCGTTGCGCGGGGCGGACGTGGTCGTGCACTGCGCGAGCGGGCAGCGCGGGGACGAAGTGGCCGCCCGCCGTCTGATCGAGGCCGTCCGGCGGGCGGGGGTGGGGCACCTCGTCTACATCTCGATCGTCGGGGTCGACCGGGTGCCGCTCGGGTACTACCGGACGAAGTGGGCCGTGGAGCGGCTGATCGAGGCGTCCGGCACCGGCTGGACGATCCTGCGGACGACGCAGTTCCACGATCTGGTGCTCACCCTGCTGACGGGGTTGGCCAAGCCGCCGGTGATGTTCGTCCCGGCAGGGGTGGCCGATCAGCCGATCGGGTCCGGTGAGGTCGCGGACCGGTTGGCGGAACTGGCGGACGGGACACCGGCCGGCCGGGTGCCCGAACTGGGCGGACCGCAGGTGCGGGACCTCGGCGAGTTGGCGACGGCGTACCTGGCGGCGAGCGGGCGGCGCCGGCGGACCGTGCGGGTGCCGCTGCCCGGGAAGGTGGCGCGGGCGCTACGCGCGGGTGGTCATCTGACCCCGGACCGGGCGGTGGGGCGGGAGACGTTCGAGGCGTTCCTGACCAGGGTCCTCGAACCGTCGAAGAGGGGCTGAGGGGAGAACAACTCGTCCTGTGCGGCGTCCCGCGCGGTGAACAGGGCGCCGCGCAGGACCGCGGCGCCGCCCAGTTCACCGGGACGGACCTCGGTGCGCAGCGGGGTCAGCGCGGCGATGCGGGCGCCGACCCGGGCGGCGAGGTCCGCTCCCCCGGCGCGGCCCACCTCGCCGCCGAGCACGACGCAACCGGGGTCGAGCACGGCGGTGACCGCCGCCGTGCCCACGGCGATGTGGGCGGCCAGCGCGTCGAGGAAGGCGTCGGCGCCGCCGGGCAGCGCGGCGGGTCCGGCCGGCGGCGCCCCGGCGACCGCCGCCCGGACCACGGCGGCGGCGGGCGGCTCGTGGGCGACGGCGGCGGCCGTCATCCCGTACCGGGTCGCGAGGTCGACGACGGCGCCGGACCCGGCGAGGTCGTGGAAGCCGCCGCCGCAGGAGTGGACGGAGGGCAGGCCGTCGGTGCCGGGCACGGGGAGGAACCCGATCTCGCCGGCACCGCCGGAGGCGCCCCGGCGCAGGGCTCCGTCGAGGACGATCGCGGCGCCCACCCCGTGGCTGAGCCAGAGCAGGACGAAGGTGTCGCGGTCCCGCGCGGCGCCCTCCCGCTGTTCGGCCAGGGCGGCGAGGTTGGTCTCGTTCTCGACGATCACCCGGGTCGGGAGGCGTTCCTGGAGGGCCGTCATCAGGCTGTGGTGCCAGGTGGGCCGGCCGGTGCCGTTGCGCAGTTCGCCGGTGGCCGGGTCGACGAGGCCCGGCGCGCCAACCCCCACACTGTGCAGAGCGGTGGCCCCGGCCCGCTCCGCGGTCCGCTCGACGAGGGCGACGACCTGAGCCGCGGCCGTCCGGGGGTCGCCGGTGACGGGGGCCGATGCCTCGGCCACCACCTGGCCGACGAGGTCCGAGACGATCACGGAGACGCTCTGCTTGCGGACGTCGAGCGCGGCCAGGTGCGCGTAGTCGGCGACGATCCCGTACAGCCGGGCGTTCGGGCCGCGCCGTTGGGCGCCGGACTCGCCGACGACGGTGACCAGGCCGCTGTGCTGGAGCCGCTCGACCAGGTCGGCGACGCTGGGCCGGGACAGGCCGGTGAGTTGCTTGAGCTGCCCGGCCGTCAGGGGGCCCTTGCTCTGGAGGAGGCTCAGCGCGAGCCGGTCGTTGATGGCGCGGGCCGTGCTCGGTGATGCGGGCATGCGGTCGATCCTTCCAGACGCCGACCGGCGGGTCGCCGGCCGTCCTGTCCTGCCGTTCCGTCGCTAGTCCCGTGGGTGCGGACGACATCGAGGTCTATTTATCAGGCAAGGTTCCTGATAGTTTACGCCGCGGTCGTACCGGACGGGACGGCCACGACGGTCGACCGGCCGTCGGCACGAGGACCGGCCCGAGGGCCGGGCACAGCGGGAGGCAACACCGAATGGCGAGCAAGGGGGCCTCGACGGCCCAGGTCACGACGGCGGTTCGACGCGCCCGGTACGCGGTGGCCGCCGTGTTCTGCGTGCACGGCGCGGTCACCGGATCGTTCGCGACCCGGGTGCCGTGGATCCAGGACCACGCGGGGGTGAGCGCCGGCCAGTTGGGGCTCGCCCTCGCCTTCCCCGCGATCGGCGCGGCCCTCGCGATGCCCCTGGCCGGCAGGATCGGCCATCGGTTCGGCGCACGCACCGCACTGCGCGCACTGCTGGCCCTGTGGACGCTGTCGCTGGCCCTGCCCGCGCTGGCACCGAACCTGGCGACCCTGTGCGTGGCGCTCTTCGTCTACGGGGCCACCTCCGGGATGTCGGACGTGACGATGAACGCGCTCGGCGTCGACCTGGAGAGACGGCTCGACCGGTCCATCATGTCCGGGTTGCACGGGATGTGGAGCGTGGGCGCCCTGATCGGCTCGGTCGGCGGCACCCTCGCCGCGCACCTGGGCACCGACGCACGCGTGCACCACGTCCTGACGGCGGCCGTCCTCACACTGCTGGGCCTCGCCGCCTGCCGCGGGGTGCTGGACATGCGGCCCGCAGTGGACGAGGAGCCGCCGCCCCGGTTCGCGCTGCCGCCGCGTTCGGCCCTGCTCATCGGCACCGTCGGCTTCTGCGCGGTCTTCGTGGAGGGCGCGAGCCTCGACTGGTCGGCCGTCTACCTGCGGGACGTCCTGGACGCGTCGCCGGGGCTGGCCGCCGCTTCCACCACCGGTTTCACCCTGACCATGGCGGTGGCGCGGCTGGCGGGCGACCGGGTCGTCGACCGCTTCGGCGCGGTGCGGACCGTGCGGGTGGGCGGCGCTCTCGCCGCGGTCGGCGGACTGATGGTCGTGACCTCGAACCATCCGGCGGTGGCCATGAGCGGGTTCGCCCTGCTCGGGCTGGGGGTCGCCGTGGTCGTGCCGCTGGCGTTCGCCGCGGCCGGGCGCAGCGGGCCGAACGCCAGCATGGCCATCGCGGGCGTCGCCACCGTCACCTACTCGTCGAGCCTGCTCGCACCGTCCGCCGTCGGGGCGCTCGCCGATCTGACGAGCCTGGTGGTGTCGTTCGGGCTGGTCACGGCGCTGGCCTTCGGGCTGATCGCCCTCGCGGGCGTGCTCCGGACGGCCGAGCGCACCACCCGACCCCGGGTCGACTCGCCGAGCGCCACGACTCCGACCTCGAAGCCCTGACGGACGATCCGTACACACGCCCCCCTGCTCCCGACCGCCTGCCCCTGCGCCGCAGGTCGGGAGCAGGGGGCGTCCGGATGCCGGGCAGCCGGGTGCGGGGGCGCGCCGGTGCCATGCCGCCGGGACCGGGCGATCCCGGGACCTTTAGCATGTCCCCGATCATCCCGGCGTACGGACAGAAAGTGACCTCCCCATGGACCTCGGTGTGCGCTGGAAGCTGCACGGCGACGGGCGGACCCCCGCCCCGGGCGCCGTCGTCCGGCCGGACGAACGGCTTTCCTGGCCACGGACCTTCGGCCTGGGTGCACAACACGTGGTGGCCATGTTCGGCGCCTCTTTCGTAGCGCCCGTTTTGATGGGCCTTGACCCGAATCTCGCGATCATGATGTCCGGGGTGGCGACGGCCATCTTCCTGCTGGCGACCAAGGGCCGGGTGCCCAGCTACCTGGGCTGCTCACTGTCCTTCGTCGGGGTGGCGGCCGTGATCCGGGCGCAGGGCGGCACCAGTGCGACGGTGACCGGTGCGGTGTTCGTGGTCGGCGTGGCGCTGTTCCTGGTGGGCATCGCGGTGCAGCGGTTCGGTGCGCGGATCATCCACGCGGCCATGCCGCCGATCGTCACGGGCGCCGTGGTGATGCTGATCGGTTTCAACCTGGCGCCGGTCACCGCCACCACCTACTGGCCGCAGGACCAGTGGACCGCGTTGCTGGTGATGCTGTTCACCGGCGCCGCGGTGGTGTGCCTACGGGGTTTCTGGTCCCGTATCGCGATCTTCCTGGGGCTGCTCTTCGGGTACGGGATCTCCTGGCTGTTCGACCGGGTCTTCGGCATGATCCACTCGAACGACGGCTCGGGGAAGGTCGTCGACCACTGGCGCCTCGACCTGTCGGCGGTGGGCGGGGCGGACTGGATCGGCCTGCCGTCGTTCCACGGGCCGTCGTTCGAGTGGTCGGCCGTGCTGGTGGCGCTGCCGGTGGTCATCGCGCTCGTCGCCGAGAACGCGGGCCATGTGAAGGCGGTCGGCGAGATGACCGGTGATCCGCTGGACGACAAGCTGGGCACCGCGATCTCCGCCGACGGCGCCGCGTCGATGCTGTCCACCGCCGTGGGCGGCCCGCCCAACACCACGTACTCGGAGAACATCGGCGTCATGGCCGCGACCCGGGTCTACTCGACGGCCGCCTACTGGGCGGCGGCGGCCTTCGCGCTGCTGTTCGGGCTGTGCCCCAAGTTCGGTGCGGTCGTGGCGGCGATCCCCGGCGGGGTGCTCGGCGGGATCACCGTCATCCTGTACGGGATGATCGGGCTGCTCGGTGCGCAGATCTGGATCAACGCGGGCGTGGACCTGCGCAATCCGCTGAACCTGGTGCCGGCCGCCGCGGGCATCGTCATCGGCGTCGGCAACGTCTCGCTGGAGTTCTCCGACACGTTCTCCCTCAGCGGCATCGCCCTGGGCACCATCGTCGTCATCACCGGATACCACGCGCTGCGCGCACTGGCCCCGGCCCACCTCAAGACGCAGGAGCCGTTGTTGGACTCCGGGACGTCGACGTACGACGAGGCTCCTCGCCGGTCGGACGGCAAGGACGGCGACACCCCGCGCCGGGGGTAGCGGCGCGGGCGGGGTCCGCAGCGCGCCGTGGGCCCCGGCCCCTGTGCGGTGCCGCGCGGGGAAACCTTATCCCCGGCCGTGGGTGTTGCGGGGGTGCTGGCGGGCGGTCCGTTCGTTGCCCCGCCGGTAGTTGCCGGTCCAACGGGCCATGACCCGTTGCTGGTCACCGGTCGCCGCCTCCTGGAGGAACCGCGCGGCCCGGGCACCCCGGAGAACGGTCGCCGACCGCCCGTGGTGCCGTATCTCCACGGTGCCGTCGCCGCGTTCCTCGAACACGAACCCCTGTGCCGCTGCCATCTGCCCCGCCTCCCGGAGGTCTCGCGTACGCAGGCCCATGGTGCTCGGTCGGCGGGCGTCGCGCGAGCCGATATCGACGGTGCCGACGGCCCGGCGCGCGTCCCGGCCGTTGCGCCTGCGGGGGCTCGGGGCCTCTCGGTAGCCTGACGTCACTGACGTCGGGGGGAGCTGACCGTGGGGAACGTGCTGCCGGTGGCCGTCGGGGCCGCCATCGGCCTCGTGGGTGTCCTGCTCGGTTCGTGGTTCACCGCGCGCCGACAGGACCGTCTGTGGCTCCGCGAGCAGAAACTCAAGGCCGGAATCGGCTTCAACACGGCAGTGGCGCAACTGCTGGACCACCTGAAGGAGACCCGGCTCGGCGACGACGGCCCCGGGGCCGACGAGTTGGCGGACCGGATGCAGGAAGCACGCTCGGCCCTCTACCTGCTCTGCGCCGACGGCACCGTCGACCTCGCCGACGCCCTCGCGCGTCGGGTCTGGAGCACCCGGCCCACCGACGGCAGGGACGACCGTAGGGCCGAGTTCCAGGAGACCTTGGACCTCCTGCGTCGCTTCACCCACCAACTCAGGAAGGAGATCGCCAGCACGTAGCCCCGGGGCGACGAACTAGCCGCCGGTGGCGAGTTCGTAGGCGTACGCCGGGGTGAACGTTCCCGGACGGCCCCGGCAGCCGTCCGACTCGCCGGGCAGCTTGACCCACAGGTACGCGTCGAGGCGGGGCTCCCCCGTGTTCAGGGTCGGCGGTCGGCCCAGCGCACGGCCGGCCGGATCGCACCAGGCACCGTCGGCGGGGGCGCCGTTGCCGTTGCGGCTGGTGTCGACCACGGCACCGAGACCGGGGGCCCCGTCGAGGGCGTCCAGCACGGCCCGGGCGAACGCGTTCTCGTCGGTGGTCCGGTGGAAGTTGGAGACGTTGGTGAAGATCCCGTCCGAGGAGTCCGCCGATCCGGCCCCCGCCTCGCGCAGTCGGGCCGCGATGGTCGCGGGGGCGTGCCAGCCGGAGTGACCGGCGTCGAAGTAGACCCGGGCCTGCGGATTGGCCTCCTTCAGGACCCGACCGGCCCGGGCCAGGGACTGGTAGCGCCGTTCGCGGGCGGCGTCCGGGAGGCAGTCGGCCAGGGCGACCGCGTCGGGTTCGAGGACGACGATGACCTCGTCGTCGCCGAGCCCGGCGGCGAACCGGTCGATCCAGTCGTCGTAGGCGGCGGTGTCCGGGGCGCCGCCCTGGGAGGCGCCGCCGCAGTCGCGGTCGGGGATGGTGTACGGGACCACCACGGGAACCCGTCCGCTGTCCGATCCGCCCGAGGTCACGGCCCGCACCCGGGCGGTGATGTTGGTGGGCGTGTAGTCCGCGAACCAGACGGCGGCGGGTCGCTCCGCGATCTCGGACCTGATGGCCGCGGCCCGGGGGTCACCGGGGTTGGCCCGTACCCAGTCCAGTACCTGGGACTCGGGGTGACGGTAGAGCCCGGAGGACGCGGGGGCCTTCCGGGTGGCGGGCGCACGGGTCGCGGGGCGCGCGGGGGCGGACCTGGTCGGTGCCGACGGGCGCGGGGTGCGGCTCGCGCTGGCCGACGGGGTGGTGGTGGGGCCCGGGGTCGCCGTCTCGTCCGGTGGGGCGGAGCGCCGGGGCGAGGGGGACGGCGGCGGTTCGACCGGGAGTGGCGGGACGATCGGGGTGGAGGTGATCCGGGGCCGCGCCTCGTGCGCCGGACCGCCGCGCTCCCGCAGTGCGTCGAGCGTGCCGGCGACCGTACCGAGCAGGGCGACGGCCGAGGCGGCCAGCACCATCGCGGTCCGGTGCCGTCCGTGGCGTCGACGCGGACGGCGGGTCTCACCCGCCCGTCCGCCGGGTCGCCTCGCGTGCGCACCGGGCACGGCGCCTCCCCTCCCCCGGTGCCGTGCGACCGTTCCCCCGTTCCGGGGAAGCCCCCGGCCCATCGGCACCCGGGACAGCCTAGAGCTGGGACGCTGCCGCCATGACACGGTTGACGGAGTTCCCCGCACCGACGCACGGGGTGGACGCGGTGGTACGGGCCATGCGTGCGCTCGGTGCGCAGTGGCCGCCGGGAGACGGGGTGTCGGTCTTCAACGGCGTCTACCTGACCGTCACCGAAAGGGTCGGCCGGGACATCCACGGCGGTGGCTTCCCCGACCGACGGGCCGCGACCACCCTGGCCGTCCTCTTCGCCCGGCGGTACCTGGTGGCGGTGCGGGCGGTGGAGGAGGGGGAGCGTCCGCCGGCCTGTTGGCAGCCGCTGTTCCAGTTCCGCCGGCATCCGGGGGTACGTCCGGTGCAGTTCGCGCTGGCGGGCGTCAATGCGCACATCGGGCACGATCTGGCGCTGGCCGTGGTGGACACCTGCCGTACGCTCGCCTGCGAACCCGCCGACCTGGAGGACGAGTTCGACCGGGTCGGCGAGTTGCTCGTGGCGTTGGAGGAGCAGGTGCGCGAGGAGCTGATGCCAGGCCCCGACCTGCTGGAGCTGGCGGATCCGCTCACCCATCTGGCGGGGGCGTGGAGCCTGGAGCGGGCGCGGGACGCCGCCTGGTCCTCGGCCCGTTGCCTGTGGGCGCTGCGCCGGCTGCCGGAGCTCGGTGACGAGACCGCCGCCCGGCTGGACGCGGCGGTCGGCCTCGTGTCCCGCTTTCTGCTGACCCCGTCCCGCTGAGGCCGCCGGGGGCGCCCCGGGTTACGCGTTGGTCCCGGCGTCCACGGTGATCGCCGCTCCGGTGATGTGCCGGCCGCCCGGCCCCGCCAGGTGGGCGACCGTCGCGGCCACGTCGTCGGGGGCCAGGAAGCGTCCCAGCGCCGACAACGCCCGCTGGTCGTCGGCGTCCTGGCCGTTCCCGGGGTTCATGTCGGTGTCGGTGGACCCCGGGTGCACCACGTTCACGGTGATGTCCCGCGGGCCGAACTCCCGGGCCAGCGCCCGGGTCAGCCCGCCGAGGGCCGCCTTGGTCATGGAGTACAGCGCGACGCCGCCGAACGGCACCCGCTCGGCGAGGTTGCTGCCGATGCTGATGATCCGCCCGCCCGCCGGCAGGTGCGGCGAGGCGGCCTGTACGGCGAGGAACGCCGCCCGGGCGTGCACGGCGAGCGCCCGGTCGAGCTCTTCGAGCGTCACCTCCTCCACCGGCCCGAAGGGGAAGATGCCCGCGTTGTTGACCAGGACGTCGAGTCGCCCCAGTTCGTCCGCCGTTCGCCGGACGGCCTCGACGACGGCCGCCGGATCGGCGGAGTCCGCCTTGATCGTCAGCGCCCTGCCGCCCAGCGCTTCGACCTCGGCCACCAGTGCCGCGGCGCGCTGCTCACCGAGGTCACTGACGTAGGTGAACGCCACGGCCGCCCCGTCCCGGGCGAGTCTGCGTACGACGGCCGCCCCGATGCCCCGGCTGCCCCCCGTCACCAACGCGACCTTGCCGGTCAATGTGCTCATCCCCGCACCCCTCCCATTTCTGTGTCGATCGCTACAGAATCATTCACCTCCACACCCCGGCACGTCAAGGCATATATTTGTCGCTCGTTACAGAATTGCTCGACCGAAGGGAGACCGTCATGCCCCCGCCCCGTGGACGCCCCCGCGCGTTCGACCGGGACACCGCTCTGGCCCGTGCCATGGAGACCTTCTGGCGGTACGGCTACGAGGCCACCTCGGTGACCGACCTGACCGCGGCCATGGGCATCAGCTCACCGAGCCTGTACGCGGCCTTCGGCTCGAAGGAGCAGCTGTTCCGGGAGGCCGTCGCCCTCTACGACGCCACCGAGGGCGAACCGGCGACCCGGGCCCTGGTCGAGGAGCCGACCGCCTACGCCGCGGTGGCCGCCGTACTGCGCTTGAACGCCCGCGCCTACGCCCATGACGGCCGTCCCGCGGGCTGCATGATCGTGCTGTCGGCGATGAACTGCTCCCCGTCCGGCTCCGGAGTGCGCGACCACCTCGCGGAGCGCCGTCGCGAGGGTGCGGACGCCCTGCGCGCCCGGCTCGACCAGGGGGTGCGCGCGGGCGAGTTGACGTCCGACACCGACACCAGGGCGGTCGCCGCGTTCTACACGGCGGTCCTCCAGGGCATGTCGGTACAGGCCCGGGACGGCGCCGGGCACACGGAGCTGGAGCGGATCGCGGACCGCGCGCTGGCCGCCTGGGACGCGGTGACGGCGCCCACCGGCTGAGCCGGGGACGCCGTCAGGGGGAACGCAGGGGAACGCCGGGGAACGCAGGGACGGACGGCCGGATCAGTCCTCCGGCAGTTCCACCGGGGCGATCTCGTCGTACAGGTCGCCCGGGCCGGGGTTCGTGGCGTCGGTCTCCCCGCCGAGCTGGCGCATCACGCCCCACACGGCGTTGAGCGCGGTCTGCACGGCGCCCTCGGCCCAACCGGCGGTCCAGGAGATGTCGTCACCGGCGAGGAAGATGCCCCGCTTGTCCTCGGGCAGCCGGTCCTGCATGAAGTGCGTGAACAGCCGTCGCTGGTACCGGTAGTGACCCGGCAGGTTGGCCTTGAAGGCCCCCATGAAGTACGGCTCGTTCTCCCAGGACACCGTCACCGGGTTGCCGATGATGTGCCGTCGGACGTCGACGTCCGGGTAGATCTCGCCGAGCGACTTGAGCATGACCTCCATGCGCTCGTGCGCGGAGAGCGGGAGCCACTTGAGGCTGTCGTCGCACCAGGTGTACGAGAGGCAGATGACGGCGGGCTTGTCCGGACCGTCGTCCAGCAGGTAGGTGCCCCGCGTCATCCGGTCGGTGAGGGTCATCGACATGACGTCCCGGCCGGTCGCCTCGTCCTTGTCCAGCCAGAACGGCCGGTCGACGGGGACGAACAGCTTGCTCGACTCCATGTAGTGGGTGCGCTCGATGGCCGTCCAGTGGTCGATGGGGAACAGCGCGTCGTCGCAGTCGATCTTCGACAGCAGCATCCAGGACTGGGCGGTGAACACCACCGCCGGGTAGGTGCGGATGTCGCCCGTGGTGTCGGTGACCGTGATCCGGTTGCCCGCCGTGCGGTGCAGTCGGGTCACCGCGGGACGCGGGGCGCCGTCGTGCAACGAGGACAGCGAGGTGCCCGGCGCCCAGTGGACGATCTTGCCCGGCGCCCGCTCCCACAACCGCAGCGGAAGCTGCTGACTGCCCCCGACGATGCCGCGGTGGTGGTCGTCGGCCTCGGTGTAGACGACCCGGAGGATCTCCAGGATCGAGTTGGGGAAGTCCGTGTCCCACCCACCGGTGCCGAACCCGACCTGACCGAAGATCTCCCGGTGCCGGAAGGACCGGAACGCCTCCGAGTCGCAGAGGAAACCGTAGAAGGTCTGGTTGTCCAGCTTCTCGACGAGTCGCGCCCAGATCTCCCGGATGCGGGGGACGTCGCGCTCGCGCATGGCCTGGTTCATGTCGGAGAAGTCGGCGCCCTCCTCCAGGCAGGCGTTCCACGCCTCGGCGACCTGGCGGTACACATCGGGCAGGTCGTCCAGGGTGCGGGCGTAGTGGGACTCGCCCTTGAGGTCGACCACGGTCGACGGCGTCGTCTCGGCGAGCGGGTTGGGGAAGGGCCGGGTTTCCAAGCCCACCAGGTCGATGTAGTGCTGGAGCGCGGTGGACGAGGGCGGGAACCGCATGGCGCCCATTTCGGCGGTGAGCGAGGGGTCACAGCCGTCGAAACCGACGGTGCGCAGCCGCCCGCCGATCTGGTCGGCCTCGTACACCACCGGCTTGAGGCCCATCTTCATCAGCTCGTACGCGGCCACGATCCCGGACAGTCCGCCGCCGACCACCGCGACCTCGGTGCCGTGCGCCGTCGCGGGGACCTGCCCGAGCCCGGCCGGGTGACCGAGGAAGTCGTCGTACGCGTAGGGGAAGTCCGGGCCGAACATGGTGATCGGCGGCTGCGCGTCGGTGTGCTGGACGGCTGTGGGCACCGTGGACGTCATGGGGTGGGGACTCCTTGCACGGGGGACTACGGCCGCGGCGGCGGCGGGAACTCGGGGGGAGAGGCAGGGCCGTCCTCGACGGTACGTTTCGGCGTTCCACCGGGACAAGACGCGTCCGTTGCGCGTGACCTGGCGATTCATTGCGTTCTGCGCGCCCTTCACGGCGATTCGTTGCGCTCCGGGGCGGGTCCGGGCGGGGTCAGGGCGCCCGGCCGCGCAGGACGGGTCGGCGGAGGCATGGAGGGCGAGATGACTTGTTCGAACAAGTTGCCTCATACATGCTCAACGCGGCCCCCCATTGGATGAAGGCTCAACGAACGGCTCGTCCTCGCTGCCTGGATACTCACCGCCCCTCCCGGAGCGCCCGGAGCTTCGTCTAGGCTGGGCACCGCATCACATGCTGCGCACACGTACCGGCCCGACGACCACGACCGGCGGGGCCGGCCGAACGGACGAACACGGGGAGGACGGGGAAGATGGCGCCCCGGCACGAGGAGATCGCCGAGGAACTGCGCCGGGCGATCGACACCGAGGAGTACGCGGTGGGCGCGCTGCTCCCGTCGGAAACCGAACTCGCCGCCCACTACGGCGTCTCCCGGGGCACCGTCCGGCAGGCCGTCACCGCACTGACCACCGAGGGACTCATAGGGTCCCGACAGGGCGCCCGCCGGGTGGTGCTCGCCGGCCGCCGCGGCCAGAGCTTCGCGGAACTGCGCAGCTTCGCCCGGTGGGCCCGGTCGATGGGACGCGAGGCCAGCGGTCGGGTCATCGGCTCGGAGTACCGCCCGGCCGGAGCGCAACAGGCCTCACGGCTCCGACTCCAGCCGGGCGCACGCGTGCTGCACGTCCTGCGGCTGCGCGGGCTGGACGGCGAACCGGTGCTGCTGGAGCGGACCGTGTACGCGGGCTGGATCGCCCCCGCGGTGGAACGCGTCCCGGCCGACGCCCCCTCCGTCACACAGGCGCTGTTCGAGGACACCGGGCTGGTCCTCGCCCACGGGGAGCACCTCATCGACGCGGTGGCGGCCGGCGCCCGGGACGCCGAACTCCTCGACGTGCGACGCACCAGCCCGCTGCTGCGGGTACGACGGACCACGACGACCCGGGAGGGCCGACCGGTGGAGTGCTCCGAGGACCGCTACCGCTCGGACGCGGTCGGCTTCAGCGTCCACAACTCGCTCCACCACAACACATTGGCCCGCCGTACGGGCCCGGGCCTCGGCTGACCGCCTCGCGCCGGGCCGGTCGAGGGATCAGCCCGGCGTACCGGACGAGAAGCGGCGCAGCAGCGGGGACAGCACCAGTACCGACTTGGTGCGCTCCACGAAGGGCTCGGCCGCGATGCGTTCGAGGACGCGCTCGAAGTGCCGCATGTCCGCGGCGAAGACCTGCACCACCGCGTCGGCGGCCCCGGTCACGGTGGAGGCCGCCACGACCTCCGCGTACGGTTCGAGCCCCCGGTGGATCTCCTCCACCGACGTGTTGCTGCGGCAGTACAGCTCGATGAAGCCCTCCGTCTCCCAGCCCATGGCGGCCGGGTCGACCCGGACGGTGAAGCCGGTGATCGCGCCGGTCGCGCGCAGCCGGTCCACCCTGCGTTTGACGGCCGGCGCGGACAGGCCCACCTGTTGGCCGATGTCGGCGTAGGAACGGCGGGCGTCCTGGGCGAGGGCGTGGACGATGGCTTCGTCGAGGTCGTTCAGTCGCACGGCGGGTCGTTCGCTTCTCTCACTGGCCCCGACTGCTGCGGGGACGGCGGTGGGCCGTCCCCGCAGTAGAACACGGCCGTGACCGGGCCCGCCCGGAGGCGGACGCGACACGGAGGCGGCCGGCCCCGGGGGCGGTGCGGACCACCGCGCCCGGTACCGGCCGGCCCGTCAGTTCCAGCTCGCGTGCAGCGGCTTGCCCTCCGCGTAGCCGGCGGCGCTCTGCACCCCGACGATCGCCCGCTCGGCGAACTCCTCCAGCGATCCGGCACCCGCATAGGTGCAGGAGGAGCGGACGCCCGCGATGATCGAGTCGATCAGGTCCTCCACGCCGGGCCGCTCCGGGTCGAGGTACATGCGCGAGGTGGAGATGCCCTCCTCGAACAGCGCCTTGCGGGCCCGGTCGTACGCGGACTCCTCGCTGGTGCGGTTGCGAACGGCCCGGGCAGACGCCATGCCGAACGACTCCTTGTACAGCCGGCCCTCGGCGGACTGCTGGAGGTCGCCCGGCGACTCGTACGTCCCGGCGAACCAGGAGCCGACCATCACGTTCGACGCGCCGGCGGCGAGCGCCATGGCGACGTCGCGGGGGTGGCGCACCCCGCCGTCGGCCCAGACGTGCTTGCCGTACTTGCGGGCCTCCGCGGCGCACTCCAGCACGGCGGAGAACTGCGGGCGGCCCACGCCGGTCATCATCCGGGTGGTGCACATCGCGCCCGGTCCGACGCCGACCTTGATGATGTCGGCGCCCGCCTCGACGAGGTCGCGGACGCCCTCGGCGGCGACCACGTTGCCCGCCACGATCGGCACCTCGGGACCCAGCGCGCGGACGGCCCGCACGGCGGCGATCATCGACTCCTGGTGGCCGTGGGCCGTGTCCACCACCAGGGTGTCCACGCCCGCGTCGAGGAGCTGCTTCGCCTTGCCCGCGACGTCCCCGTTGATGCCCACGGCCGCGGCGATCCGCAGCCGGCCGCGCGCGTCGGTGGCCGGGGTGTACAGGGTGGCGCGCAGGGCGCCGCGGCGGGTGAGGATGCCCACGAGCCGCCCGTCGGCGTCCACCGCGGGGGCGTACCGGCGGTTCGCCGAGTCGAGCTGGTTGAACGCCTCGCGGGGGTCGATGTCCGCGTCCAGGATCAGCAGGTCGCGCGACATGACCTCGTTGAGCTGGGTGAACCGGTCGACCCCGGTGAGGTCCTGGTCGGTGACCACGCCGATCGGCCGGTGGTGCTCGTCGACCACGACGCCGGCGTGGTGGGCCCGCTTGGGCAGCAGGGCCAGCGCGTCCGCGACGGTCTGGTGGGCGACCAGCACGATGGGGGTGTCCAGCACGAGGTGGCGGCTCTTGACCCAGCCGACCACGTCGGTGACGACCTCGATCGGGATGTCCTGGGGAATCACCACGATCCCGCCGCGGCGGGCCACGGTCTCGGCCATCCGCCGGCCGGCTATCGCGGTCATGTTGGCGACGACGAGCGGAATGGTGGTGCCCGAACCGTCCGGGGACGAGAGGTCCACGCCCTGCCGGGAGCCGACGGCCGAACGGCGCGGGACCATGAAGACGTCGTCGTAGGTCAGGTCGTACGGGGGCTTGAGGTCATTCAGGAAACGCACGTGCTGCTCATCCCAGTCGATCAGAGGTGGCCCCCGAACAGGTCAGTCGGGGGAAAAGCACGTACTTCAGTGTCCCATGAGACGGCTCTGCACCGACCTGGGACGATCATCCAGGGCACGGAACGGGGCGTTCGTCCTTTCCTCCAAGGTCAAGGTCAAGGCCGTGGGCCGACCCCCTACCCCCGCGTGCCCCGCGCTGTCTCCCCCCACCCTGCCCCGCCCTGGGGCGGCCGACTCCTCCCCGCCCGGCGGTGCGTACCGCGTTTTCGGCCGGGGACGCGGAATCGTGTCCCCCGCGGCGCATCCGACGTCGCGTCCGGTCCGGAAGGGGTCGGTGGACGGGCGGGCACGCCGTTCTGTCCCGACCCGATGGAAGGAGGGTGACGGGTGTCCGGCACCGATGTGGTGATCGTGGGCGCCGGCGCGGCCGGACTGTCGCTGGCCCACTGGCTGACCGAGCAGGCTCCGCGCGCACCCCTGTCCACGCCCCTGTCCGTGACGCTGATCGACGCCCCACCGGGCCCGCTGCGCCCGCCCGACCGCACCTGGTGCTTCTGGGAGGGGCCCGGCGGCCCCTACGACGCGTTGCTGACGGCGGCCTGGGACCGGCTGCGGGTGCACGGCCCGGACGGTGCGGCGACGACCGGACGGACGACGCCGCTGCGGTACAAGATGCTCCGTTCCACCGAGTTCAGCACCGCCGTGGGCACCCGGATCACCGCAGCGGGGGTGCGGCGGCTGACGGCCGTCGTCCACGGGATCGTGGACGACCCGGTCGGCCGGGAGGGCGCCGAGGTGCACGGCACCCGTGCGGACGGTTCCCCGCTGCGGCTGCGGGCCCGCTGGGTCTTCGACTCCCGGCCGCCGCGGGTCGCTCCCCCGGCCCGCACCGTGCTGCTCCAGCACTTCCGGGGGTGGTTCGTCCGGACGCGACGGCCCTCGTTCCGCCCGGACACCGCCGATCTGATGGACTTCCGCACCCCGCAGCCGGCGCGCGGCCTGTCGTTCGGGTACGTCCTGCCGACCGGCCCGTGCACCGCCCTGGTCGAGTACACCGAGTTCTCCCGCACCGTCCTCACCGGCGAGGGCTACGACCGGGCCCTGCGGCACTACCTGGACCGGATCCTCGGCATCGACGGGTACGAGGTCACCGCCGTCGAACAGGGAGTGATCCCCATGGCCGACACCCGCTCGACGGTGCGTGCGGGGGCCTCGGTGTTCCGGATCGGCGCCGCGGGCGGGGCGACCCGCCCCTCCACCGGGTACACCTTCGCCGGGGTGCAGCGGCAGACCCGCGCCGTCGCCGCCCTGCTGCACGCCGGACGCGTCCCCGTGCCACCGCCGGCCCACGGCCCGCGGGCCCGCGCCATGGACGCCGTCCTGCTGCGGGCGCTGGACACCGGCCGGGTCGCCGGCGCCCCCTTCTTCACCCGGCTGTTCCGCACCGTGCCGCTGCCGACGCTGCTGCGCTTCCTGGACGGGGACACCCGACCGTCCGAGGACTTCGCGATCGGGCTGCGCACCCCCGTGCGGCCGATGCTGCACACCGCCCTGGAACTGCCCTTCGTCCCCCGCCGCGCCACCAACGGAAGGCCCCCACGATGACCCTGCTGCGCGACGACGCCCTGTCGGCCGCGTTCGACCACGCGTCCCGCTCGTACGACCGGTTGACCGCCGTCAACCCCGGCTACCACCGCCAGCTGCGCCGCTCCGCGCACCGGCTCGGGCTGCCGCACGACGGCACCGGGCTGCGCGTCCTGGACCTGGGGTGCGGCACCGGGGCGTCCACCGCCGCCCTGCTGGACGCCGCGCCCCGGGCCCGGATCACCGCGGTCGACGCCTCGGGCGGCATGCTGGCACGGGCCCGCGCCAAGTCCTGGCCGTCGAACGTGAGGTTCGTCCGGGCCCCCGCCGAGGCACTGGCCGAACACGGGGTGGTGGGGCCGTTCGACGCGGTGTTCGCGGCGTACCTGTTCCGCAACCTCAGCGACCCCGATCCGGTGTTGGGCGCGGTGCGCGAACTCCTGGTGCCCGGTGGGCGGTTCGCGGTCCACGAGTACGTGCTGAGCGGCCGGGGCGCGCACCGCGCCGTGTGGTACGCGGTGTGTGCCGGTATCGCGCTCCCCGCGGGCGCGCTGACCGGGGACCGGGCGCTGTACCGGCACCTGCTCGGCAGCGTGACCGCCTTCGACACGGCGCCCGCCTTCGGCGAACGGGTACGACGCGCCGGGTTCACCCGGGTGCGGGTGCTGCCGGTGTCCGGCTGGCAGACCGGTGTGGTGCACACCCTCGTCGCGGCGGCCCCGGGGGCGGTGGCGTGAGCACCCGGTACGGGCGCGACCGCCGGTCCGTCCTCCTCCCCGCCCCGGCGGGACGTCCGCGGGCCACGGACCCGCCCCCTTCGGTGGCGGTCGTCGGCGGGGGCATCGCCGGACTGACCGCGGCGACCGCGCTCGCCGAACGCGGCGTACGGGTCACCCTCCACGAACGGGAACCGGTGCTCGGCGGGCGGCTCGCGGGCTGGCCGGTGCGGTTGGCGGACGGCTCGGCGGTGACCATGAGTCGCGGCTTCCACGCCTTCTTCCGCCAGTACTACAACCTGCGGGCCCTGCTGCGCCGCACCGACCCCGGACTCGAACGGCTGCGGGCGCTGCCCGACTACCCGCTGCTGCACCACGACGGGCTGACCGACGGTTTCGCCCGGGTGCCGCGGACGCCGCCGTTCAGCGCCCTCGGCTTCGTCGCGCTCAGCCCGTCCTTCGGCTGGCGGGACCTGCTCCGGATGGACCCGCGGGCCGCCCTGCCGCTGCTGGACGTGCGGGTGCCCGAGGTGTACGGGCGGCTGGACGGGATCAGCGCCCGGGACTACCTGGAGGAGATCCGGTTCCCGGCAGCGGCCCGGCACCTGGCGTTCGAGGTGTTCTCCCGTAGCTTCTTCGCCGACCCGCGTCACCTGTCGGCCGCGGAGCTGGCGTTGATGTTCCACATCTACTTCCTCGGCTCCAGCGAGGGGCTGCTCTTCGACGTGCCCACCGAGCCGTTCCCCACCGCACTGTGGGATCCGCTCGCCGCCCGGCTGGACCGGCTCGGCACCGAGGTGCGCACCGAGTGCGGCGTCGAGGAGGTGGACCCGGGCGCCGCCGACGGGCCGTCCGTCACCGCCGGGGGTCGGACCACCCGGTACGACGCGCTGGTGTTGGCGCTCGACACCGGAGGGCTGCGGCGACTCGTCGCGGCCTCGCCCCGGCTGGGTGACGAGACGTGGCGCGCCCGGGTCCTCGCCGCGCGGGAGGCCCCGCCGTTCCTGGTCTCCCGCCTCTGGCTCGACCGGCCCGTCGCACCGGAGCGGGCCGGGTTCCTGGGCACCAGCGGCTTCGGGACGCTGGACAACATCAGCGTCCTGGACCGCTGGGAGGGGGAGGCCGCGCGCTGGGCGGCCCGCCACGGGGGCAGCGTCGTGGAGTTGCACGCGTACGCCCTGGCTCCGGACGCCGACCGGGCCGCCGAGCAGGCGCGGCTGCTCCAGCAGCTCCACCGGGTGTACCCGGAGACGGCCCGCGCCCGGGTGGTCGACCAGCGTCACGAGTGGCGGGCGGACTGCCCGCTGTTCCCGGTCGGCGGCTATGCGCAACGCCCCGCGGTCACCACCGCGCACCCCACGGTGGTCCTGGCCGGCGACCACGTCCGCAGCGGGCTTCCGGTGGCCCTCATGGAACGCGCGGCCACCACCGGGTTCCTGGCGGCCAACGCCCTCCTGACCCGCTGGGGCGTGCGCGGGCACCCGCTGCGCACGGTCCCCCGGCGGGGCCGCGTCGCCGTGTTGCGGGCGCTGGCCCGCGGGAAGTGACCGGCGGGAGGTGACCTGCGGCGCCGGGCCCCGGTGGTCAGCCGGGGAACCGGCCCGCGGCCCGCAGCTCCCAGCGCCGTTCGGCGTAGGCGAGGTCGTCCCGCCACAGCCGCTCCGCGGCCCGGCGCATCACGGGCCGCACCAGGGGCGCCAGCCCCCGGGCCACCGCGAAGCCGCCCCGGTCGGAGGCCGCGAGCACCGCCTCCACGACGGCGGTCCGCGGCCCCCGCCCCGCGCCGCCGCCCGCCGTCACCGGCGTGGCGTGGGTCTCCACCACCGACCCGGCCCCCTCTCCGGTCACGATGCGCATCACCACGGTCCGTGGTCCGGGCGCGGTGAACTCGGCCCGCACGGGCACCACGACCCGCCCGGCGACCTTGAAGGACACGTCCACCACGAACGCGTCGTCGTCCCCCGCGGTGTCCCCGGGGGCGCTGACCACGTTCAGGTCGACGAACGAGTAGGGGTGGAACCACGCCCCGTGCCAGGGGTCGAGGCGATTGGCGACGACGTCCTCCGGTTCGCAGCGCCCCACCGCCAGGCACACCGCGTCCACTGCCCGCGTCGCCTCCGGTCGCGGGGGCACCGGGGGGAGTTCGGTGGGCTCCTCACCCCCGGGGCGGTTGAGCCGCACCCAGACGAGGACTCCGTCGTCGTGGGCCGGGTACGGCGCCCACCCGGCGAACGGCCTGCCGTCCAGGGCGAGTCCGTGCCAGTGGCACACCAGCGTCCCGCACCGCACCGGGCTCTGCCGCAGCGGCGCTCCGAGGTGCGGGCAGGCCCCGGGCCCGGCCACCGCCGCGCCGGCCGCGTCCCGCCACAGCACCAGTTCGACCCCGGCCACGGTCCGCCCCAGCGGCCGGTCCGCCGTCAGCTCGCGGCTCCCCCCGACGACGTACCAGTTCCCGGTGGGGCGCTCCTGGGCGCGGGCGAGGGCGCGGGCGATCACCGCCGGCTTCGCCTCCGACCAGGTGGGCCGCTGTCGTTCCCAGGGCACCGGGGCGCGCCGCAGCCGCAGCGGTACGTACGGTCGGCGGGGGGTCATCGGACCCTGCCGGTGGTGGTGGAGGGCCGGGGCGACGGTGGCGGTGGTGGACCGCAGGCGTCGCGGTGGGCGAGGCGGGCGAGGAACGCGCTGGTCAGCCCCCGTGCGGCGACCGCCGCCCGCCGGCCGCGGCCCACCACGGCCCGCCGGTGCAGCACCGCGTACCCGTCGTCGGCGACGGCGTCGAGGATCGCCCCGTAGAGCACGAAGGCGGTCCGCACGCAGGGCCGGGAGACGGGTTCGAGGAGGTCGATGCCCGGGGCCGCCCGGGCGTAGACCTCACGGGTGAGGCGGGCCGCGGCGATCAGGGCGGCGGTGATCGCGGGATCGCGGCGTCCGGTGCGGCGGCTCCACTCCAACAGGTCCCGGTCGACGCCGTGCGCGGCGAGGAGGTCCGCCGGCAGGTAGACCCGGCCCCGGTCCAGGTCCTCGCCGACGTCGCGCAGGAAGTTGGTGAGCTGGAAGGCGACCCCGAGGTCCGCCGCGTACGGGGCGGCCTCGGCGCGGGGCACGACGGTGCCGAGGACGGGCAGCATCTGGAGGCCGATGACGGCGGCGGAACCGTGCATGTAGCGACGCAGTTCGGCGTAGTGGGGGTAGTCGGTGACGGTGAGGTCGTCGCGCATGGCGGTCATGAAGTCGGTGAACAGGGCGGGTTCGACGGCGTACCGGGCGGCGGTGTCGGCGAGGGCCCGCACCACCGGCTCCGCGGTGGGTTCGCCGCGGAGTTGGGCGGTGAGCCGCCGGTGCAGTGCGTCGAGGGCGGCAGCCCGGGCCTCGGGGCCGGCAGCCCGGGCCTCGGGGCCGGCGTCCGCGCCGAGGTCGTCGACGATGTCGTCGGCGTGCCGGGCGAAGCCGTAGAGGGCGTGCACGGCGGGCCGTCGGGCGGCGGGCAGCAGTCGGGTGGCGAGGAAGTAGGTTCGGCCGTGCCGGGCGTTGAGCCGACGGCAGTGCGTGTAGTCGGCGCGCAGGGCGGGGTCGCTGATCCCGGCCGCGTCGAGTTCACGGTCCGTCATGGGCGCTGACCCTCCTGGGGCGGGGGCGGGCGGTACGGCGGCCGGTGATGCGGGCGGCGGCGAGCTTGCCGGAGATGAGGACCGTCGGCACGCCCACGCCGGGGGTGGTGCCGCAGCCGGCGAGTACGGCGTTGGTGGTGCCCGACACCAGGTTGCGGGGGCGGAACGGGCCGGTCTGCGCGAAGGTGTGCGCCACCGCGAACGGTCCGCCGGCCGCGTGTCCGGCCGCCGTCCAGTCGAGCGGGGTGACCAGGCACTCCTCCTCGATCGCGGCGGCGAGCCCGGGCAGGTGGCGGCGTTCCAGCACCCGGAGCAGGGAGTCCCGGTAGCGGGGACCGAGCGTGCGCCACTCCCGGGCCCCGGGCCCGAGGTCGGTGTTGGGGCAGGGCGCGAGCACGTAGTGCAGATGGCGGCCGGGCGGGGCCAGGGAGGGGTCGGTGGCGGTGGGCCGGGTGATGAGCAGCGACGGGTCGGTCATCAGCCGCCCGGTGGTGAGTTCGCGGAAGGTCTCCCGCCAGGCGGCGCCGAAGGAGATCGTGTGGTGGGCGAGGTCCGGCCAGGTGCGGTCCGTCCCGGTGTGCAGGACCACGGCGGACGGTGCGTGGCGCAGCCGCTGGGGGCGGCGCGGGGCGCGGCCCAACAGGCGGTAGGCGACGGGCAGGTCGGGGGTGAGGACGACCGCGTCGCAGGCGATGCGCTCGTGTTCGGTGTGCACGGCGGTGATCCGTTCGCCGCGGCGTTCCAGCCGGGTCACCGTACTGCCGTAGCGCAGGGTGGCGCCCGCGTCGGCCGCCGCGTCGGCCATCGCCCGGGGCAGCGCGTGGACCCCGCCGCGCGGGAAGTACACCCCGGCGACGGTGTCCATGTAGGCGATGACGGCGTAGGCGGCGAGCGCCCGGGCGGGCGGCACCCCGGCGTACAGCGACTGGAAGGAGAAGACCCGCCGCAGCCGTTCGTCGGAGAGGAACCGGCCGATGCGGGCGTCCAGTCGGCCGAAGCCGCCGAGGGCCGCGAGCCGGGCGAGGTCGGGGTGCAGCAGGCCGAACGGGGAGTCGAAGTCGGTGTCGATGAACCGCCGCATCTGCACCTGGTACAGCTCGGTGAGCCAGGCCCGCAGCCGCCGGTACCCGAGGGCTTCGCGGGCGCCCGCGAAGCGGTGGACTTCGGCTTCCATGGCATCGGCCCGGGTGTGCACGTCGAGGCTGGAGCCGTCGGCGAACCGGGCCCGGTAGGCGGGGTGCAGCGGGACCAGGTCGAGCCGGTCGGTCAGGTCCTCGCCGACGGCGGCGAAGGGTTCCGCCATCAGTTCGGGCATGGTGAGCACGGTCGGACCGGTGTCGATCCGGTAGCCGGACCGGTGCAGCAGCCCCGCTCGACCGCCCGGTCCGGTGTCCCGCTCGACGAGGGTGACCCGGCGGCCCGCGCCGAGCAGGTGCAGTGCGGCGGAGAGTCCGGCGAGCCCGGCCCCGACCACCACCACGTGGTCGGTGGGCCCTGCAAGGGTTCTCATCGGGGGGCTCCTTCGCTGGGGTGGGTCGAGGGCCGTTCACCGCGGGCGACGGCGGTCAGCAGCCGTCCCAGGTGCGCGAGTGCCCCGGGGGAACCGGCGGGTTCCGCGGTCGCCAGGTGGCGGCGGGCCAGTTCGGCGAGGTGGTCGATGCGTGCTTCGACGACGTCACGGGCGCCGGTCATGACGAGGGTCGTCCGGACCCGTTGCAGGTCGGCGGCGCTGAGGTCGGGGGCGCCGAGCGCGGCGTCGAGCACGGACACCGCGGCCCGGTCCCCGCACGCTTCGGCGCGGGCCCGGCCGACGGCCGTCAGATAGGTCGGCTTGCCCTCGCGGATGTCCTCGCCGGAGGGCTTGCCGGTGTCGGCGGGGTCGCCGAAGGTGCCGAGCAGGTCGTCACGGAGTTGGAAGGCGATGCCGGCGCAGCGGCCCGCCGCGCACAGGGCCCGGGTGACCTCGTCGCCGGCCCCGGCGAGGGCGGCCCCGAGGGCGAGCGGCCGTTCCACCGTGTACAGGGCGCTCTTCAGCCGGGCCACCCGCAGGGCCTGGGCGCGGGAACGGGCGCCGGTGACCTGTCCGTGCAGGTCGAGGTACTGGCCGGCCACCATCTCGGTGCGCAGCGCACGCCACTGGGCACGGACCGGGCCCCGTACGTCGGGTGGCAGGTCGGTCTCGGCGACCACGTCGTCGGCCCAGGCCAGCGCGAGGTCGCCGACGAGGACGGCGGCGCTGGTCCCGAAGTCGGCGCCGGCGTGCCGCGCCCCGGGTCCGTAGCGGTCGCGCAGCGCGGTGTGGACGGCGGGGCGGCCCCGGCGCAGCGGGGAACCGTCCATCAGGTCGTCGTGGACGAGGGCACAGGTCTGGAGGAGTTCGAGTCCGGCGGCGATCCGGAGGGCGGGGGCGACGGCGTCGACGGGAGCGCCGCAGGACCGCAGGGCCCACCACAGGAACTGTGACCGCAGTCGCTTGCCGCCGTCCAGGGTGAAGCGGACGGTCCGCGCGGCGATGTCCTCGGCGAAGACGGCGTCGATGAGCGCGGATTCCCGTTGCCGCTGCGCGAGTAGGTCCGCGAGGACCCGACCGACCTCGGCGGGCACGTCGGCGTCGGTCCGCCGGGCGCGGTCGGGCGGGGACGGCGGGTGGCGGCGCACGACCGGTTCGCGCGGCGGGGGTTCGCGCAGCGGGGCCCGCCCCGCTGGCGGCCTTGCGCCGGGGTGGTCCTGGGCGGCGGTGCGGCGCATCGCGCCCCCTCTCGTCGCGTGGTTCGGCTGACTCCCGGAACCGGTTCGCGACGGGGCACGCTTTTGGATGCGGGGCGCCCCGCTCGGTGCGGCCGGGACGGTTACCCGGCCTACCAGCCGGGCCGCCGGCACGGCCGGGACACCACCGGGTGTCCGCCCGCTTCCACACCACCGGACCAGCGCGGCGCCGCCCGCTACCCGGGCGGCGGGTCGTACAGTCCGTCCAGCAGGCGCAGCGCCTCGGCGAGGCTGGTGGGGCGGACCGCGCCGGGCAGCGGGGGGCCCGCCCAACCGGGGCCCGCCGCGAGGACCGTGGCGCCGCGACGGGCGCCCCGCACGCCCCAGGTCGTCGCGCCGAGGTGCCGCACGAGCGTGCGGTCGGCGGTGGTGCGGGACTGGGACCACAGGACGACGGCCGCGGGTCCCGCGCGGCGCACGGCCTCGTCGAGGGCGTCGGCGGGCACCGCGCCGCCGAACATCCGCACCGGAACGCCGCGTTCGGTGAGGCCCGCCGTGAGCGCCTCCAGGGGCAGGGTGTGCAGCTCGCCCGGCGCGCAGGCGACGATCACGGGGGCCCCGGGGCGTTCGCTGCCGGGCGGGGCTGCGGGGGCCCGGCGCAGCGCCGAGGAGATGTGCCAGGACAGCAGGTGTTCGACCTCGACGTACCGTTCGCCGGAGGACTCCCACTTGCGTCCGACGGCCCGCAGCGCGGGCATCATGACCTCGTTCCAGGCGGTGACCAGGCCGTGTTCGGCGAGGGCGGAGCGGAGCACGGCGTCGACGGCGGTGGAGTCGAGGCGGACGGCGGCCCGGGCGAGGCCCCGGCACTCGGCCCGGACCCGGCCGAGCGGCAGTGCCCCGTGGTTGCCCGGGCGCGGGGGTCGTACGCCGGCGGGCGTCCCGGTGGGGTGGTCGGGGCGGGCGGCTCGGGGGTCGGGTACGGGGTCCGGGGCGGCGGAGGCGGCCCGGGCCGCCTCGGCGGGCGGGACGCCCGAGGCGGTGAGGCGGCACATGGTCTCCAGCACGGCGATGTCCGCGGGGGACCAGCGGCGGTGCCGACCGTCCTGGTGGTGCGCGGGTCCGATGCCGTAGCGGCGGTCCCAGGAGCGCAGGGTGGTCGGCGCCACGCCGAGTCTGCGGGCCACGGCGCCGGTGGTGAGGGCGGCTTCGGCCGGTGGACGCTCCGGGGCCGGGCGCTGGTGGGGAAACGGGGACGACGACGGCATCGGCCCAGCCTAGGAGACCGACGCACAAACGATGCGTGTTGCGCCCTCGGGGCGCCGGACCGGAGGGTCGGTTCAGGCGGTTCGTCCGTTCCGGGGCGGTCCCCCGGTCGTTCCGTACCGCCGGTCCTCCGTACCGCCGTCCCCTCCCCCGCGAGCCCGAGGAGTCACACCGTGGTGACCACCGTTGCACCGCCCGCGCCCGGACCGAGCGCCCCCGCCGAGGAGACCCGGTGGGAGGAGGAGGTGTCGGTGGCGCTGCTCGGCGGCGATCCGGACGCCCTGGCCGCCGCCTACCGGCGGTGGGGTCCGTTGGTGCACACCCTCGCCAACCGCTCGCTCGGCGACGCCCGGGAGGCCGAGGACGTCACCCAGCAGGTGTTCCTGGCGGTGTGGCGGGGCCGGGCGGGCTACCGGCCCGCGCGTGGACCGCTGGCCGCGTGGATCGTGGGCATCACCCGTCGCAAGATCGCCGACGCCCTGTCCGCGCGGACCCGTCGGGGTGTCCTGGTGGCCGCGGCGGCGACCGTGGCGACCGAGCGGCCCGCGCCGTGCGCCGACCCGGAGGCCGTGCTCGACCGGGTCCTGGTGGCCCAGGCCCTGCGCGGACTGACCCCGGTGCAGCGGGACCTGCTGTGCCTGGCCTTCTACGAGGACCTGACGCAGTCCCAGATCGCCCGGCGCACCGGATTGCCGCTGGGCACGGTCAAGAGCCATGTGCGGCGGGGTCTGCACCGGTTGCGCGGCTGTCTGGGGGACGCCGCCCCGGGCGTGGTCCCGCCGCCGGAGCGTGCGGCGTGAGGCGGGGCCGTCCCGGCCGCGCCCCCGATGGCCCACGGACCGTCCCGGAGGTGAGCGGTGACCCGGCATCCGCACTGCGCCGAACTGGTGGAACTGGCCCTGCGGCACGCAGCCGACCCGGACGCCCCCGAGGAAGCGCCCGGCCACCGGGCCGACCTCCACGCCCATCTGGTGCACTGCGCCCCGTGCCGCGCCGAACTCGCCGCCCTGCGGCGGGTGGTGGCGGCGCTGTCCGCGGGTGAACCGCTCGATCCGGAGCTGACGCCCGTGCCGCCCGGGGTGTGGCGGCGGATCGCCGACGAGGTCGACCGCGAGGAGTGAACCAGCGGCCCGCGGGTCGGCGTCAGGCATCGGCCCGGGCGGCCCGGAACCGGGTCAGCCCCTCGGACAGTTCCACGATCGGCTCCGGGTAGTCGTACCGGGCCCGCTCGGCGCCCGTCAGCTTCCACGGTTCGTGCACCTTCGGGCCGGCGAGCTCCGCGAGTTCGGGCACCCAGCGCCGTACGTAGCTGCCGTCGGGGTCGAGACGCCGGCCCTGACGCACCGGGTTCAGCACCCGGCCGGGACGGGTGTCGGTACCGGTTCCGGCGGCCCACTGCCAGTTGAGCTGGTTGTTGGCGAGGTCCCCGTCGACGAGCAGGTCCAGGAAGTGCCGGGCGCCGACCCGCCAGTCGACGTAGAGGGTCTTGGTGAGGAAGCTGGCCGCGAGCAGCCGCCCCCGGTTGTGCATCCAGCCCTCGTGCCGGAGCTGACGCATCGCCGCGTCGACGACCGGGTAGCCGGTGCGGCCCGCCCGCCAGGCCGCGGTGTCCCGCTCGGCGTCCGGGCCGGTCCGCCAGCGGTCGTGCCGGGTCCGGTAGTCGGCGGTCGAGGTGTGCGGGCGGGCCGCGAGCACCTGGTGGTGGAAGTCCCGCCAGCACAGTTGCCGTACGAAGGCGTCCGCGCCGGGCCCGCCGGCCGCCCGGGCCCGGTGGACCAGTTCGCTGGCGGACAGCGTCCCGAAGTGCAGGTGCGGGGAGAGCCGTGAGGTCAGGTCGCCCGCCAGGTCGTCGTGCCCCTCCTCGTAGCCGGTGAGCCGCCGCCCGAGCCAGCGGGTGGCCCGTTCCCGTCCGGTGCGCTCCCCGCCCCGGGCGAGCCCGGGGGACACGTCCTCGGCGTCCGCCCGCTCGGGCAGGGGTTCCGAACCGACCTCCTCGGGCACCCGGATGCTGCGGGGCGCGCCGAGCGGTTGCCGCAACTGCTCGGCGGCCCAACGGCGGTGGTACGGGGTGAAGACCGCGAAGTGGTCCGAGCCCTGGGGTGTGACGGCGCCCGGCGGGAGCGCGGTGATGACCGCGTCGTGCGCCGTCAGCTGCCCGCCCGCCTCCCGTACCGCCGTGGCGAGCCGGTGCTCCCGACGGGCGGCGTAACCGCTGACGCCCGCCGCGAGGTGGACCTCGCGGGCGCCCGTCTCGGTCATCACCGCGCGCACGACGGTCACCGGATCACCGGTGCGCACGACCAGTCGTCCGCCCCGGTGGCGCAGCGCGGCGTCGAGGTCCGCCAGGCAGTCGGCGAGGAACGCCCGCCGGTTGGGCGCCGCGAAGCCGGCCCCGGTCACCCCCGGGTCCTGTACGAAGAGCGGCACGATCCGCCTCCCCGCGTCGAGCGCGGCACGCAGCGGGGGGTGGTCGTGCACCCGCAGGTCGGAGGTGAACAGGACGACGGACACGGTCATGGCGCCGCTCCTCGGTCGGGGCTGGTCGGACACGCCCGGTTCGGTGCGCGGGCGGGCGTCGGATGCACTCCGCGCTGCCCTTCGGGTGCGTTGCTGTGCGGGTGCGTTGTTCGGCCCCCTTCGGGTGCGTTCCCGTGCAGGTGCGTTGTTCGGCCGGCGTGCGCTGGTGCGTTGCGCAGTTCCCCGCGCCCCTGATCCGGCCCGCTGTGGTGGTCGCCCCCGGGAGGGGTCCAGCCGGAGGGCCCCTCAGGGGCGCGAGGAACTGCGCGAGCAACCACCCACGACCCGCAGGGAAGATCCGACCAGAGGACCCCCTGCGAGGCACGACGCATCGAGGCCGCCCTCCGACCACCCGCACAGGTCGCCCCGGGAGGGTCCAGCCGGAGGGCCCCTCAGGGGCGCGAGGAACTGCGCGAGCAACCACCCACGACCCGCGGGGAGGATCCGGCCGGAGGGCCCTGTACAGGGCGCGGCGCATCGGGGCCGCCCTACCCGCCGGCGCCCGCGCGCCGCTGACCACGCTCGGCGGTGCGGGCGATGTTGCGGACCATGCCGCCGAAGACCAGGGCGTGGAACGGCGAGACGCTCCACCAGTACAGGTGCCCGAGGAGCCCGTGCGGGTGGAACAGGGCGCGCTGCCGGTAGCGGGCGCGCCCGTCGTCGGTGCGGTCGACGGTCATCTCCAGCCAGGCGAGCCCGGGCAGCCGCATCTCGGCGCGCAGCCTGAGCAGCCGGCCCGGTTCGATCGCCTCCACCCGCCAGAAGTCGAGGGAGTCGCCGGCGCGCAGCCGAGCCGCGTCCCGGCGGCCCCGGCTGAGTCCGACGCCGCCGACCAGCCGGTCCAGCCAGCCGCGTACCGCCCAGGCCAGCGGGAAGGAGTACCAACCGTTGTCCCCGCCGATGCCCTCGACGACCCGCCACAGCTCGGCGGACGAGGCGTCGACCGCGGTCTCGCGCCGGTCCGTGTAGAGGCTGCCGCCGGCCCAGTCGGGGTCGGTGGGCAGGGGGTCGCTGGGCACGCCGGGCGTCGCGGCGGACGACCAGCGGGTCACCACGTCGGCCTCGCGGACCCGGCGCAGCGCCAGGGTGAGTGCGGTGTCGAAGGGCAGCGGGTGCCCCGGGGGGTCGGTCACGTACCGGGTGATGTCGTGGTCCTGTCGGACGACCTCGTGGCGCAGCGACTCGGCGAGCGGCCTGGCGATGGTCCGGGGGACGGGGGTGACCAGCCCGATCCAGTGGCTGGACAGTCCCGGCGACAGCATGGGCACCGGCAGGATGAGCCGGTGCGGGAGTCCGGCGACGGCCGCGTACCGGGTCATCATCTCGCGGTACGTCATGATGTCCGGCCCGCCGAGGTCGAAGGCGCGGTTGACGTCGTCGGGCATCTCGGCGCTGCCCACGAGGTACCGCAGGACGTCCCGGACGGCGATGGGTTGGACCCGGGTGCTGACCCAGCTGGGGGTGACCATGACCGGGAGGCGCTCGGTCAGGTAGCGCAGCATCTCGAAGGAGGCGGAGCCGGAGCCGATGATGACGGCGGCCCGGAGCACCGTCGTGGGGACGCCGGAGTCCAGCAGGATGCGGCCGACCTCGGCGCGGGAGCGCAGGTGCGGCGAGAGCGCGTGGTCCGGGACCCCGGCGGGGGTGAGGCCGCCGAGGTAGACGATGCGGCGGACGCCGGCCGCGCGGGCCCGTTCGCCGAAGGCGCGGGCCGCGTCACGGTCGGTGCGTTCGAACCGGGAGCCGCTGCCCATGGTGTGGACCAGGTAGTAGGCGATGTCGACATCGCGCAGTGCGGCGGTCAGGGTGTCGGGGTCGGTGACGTCCGCCCGGACCGGTTCCACCCGGTCCGCCCAGGGGTGGTCGCGCAGCACGGCGGGGTCGCGGGCCATGCAGCGCACCCGGTGCCCGGCGTCGAGCAACTCGGGCACGAGTCGTCCCCCGATGTATCCGCTGGCCCCGGTGACCAGACTGCGCACCGCCACGGTGACCTCCCGACCTCACCCCGGCTTCGCCCCGGGCACCCCTCGTGGATGCACCGGCCGTGGGTGCGGTGCGACCAGCCCACCACGCCGCGCGGCAGGTCACCCACCGGAGCGCCCCCGAAAGGGGCGCGGGCCCTCGTCGGCGGTGTGCGCGACGGGCGCCCGTGCCCCGGGGTCACTCGCTGTCGGGGTCCCGGCGGTCCAGTGCCGGCGACGGCGGGCCGCCCGCCGCCATCAGCAGGTCGGCGGCGGCGGTGTCGGTCACCAGGCTGGTGACCAGTCCGGAACGCAGCACGGCGTCGATCGCAGCGGCCTTCCGCCGTCCGCCGGCGATCGCTATGACCTCGGGGATCCGTCGGAGGCGGTCCGTCTCGACGGTGATGCACCGCTCCCCCAGGTCGCGGCCGACCCGCCGCCCGTCCGAGTCGAACAGGTGGGCGGACATCTCCGCGGCGACGCCGAGCGAGGCGTAGTGTCCGCGCTCCTCGTCGGTGAGCATGTCGTGCACGGTGGAGATCCCGGGCTCCCAGGAGCCGATGGAGACGCAGGCGACGGTCACCTTGTCGAAGTAATCGAACGCGCGCGCGATCCCGGTCTGGTTCCGCAGCGCGGTGGCGGTGGCCGCGTCGGGCAGCAGCATCGGTGCGTAGATCGGGTGGGCGTCGCCGCCGGATACCTGCGCGGCCCGGCGGACCGCCTCGACGGAGCCCCGCTCCGCCGTCCCCGCGTCGTAGACGCCGGTCAGCTGGACGACCGTGCACTGCGGCAGCCGGTCGAGGGCGGCGGCCATGTGGATGGTCGAGCGCCCCCAGGCGAGTCCGAGGACGTCCCCCTCCGCCACCAGTTCGCCGAGGAGGTCGGCGGCGACCTCGCCGAGGTTCTCCGGGTCGGGCGACTCCTCGGCCTCGTCGGGCGACTCGACGACCACGGCGTGCCGCAGGCCGTAGCGGGCGCGCAGCGCGTCGGAGCGCTCCGCGTCCAGTTCGGCGGGCACCCGGATCTCGATCCGCACGAGGTCCCGTTCGAGGGCGGTCTCCAGGACCCGCGCCACTTTGAAGCGGCTGACGCCGAACTCCTCAGCGATCTGGATCTTGGACTTGCCCTCCAGGTAGAAACGGCGCGCCATGGCGGCGGCCTGCACCAGCTCAGCGGGTCCCATCCGCATGGCCGATCGGCCCGCCGAGAAGCCAGTCAAGGCGATCTCCTCACTGCTGTTCACTTCTGCTCACGACCTGGGTTTCGCGGTTCATCCTCGCAGATGCGGCCCGACCGATCAGCTCGGATGAAACGCCCTTCACGTACCGGTGGCTCAGTGGTCGCACGACCGGGCGCCCCCGGCGATGGCCGACTCCGCCAGGGTGCGCAGTCCGCGTACGGCGTCCGCGGGGTCATCGGCGCCGTAGACGGCGGAGCCCGCGACGAAGACGTCCGCTCCGGCCTCGGCACAGCGCTCGATGGTGGTGGCCGAGACTCCGCCGTCGATCTGGAGCCACAGCTCAAGCCCGTGCTTGGCGATCAGCTGCCGGGTGCGTCGGATCTTGGGCAGCATGATGTCGAGGAACGACTGCCCCCCGAAGCCTGGCTCGACGGTCATGATCAGCAGCATGTCGAGTTCCGGGAGGAGGTCCTCGTAGGGCTCGACGGGGGTGGCCGGTTTGAGGGCCATGGACGCGCGGGCGCCCTTGGCCCGGATCTCGCGGGCCAGCCGCACGGGCGCCGCCGCGGCCTCCGCGTGGAAGGTGACGGACCCCGCGCCCGCCTCCACGTACTGCGGGGCCCAGCGGTCGGGCTCCTCGATCATGAGGTGGCAGTCGAGCGGGATGTCCGTGGCCCGCGCCAGGGATTCCACGACGGGAACGCCCAAGGTGAGGTTGGGGACGAAGTGGTTGTCCATCACGTCGACGTGGAGCCAGTCGGCGCCGTCCACCGCACGGGCCTCGTCGGCGAGGCGGGCGAAGTCTGCGGAGAGAATACTGGGATTGATCTGCACGGCCATGGTCCAAGACTGCCATGCCGGGCGGCGGTTGTTCGCCCCGGTCCGTTCCGGGACGGCCCGCCCGGCGCCGGACCCGGCCGTCGGGCCGTCCGGCCCGACGGCCCACGACCCCGGACCCAGGGAGCGAACGGGATGACGAACGCGCAGGAACACGACGGGCACCGCGGATACGGCGGGCAGGACGGGCAGGACGCACCCGGGGAGGTGGCCGGGGTGCGCGTTCCGGACACCCCGGTCGCGGCCGCGGCGACGGAACTGGTCCGGGACACCACCGACGACCTCATCTACCACCACTCCCGCCGGGTGTACTTCTTCGGTGCGCTCCAGGCGGCCCGCCGCGGGCTGGGCTTCGATCCGGAGCTGCTCTACGTCGCGGCGATGTTCCACGACATCGGGTTGGGCGAGGCGTACCGGTCCAGCGGCCGTCGCTTCGAAGTGGACGGCGCCGACGCGGCCCGTGACTTCCTGCGCGGATACGGACTCCCCGAGGACAGCGTGCGCCGCGTCTGGACGGCGATCGCCCTGCACACCACCCCCGGCATCCCGGAGCACCTGGAACCCGAGGTCGCCCTGGTCACGGCCGGGGTCGAGTACGACGTCCTGGGCCTCGGCTACCAGGACCTGCCGGACGCGGTCCGGGACGCGGTGACCGCCGCCCACCCGCGGCCCGGCTTCAAGCGGGAGATCCTCCGGGCGTTCACCGAGGGCATCGCGCCGAAACCGGAAACGACCTTCGGCAACGTCAAGGCGGACGTGCTGCGCCACTTCGTGCCCGGTTTCACGCCCGGCGACTTCGTGGAGGTCATCCAGGGCTCGCCGTGGCCCGAGTGACCGCGCCGGGGCGCGCGCCTCAGCGGTCGGTGTGCTCCAGGATCGCCGCGGCGAGGGGAGCGTGCACCGGGCGCGGGAGCGCGTGCCCCATGCCGGGGACCTCCACCACGCGTGTCCCCCGGATCACCTGACCCAGGTGGTGGGCGTGCGGCGGCGGGTAGACCGGTTCGGCCGGGGCGACGACGGCGAGGGTGGGCACGGCGTTCCGGGCGAGCTGCTCGGTGCGGACCATGCCGGCGTAGTCGGCCCGGGCGTGGGCGGTGCTGGGGGTGTGGTGCCCGGTGTGGGCGATGACCTTGCGTTCCAGGTCGCGGCTGTACTCCGGGTCGAACGGGAGGAGGTCGCCGCCCAGGAGCCGCCAGTGCTCGACGCGCTGGTCCAGCTCCGCCTCCAGGCCCCGCTGCTCCGCCGGGCGGGACCACGCCTCCAACACCTCGGGGGCGACGGCGGGAAGCTCCTCCGGGGGCGTCCGGGTGCCGTCGGGGTGCGTGTAGGGCAGCTCGCTGAGGGCGCCGGTGCCGATCAGGGTGGCGCTCAGCAACCGGTCGGGGTGGTCGGCGAGGAGCAGCTGGGTGAGCATGCCGCCCAACGACATGCCGACGACGTGCGCTCGGGCGACCCCGAGGGCGTCGAGGATCCGGACGGCGTCCTCGGCCAGCGCGGTGAGGGGGTAGGGGTCCTCGTCGAACGACCAGGTGGAGCGACCGGTGTCGCGGTGGTCGTAGCGGATCACCCGGTGCCGGGTCGCCAGCAGGTCCACCAGCGCGTCCGGCCAGCCCAGCCCGGACGCCCCCGCGCCCATGACCAGCAGCAGGGCGGGGGCGTCTGCGGGCCCCCGCTGCTGCGTCCACAACCGCACCCCGGGTGCCACGTCGACGAAGCGTTCACTCATCGTTCCTCCACTGCGCTGCGCCCCACCCTGCAAGACGAGACGTATCGTATCGCATAGGGATCACGCGACGCCCCCCTTCCCGTGCGCAGTGCTCGGGAAGGGGGGCGTCGTGGGGTCAGCCGGTGCGGCGGATCAGAGCCAGGTACATCGCGTCGGTGCCGTGCAGGTGCGGCCACAACTGGACGTCGGGCCCCTCACCGATGCTCGGCACGCCGGGCACCAGCGGGCGGGCGTCGATGAGTTCGGCGTCCGTGCCGGCACCGCGCAGCACGTCGTCCACCACCGCACGGGTCTCCGCGAGGTGCGGCGAACAGGTCGCGTACCCGACGACCCCGCCGACCCGTACCGACTCCAACGCCCGTTCCAACAGCGCGCGTTGCAGGGGCGCGAACCCGGCCAGGTCCTCCGGGCGGCGCCGCCACCGGGCCTCCGGACGGCGGCGCAGCGCACCGAGCCCGGTGCAGGGCACGTCCACGAGGACCCGGTCGAAGCTGCCGGGTCGCCACGGCGGCCGGGTGCCGTCGGCGGTGATCACCTGGTAGGGACCCGGATTCCCGGCGAGTGAACGGGCCACCAGACCGGCCCGGTGCGGCAGTTTCTCGGCGGCGACGAGCACGGCGCCCCGCTCGGCCGCGAGCCCGGCGAGCAGGGCCGCCTTGCCACCCGGTCCGGCACACCCGTCGAGCCACTTCTCGTCCCGGCCGTCGACCGGTGCGTTGGCCAGGGCGAGCGCGACGAGTTGGCTGCCCTCGTCCTGCACTCCGGCCCGGCCCTCCCGGACGGCCTCCAGCGCGCCGGGCTCCCCGCCCTCGGTGAGCCGTACCGCGTACGGCGACCAGCGGCCCGCCACGGCCCCTTCCGCGGCCAGCCCCGAGCGCAGGTCCTCGACGTCGATCCGGCCGGGCCGGGCGACGAGGGTGACCTCGGGACGTTCGTTGTCGGCTTCCAGCAGGTCCTCGATGCCGGCCCGGCCCCCGCCCAGGGAGTCCCAGAGCGCCGACACCACCCAGCGCGGGTGGGAGTGGACGACGGCGAGGTGGTCCTCGGGGTCCTCGTCGTACGGCGGCGCGACCCGCTCCAGCCAGCCGTCCAGATCGTGCTGGGCGACCTTGCGCAGCACCGCGTTGACGAACTTCGCCCGGCCGTCACCCAGGACGACCCGGGCCAGCTCCACCGAGGCCGACACCGCGGCGTGCGTGGGGATGCGGGTGCCGAGGAGTTGGTGCGCGCCCAAGCTCAGGACGTCCAACACGGGCGGGTCGACCTCGCGCAGGGGCCGGTCGACGCACTGGGCCAGCACGGCGTCGTAGGTGCCCTGGCGGCGCAGCGTGCCGTACACCAGCTCGGTGGCGAGCGCCGCGTCCCGGTGGTCGAAGTCGCCCTGCTCCCGGGCCTTGCGCAGCAAGGGGGGCAGCACCAGGTTGGCGTAGGCGTCCCGCTCGTCGACGGCGCGCAGCGCGTCGAAGGCGAGGATGCGCACGGGGTCCTTCTGCGGTCGCCGGTAGGGCCGGCCCGAGCGCTGGGAGGGGGACTGCGTCGGCCTGCGCCGCTGATCGTTCACGAAAAGGTGCTCCGGAGAAGGGGACGAACGGAAAGGGAGGAACGGGTGGGGCGACCGGGGAAAGTGCACGTCGACGGGGTCGCCCGGTCCAGCCTACGTCGCGCACCGGGCCCGCACCGCCGGGGTGACGGGCCCGGGTGGGGGGCCGGTCAGGCGTCGAGCCGCTCCCCCGCCGCGATCCGGGCGCCCCGGGCCCAGTCGGCGGCCCGCATCGGCTTCTTGCCCTGGGCCTGGACCCACAGCAGTTCCACGGCGTGCGAGCCGCTGCCGACGTGCACGCTGTTCTTGCCGACGGCGAGGTCCCCGGGGGCGAGGTCGGCCCGGTCGGGCGCGAGGGCTACCTGGATGAGCTTGAGGCGTTCGCCCCGGAAGACGGTCCAGGCCCCGGGGGCGGGGGTGCAGCCGCGGACCACCCGGTCCACCCGCAGGGCGGGGGCCGTCCAGTCGACCCGGGCGTCCTCGACGGTGATCTTCGGCGCGAGGCTGACCCCGTCGGCGGGCTGCGGCACGGCCTGGAGGGCGCCGTCGGCGATGCCGTCCATGGTCGCGGCGAGCAGTCCGCTGCCCGCGAAGGCGAGTCGGGTGAGGAGGTCACCGCTGGTGTCGGTGGGCCGCACCCGCTCGGTGACCGTGCCGTACACGGGTCCCGAGTCGAGGCCCTCCTCGATGAGGAAGGTCGAGGCGCCGGTGATCTCGTCGCCCGCCATGACCGCGTGCTGGACGGGGGCCGCGCCGCGCCAGGCGGGCAGCAGCGAGAAGTGCAGGTTGACCCAGCCGCGGGCGGGGACGTCCAGGGCCACCCGGGGCAGCAGGGCACCGTAGGCGACGACCGGGCAGCAGTCGGGGGCGATCTCCCGTAGCCGGGCGAGGAAGTCCTCGTCCCGGGGCCTGACCGGCTTCAGCACTTCGATCCCGGCCTCCTCGGCTCGCTCGGCGACGGGGCTCGCGACCAGTCGGCGGCCCCGTCCTGCGGGGGCGTCGGGGCGGGTGACGACGGCGGCCACCTCGTGCCGGTCGGAGGCGATCAGGGCGTCAAGGGCGGGGACGGCGACCTCGGGGGTGCCTGCGAAGACGAGCTTCATCGGTGGCGTTCGGCCTCTCGGGCGGGGTTCTCTGCGTGCACGGTGCGTGCTCGGGGAGCAACGCACCAGTGTAGGGGCGGCCGGGCAGGGGCACGCCGGGGGCGTACGTCGAGCCGTGCGCCCCACCTCACATATCGCACGCCCCGGCACCGTGACCACTCCAGGCGTGGCGCGTTGGTCAAGACAGCGTTGACCGCCGGGCCACCCACACGGGCCCGGCCACCCCCTTCCCACCGCCGGTTCGAGAGGCTTGTCTGATGGCCGACCACGCAACCCACGACGCACAGGCACGGGCCAGCCTGCACCTGCTGGTGCGGGACATCGAGCGGGTCCGCCGACAGGTGGACGCCCTGCGTACGCTCACCGCCCAACTGGGCAACGTCTACCGCCCGCGCCGCTCGGGCCCGTCCACGGGCTTCGTCGTCTACGGGCGCGCTCCCGCGCCCACCGTCCGTCTCGCGCAGGAACTGCGGGACAGCGTCGAGACCCTGGTCACCGCCGCGGTGGACTTCGACCGGTCGCTCGGCTTCTCCTGGGACGCGGTGGGCTCGGCGCTGGGCGTGACCAAGCAGGCGGTGCACCGGCGCTACGGTGCACGTCGGGCCGCCGCGCAGGCCGCCGCCGAGGCCGAACGGGGCCAGGAGTCCGCGGGCGCCCGGCCCGTGCACGTGGCCGGCCCGCTGCCCACGGTGCCGGCGGCCCGTGCGCTGCCGACCCAGCCGATCGGGGGGAGCCCGGCGCTACGGGACGACCCCCGACCGCCGGCCTTCCCCGGCCCCCGCAACGGCTGACCCGGCCCGACTCCCCCGGACGGCTCCCGAACCGCTCCCGAACCGCTCCCGGACGACGATCACGAGAACTCCTACGACTGACGCACCACGCACATCGGCTGAGGCGGGCCCGGGCAGACGGGGCCCGCCTCAGCCGATGTCCGGCGGGTCCATGCGCACCTGCACCCGTGTCCCGCCCCCGCCGCCCCGCGCCATCCGCGCGGCCTGAGCGGACTTCAACGCCGCGGCGAGCGCCGCGCCGCTCCCCGGCGGTACCCGCAGCAGGGCCCGCTCCCACGGCTCCCCGGTCGGCGGTTCACCCCCCGGACGCCCGGGCGCACCGCCCGGAGCGGGCACCGGCACGGGGCCGAGCACCACGGCATCGGCGGGCAGCTCCAGCGCCGCCAGGAAACCGGCGACGGCTTCCCCCGGTCCGGCCACGGACGCCATCCGCGACACCGGGGGGAACCCCAACTCGGCCCGCTCCCCCAGCTCCCGTACCGCGTGGCCGACCGGATCCCACCGCACCAGCGCCTGCACCGGCCGCAGCGTGGGCTCGGCGACCACCACGACCGTTCCGCCCGCGTCCTGTTCGCGGACCAGGGCGCTCGCACCGAGCCAGCGCCGCAGTGCCTCCTCGCCGGCCCGCAGATCGGGCCGGGAGAGCATCGCCCAGCCGTCGAGGAGCAGCGCCGCCGCGTACCCGCCCTCGGCGACCGGTTCGGCCCCGGGGGTGCTGACGACCAGCGCCGGAGCGTCCGGCACGGTGTCGAGCACCTGCTCCCGTCCGGAGGTCCGCACCGGAACGGCGGGGAACGCCCGTCCCAGTTCCTCGGCGGTCCGACGGGCCCCCACGATCTGCGCCCGCAGCCGGAACGAGCCGCACGCGGGACAGTGCCAGCGGGACTCCTCGCGTCCGCACCAGGCACAGCCGAGCGACCCGCGCTCACGGGCCTCCAGCGGCCCCGCGCAGTGACGACAGCGGGCGGGCTCCCGGCACCGTTCGCAGGCGAGCCTGGGCACGTACCCGCGGCGCGGCACCTGGACCAGGACCGGCCCCCGGGTCAGCCCTTCCCGGGCCACCTGCCAGGCCACCGAGGGCAGCCGGGCGGCCCGGGCGGCCTCGTCGCGGGCGAGGTCGGCGTCCCCCACCGTGCGCACCAACGGCGCGGCGGCCCGCACCCGGGCCCGGTCGGCCGACAGGGGCCGGGCCCAGCCGGTCGCGACGAGTTGCGCGGCCTCGACCGTGCAGCCGACGTCCCCGAGGAGGAACCCGCACCCCGCGGTGGCGGCCCGCAACAGCAGCACCTCGCGGGCGTGCGGCTGCGGGGCGTGCTGTTCGCTGTGGCTGGAGTCGCCGTCGTCCCAGAGCACGACCAGCCCGAGGTCACGCACCGGCGCGAACATCGCCGCCCGGGTCCCGACGACGGCCCGCACCGCACCGCGCCGGACGGCGAGCCACTGGGCGTACCGCTTCTCGGGCCCCGCCTCGGCGGTGAGCACCGCATGCCGTCCGGGGCCGAGCAGGGCCGTCAGCGCCGCGTCCACCCGGGCGACGACCCGTCCGTCCGGGACGACGACCAGCGCGCCGCGGCCCGAGGCCAGGGCGGCGGCGACGGCCCGGGCGATCTCCTCGGCCCAGCCGGGTCCGGGCAGTGCGGTCCAGACCGCCCGGGGGGCGCCGCCGTCCGCGAGGGCGCGCAGATAGGCCGGGCCCTGGGCGTACCGCTCCCAGGAACCCGGGGAGGGTGCGGGGGGCGGGGGCAGCGGCTCGGGCGAGGGGCGCTTCTCGGCGCGGGCGTTGCGCGGCGGGACGGCCAATTGCAGGACGTCCGCGAGGCTGCCCGCGTAGCGGTCGGCGACGGCCCGGCACAGGGCCAGCAGCTCCGGCCCGAGGACCGGCTCGGGGGACACCACCTGGGCGAGCGCGGCGAGCGGGCCGGCGTAGTCGGACGCGGCGACCCGGGCGATGAGGAAGCCGTCGACCAGGCCGCCACCCTCGCGCCGGCCGCCTTGGACCTGGCCGCGGCCGGCACCGAACCGGACCCGGACCCGGACGCCCGGCTGGGCCTGGGCGTCGAGCTCCTCGGGGACGGCGTAGTCGAAGTAGCGGTCCAGGTGGAGGACGCCCTTGTCGACCAGGACGCGGGCCACCGGGAGGTCCCCGGCCAGGGCGGCGTTTCGCCAGGTGCGCGGCTTGGCCCGGGGGACCTTCGCCTTGCGGACCGTGTCACGGATCAGGGCGAGTTGCTCCGGCGGGGCGGGGGTCGTCTCCCCCGTGCCGTCACCGGGCTCGGTCCCGCCGTGGTTTCCGCTGCTCACACCCGCATTCCTACCAGACGCCACCGACAGCGGGCGGGGGCGTCTGGGTGCCCCGACCACGCGGGCGGGACGTGCGACGAGGGCCGGCCGCCGGGGTACGGCGACCGGCCCTCGTCGGACGGTCAGAGCGGTCGACTCCCGGTCACAGCCCGGCGGCGGCGCGCAGGGCCTCGACCCGGTCGGTGCGCTCCCAGGTGAAGTCCGGCAGCTCACGGCCGAAGTGCCCGTACGCCGCGGTCTGGGCGTAGATCGGGCGCAGCAGGTCCAGATCGCGGATGATCGCGGCCGGACGCAGGTCGAAGACCTGGCTGATCGCGTTCTCGATGCGGTCCGTGTCGACCTTGTTGGTGCCGAAGGTCTCGATGAACAGTCCGACGGGCTCGGCCTTGCCGATGGCGTAGGCGACCTGGACCTCGCAGCGGGCGGCGAGCCCGGCCGCGACGACGTTCTTGGCGACCCAGCGCATCGCGTACGCGGCGGAGCGGTCGACCTTGGACGGGTCCTTGCCCGAGAAGGCGCCGCCGCCGTGCCGGGCGTACCCGCCGTAGGTGTCGATGATGATCTTGCGACCGGTGAGACCGGCGTCGCCCATGGGGCCACCGATCTCGAAGCGCCCGGTCGGGTTGACCAACAGGCGGTACCCCTCGGTCTCCAGCTTGATGCCGTCGTCCAGGAGGGCCTTCAGCTCGGGCTCCACCACGAACTCGCGGATGTCGGGCGCGAGCAGCGACTCCAGGTCGATGTCGGAGGCGTGCTGCGAGGAGACGACGACCGTGTCGAGGCGGACGGCCTTGTCGCCGTCGTACTCGATGGTGACCTGGGTCTTGCCGTCGGGCCGCAGGTACGGGATGGTCCCGTTCTTGCGGACCTCGGACAGGCGCCGTGACAGGCGGTGCGCCAGGTGGATGGGCAGCGGCATCAGCTCGGGGGTCTCGTCGCAGGCGTACCCGAACATGAGGCCCTGGTCGCCGGCGCCCTGCTGGTCCAGCGCGTCGAGCTCCTTGCCCTCGGCGCCGGCCTCGACCCGCGACTCGTACGCCGTGTCGACGCCCTGCGCGATGTCGGGCGACTGCGCGCCGATGGAGACCGAGACGCCGCAGGACGCGCCGTCGAAGCCCTTCTTCGAGGAGTCGTAACCGATGCCCAGGATCGTGTCACGGACGAGCTGCGCGATGGGCGCGTACGCCTTGGTCGTGACCTCGCCGGCCACGTGGACCAGGCCGGTGGTGATCAGCGTTTCCACGGCGACCCGGGATGTCGGGTCCTCCCGCAGAAGCGCGTCGAGAATGGTGTCGCTGATCTGGTCGGCGATCTTGTCGGGGTGACCCTCGGTCACGGACTCCGAGGTGAAGAGACGGCGGGACACATCGCTCCCTGTGGTTGCAGCGGCTGCTGGCTGTTCATGGTCGGACCCCCTCCGGAGGCTGCACCCGGGGGCGGTCCGTCATCAGTTTATCGGTCGTGCTCGTCGATCGGGTCACGTGTCTCGCCACATGGAAGCCCTGTGACCTGCAGCACCGGCATTCTGGTGCACGGTCGTCACTCTCCACCAGAGCGCCTCCACCCGGATGAGCGGGTTCCGGGCGCCCGGACGGCGAGCTCGGACGATTGTCGCGCAGGATACCGGGGTCACTGGTGGGGCGCGCCGGGGAACCGGGCCACCACCAGATCCCACACGGTGTCGGCCAGGGCCTCCTTCGGCCCGAACGGCACGGGGGTCTCGCTGCCGTCGGCGCCCAGCACCACGGCCTCGCTCTCGTCCGCCCCGAAGGTCTTGCGCTCCCCGACCTCATTGACGACGAGCAGGTCACAGCCCTTGCGGCGGAGCTTGGCGCGCCCGTTGTCGAGGACGTCCTCGGTCTCGGCGGCGAAGCCGACCACCACCTGGCCGGCGCGGGCCCGCTGCTGGGAAACCTCCGCGAGAATGTCTGGATTCCGTACCAGGGCGACGGGCTCGGGTTCCTGGCCGTCCCGCTTCTTGATCTTGCCGGGGGCGTAGGCGGCGGGCCGGAAGTCGGCCACCGCGGCGGCCATGACCACGGCGTCGGCGGTGGCGGCGGCCTTCAGCACGGCCTCGCGGAGCTGGGCGGTGCTGCCCACCGGCACCAGGTCGACGCCCGCCGGATCGGGCAGGGCCGCGTTGGCGGCGACCAGGGTGACCCGGGCGCCCCGGGCGGCGGCGGCCCGGGCGAGTGCGTAGCCCTGCTTGCCGGAGGAACGGTTGCCGAGGAAGCGCACCGGGTCCAGGGGTTCCCGGGTCCCCCCGGCGCTGATGACGACGTGCCGTCCGGTGAGGTCGGGCTCGCGCACGCCCCGGGCGAGGACCCGACGACAGACCTCGTAGATCTCGCCCGGGTCGGGCAGCCGCCCCTTGCCCGTGTCGACTCCGGTGAGCCGTCCGACGGCGGGCTCGATGACGAGCGCTCCGCGACGGCGCAGGGTGGCCACGTTCTCCTGGGTGGCGGGGTGCTCCCACATCTCGGTGTGCATGGCGGGCGCGAAGACCACCGGGCAGCGCGCGGTGAGCAGGGTGTTGGTGAGCAGGTCGTCGGCGAGGCCGTGGGCGGCCTTGGCGAGCAGGTCGGTGGTGGCGGGGGCCACCACGACGAGGTCGGCACCCTGTCCGATGCGGACGTGCGGCACCTCGTGGACGTCGTCCCAGACCCCGGTGGCGACGGGCTGCCCGGACAGCGCGGACCAGGTGGCGGCCCCGACGAAGTGGAGTGCGGCCTCGGTGGGGACCACCCGCACCTCGTGCCCGGACTCGGTGAGCCGGCGCAGCAGCTCGCACGCCTTGTACGCCGCGATCCCGCCGCTGACCCCCAGCACGACCTTGGGCCTGGCCGCCTTGTTCATGTGTCTCCCCGACTCGGCTCGCGCACGGCCGGTGCCGCCGTGCGCTCCTGGTGGTGCGCGTGTGCCTCCATGAGACACCACGGGCCCGACAGCGTCGCTGCCGGGCCCGTGACGGGTGAAGCGGTGGGAGCTACTGCGCGGGGCCTTCGATGGCCTCGGAGGTCAGCAGGCCCGCGTTGATCTCGCGCAGGGCGATCGAGAGCGGCTTCTCGTGGACGTGGGTGTCGACGAGCGGACCGACGTACTCCAGCAGGCCCTCGCCGAGCTGGGAGTAGTACGCGTTGATCTGGCGGGCACGCTTGGCCGCGTAGATCACCAGGCTGTACTTGGAGTCGGTGGCCTCAAGCAACTCGTCGATCGGCGGGTTGATGATGCCCTCGGGCGCGGTGATGGAAGAGGACACGCTCTACCTTCCGATGGGGGGCTTCCGCGTCTTCCTCGGTGACGGGGCGTACGGGAAGCCTGAGGGAAAAGACGGTACGGGATCAGTGAAGATCACACGACGTTCATCAAGGCTAGCAGCTCACGCGCCACGTCCTTGACGGAGGTGTTGACCAGGGTGGTGTCGAACTCCGACTCGGCGGCCAGCTCGACCCGGGCGGCTTCGAGCCTGCGCTCGATGACCTCGGGGGGCTCCGTGCCGCGGCCGGTCAGGCGACGGACCAGTTCCTCCCACGACGGGGGCGCGAGGAACACCAGCTGGGCGTCCGCCATGGACTCCCGAACCAGTCGGGCCCCCTGGAGGTCGATCTCCAGGAGCACCGGTTCCCCGGCGGCCAGTCGTTCCTGGACGGCTCCGCGGGGGGTGCCGTAGCGGTTGCCCGCGAACTCGGCCCACTCCAGCAGTTCACCGTTGGCGATCAGCTTGTCGAACTCCTCGTCGGTGACGAAGAAGTACTGCACACCGTGCTGCTCGCCCGGCCTGGGGCCCCGCGTGGTGGCGGAGACCGAGAGCCAGACGTCGGGGTGTTCTTTGCGCATATGAGCGACGACCGTGCTCTTGCCGACCCCGGAGGGGCCGGAGAGCACGGTCAGCCGCGGACGTACGTCCGGGGGTACGGGGGACGTCCCCCGGGATGTTGCAGCCATGGAGCGATTATCCAGGTTCTCGGGGGTGCCCGAGCACCTCAGGCGGGGCCGCCGCCGAACTCGCGCTCCAGCGACGCGATCTGGTTGGAGCCGAGTCCCCGGACGCGCCGGCTCTCGGAGATGCCGAGCCGCTCCATGATCTGCTTGGCACGGACCTTCCCGACGCCCGGCAGGGATTCGAGGAGGGCGGAGACCTTCATCTTGCCGATGACGTCGTTCTCCTGGCCCTGCTTGATGACCTCGTGGAGGGAGGCTCCGGAGTGCTTGAGTCGATTCTTGACCTCGGCCCGCTCCCGGCGAGCCGCGGCGGCCTTTTCGAGCGCAGCTGCGCGCTGTTCAGGGGTAAGGGGCGGAAGAGCCACGCCTACGTCACCTCGGATGTCGAACTGTCGGATGTCTGTCAGGTACAGCAGTCCGGTGAGGAACCTAGTCGCCCCACACCTGGGGAGCAACGAGCAACGCGCTTGCCCGTCCGCTCTCGACGGAGACTAGCGGCCAGGACCCCGAGAGTCAGCGAGAACAGCGGAAAACTCCTGGTCAGCCTTGATCGAGCCTGACATTTCGGGGCAAACAAACCCCATTTCTGAGAACTCTTTCAGAAGGACACCCCACCTCGGCGGGTCGCGAAGGGCGCGCACGAAGCCGAAATCCGAAGACTGCCCACCCCCCGCCGCACCGAAACCGGCCCTCTACAACCACCCGCCCGGCTCCCGATCCGCCCCGGGAGCCGCCCCGACCGGTGAACCCCGAACCGGGCGAAGCGGGAGGGATCACCGGCCGGCCGGCCCCGCGGGGCGGGTGCGCCACCCGGTCCCGGGACTCGGCCCTGCGCACCGCGTCGCCCGGACGGATCACCCGGACGAGCGGCCGGACCCATGGATGGGCGAGGCGGGCGAGACGGACAAGACCGACGAGAGCGACAAGGCGGGCGAGGCGGTCAGCCTGCCGTGTGGACGGCCCGGCGCACTTCGTCGGCGAAGCGGTCCGCCGACGCACGCAGGGCCACCGGGTCCGGACCGTGGCGCAGGACCCCGCGGCTCACGTTCGGGACCACCTGGCGCACGGCCGCCCCGAAGACCCGCGGCAGGTCCGCGGGCGTCGCGCCCTGCGCCCCGATCCCCGGCGCCAACAGCGGGCCGCCGATCGCGAGGTCGTAGGAGGACAGGTCGCCGAGGGTCGCGCCGACCACCGCGCCGAAGGACCCGAGCCCCGCGCCGCCGGCTGCCGACACCTCGGGAGCGTTCTCCTCGGCGAGCCGGGCGAGCATCGTGGCGCCCACGGTGCGCCCGTCGCCGCGCACCGCGTGCTGGACCTCGGCGCCCTCCGGGTTGGAGGTGAGGGCGAGCACGAACAGGCCGGTGCCGCTCGCCCGCGCCAGCTCCACCGCCGGCGCCAGCGAGCCGTAGCCCAGGAAGGGCGAGACCGTCAGGGCGTCCGAGAAGAGCGGCGCACCGGGCCGCAGGAAGGTGTCGGCGTACGCGGCCATCGTCGAGCCGATGTCGCCGCGCTTGGCGTCCATCAGGACGAGCGCCCCGGCCTGGCGGGCCTCGGCGACGCAGGTCTCCAGCACGGCGACGCCGCGGGAGCCGAACCGCTCGAAGAAGGCGCTCTGCGGCTTCAGCACGGCGACCCGGTCCGCCAGCGCCTCGACCACGGTCCGGCTGAAGCGCTCCAGCCCCGCGAGGTCGTCGCCGAGCCCCCAGGAGGTCAGCAGGGAGGCGTGCGGGTCGATCCCCACGCACAGCGGACCGCGCTCGTCCATGGCGCGGCGCAGCCGGGCGCCGAAGGGTACGGGGGCGGGGGCGGGGGCGGCGTCACTGGTCATGCGGGCTTCCTGGTGTCGGCGCCGACGGCCTCGGCGAGGGTCGGGTGCTCGGAGGCGGCGAGCCGGGCGGCGAGCCCCCGGTGGATGCCGCGGGCCCACGCGGGCCCCTGGTAGATGAAGGCGCTGTAGCCCTGGACGAGGGTCGCTCCGGCCAGGACGCGCTGCCAGACGTCCTCGGCGTCCTCCACGCCGCCCACCCCGATGAGGGTGACCCGGTCGCCCACGCGCGCGTACAGCCGGCGCAGCACCTCCAGGGAGCGTTCCTTGAGGGGCGCGCCGGACAGTCCGCCCGCCTCGGCGAGCAGCGCGGGGTCGCTGCGCAGGCCGAGGCCCTCGCGGGCGATGGTGGTGTTGGTCGCGATGATGCCGTCGAGACCGAGTTCCACGGCGAGGTCGGCGACGGCGTCGATGTCGTCGTCGGCGAGGTCGGGGGCGATCTTCACCAGGAGGGGCACCCGGCGGCCGGTCACCGAGCGGTCGGCGGCCTCGCGCACGGCGGTGAGCAGGGGGCGCAGGTGGTCGACGGCCTGGAGGTCGCGCAGTCCGGGGGTGTTCGGCGACGACACGTTGACCACCAGGTAGTCGGCGTGGCGGGCGAGCCGTTCGGTGGACTTCACGTAGTCGGCGACGGCTTCCGCCTCGGGCACGACCTTGGTCTTGCCGATGTTGACGCCCACGGTGGTCCGGAAGACCTCGCGCCGGGCGGCCAGGCGTTCGGCGACGGCGGCGGAGCCCTCGTTGTTGAAGCCCATGCGGTTGATCAGCGCCCGGTCGGCGGTCAGCCGGAACAGCCGGGTGCGGGGGTTGCCGGACTGCGGTTCACCGGTGACGGTGCCGATCTCGACGTGGTCGAAGCCGAGCATCGCCAGGCCGTCGACGGCGACGGCGTTCTTGTCGAAGCCGGCGGCGAGCCCGAAGGGGCTGTGCAGCCGCAGGCCGAGCGCCTCGGTGCGCAGTTCCCGGTGGCGCGGGGCGAGGACGGCGGCGACGAGGGTCCGCAGAACGGGGACCTTGGCGGCGCAGCGGATCCAGCCGACGGCCAGGTGGTGGGCCTGTTCGGGGTCCATGCGACGGAACAGGAGCTGGAAGAGAATCTTGTACATGGGTGGTGGTGTCCTCGGGCCGGGGGAGGTGGAGGGGGCTCGGGCCTGGAAACGGGGGCACCGTCACCGGTGCCCCCGTGGGGTGTGTGCGGGGGCGACCCGTCGGGCGGGGAAGGGGCCGGCCCCCGCTTGCCGCAGGAGGCCGGCCCGGGTTCCTCCGGGTCAGTCCCGGGCCGCGATCAGCCGCTCGGCGTGCTCCTGGAGCGAGCGCACCCCGACGTCCCCGCGGTTGAGGGCGTCGATGCCCTGCACGGCGGCGGCGAGCGCCTGGACCGTGGTCAGACAGGGCACGGACCGCGCCACGGCGGCGGTGCGGATGTCGTAGCCGTCGAGGCGGCCCCCGGTGCCGTACGGGGTGTTGACGATGAGGTCGACCTCGCCGTCGTGGATGAGCTGGACGATGGTCCGCTCCCCGTTCGGGCCCTCCCCCTCGGACTGCTTGCGCACCGCGGTGGCGTTGATGCCGTTGCGCTGGAGGACCTCGGCGGTGCCGGAGGTGGCGAGGAGTTCGAAGCCGTGGGCGACGAGTTCCCGCGCCGGGAAGATCATCGAGCGCTTGTCGCGGTTGGCGACGGAGATGAAGGCGCGGCCCTTGGTGGGCAGCGGCCCGTAGGCCCCGGCCTGCGACTTGGCGTACGCGGTGCCGAAGACGGAGTCGATGCCCATGACCTCGCCGGTGGAGCGCATCTCCGGGCCGAGGATGGTGTCGACGCCGCGTCCGTGGATGTCACGGAACCGCGACCACGGCATCACGGCCTCCTTGACGGAGATCGGCGCGTCGGGCGACAGGGTGCCGCCGTCGCCGCGGGCCGGCAGCAGCCCTTCGGCCCGCAGCTGCGCGATGCTGGCGCCCAGCGAGATCCGGGCGGCGGCCTTGGCGAGCGGTACGGCGGTGGCCTTCGAGGTGAAGGGGACCGTACGGGAGGCGCGCGGGTTGGCTTCGAGGACGTAGAGGATGTCCCCGGCCATGGCGAACTGGATGTTGATCAGTCCGCGCACGCCGACGCCCCGGGCGATGGCCTCGGTGGAGGCGCGCAGCCGCTTGATGTCGAAGCCGCCGAGGGTGATCGGGGGCAGTGCGCACGCCGAGTCGCCGGAGTGGATGCCGGCCTCCTCGATGTGCTCCATCACGCCGCCGAGGTACAGCTCCTCGCCGTCGTAGAGCGCGTCGACGTCGATCTCGATGGCGTCGTCGAGGAAGCGGTCGACGAGCACCGGCCGGGAGGGGCTGATCTCGGTGGACTCGGCGATGTACGAGGACAGGCGGGTCTCGTCGTAGACGATCTCCATGCCGCGTCCGCCGAGCACGTAGGAGGGCCGGACGAGGACGGGGTAGCCGATCTCGTCGGCGATCGCCTTGGCCTCGGTGAAGGTGGTGGCGGTGCCGTGCTTGGGGGCGGGCAGTCCGGCCTCGGCGAGGACCCGGCCGAAGGCGCCGCGGTCCTCGGCGGCGTGGATGGCCTCGGGCGGGGTGCCCACGATCGGCACGCCGTTGTCCTTGAGCGCCTGGGCGAGGCCCAGCGGGGTCTGGCCGCCGAGCTGGACGATCACGCCCGCGATCGGACCGGCCAGGGACTCCGCGTGGACGATCTCCAGGACGTCCTCCAGGGTGAGCGGCTCGAAGTAGAGCCGGTCGGAGGTGTCGTAGTCGGTGGAGACCGTCTCCGGGTTGCAGTTGACCATCACGGTCTCGTACCCGGCTTCGCTGAGCGCGAAGGAGGCGTGGACGCACGAGTAGTCGAACTCGATGCCCTGGCCGATGCGGTTGGGGCCCGAGCCGAGGATGATCACTGCGGGCTTGTCGCGCGGGGCGACCTCGCTCTCCTCGTCGTAGGACGAGTAGAAGTACGGCGTCCTGGCCGCGAACTCGGCGGCGCAGGTGTCGACGGTCTTGTAGACCGGGCGCACTCCGAGGGCGTGTCGGACCTCGCGGACCACGTCCTCGCGCAGACCGCGGATCTCGGCGATCTGGGCGTCGGAGAAACCGTGCCGCTTGGCCTCGGCGAGGAGCTGGGGCTCCAGTCGGTCGGCGGCGGCGAGTTCGTCGGCGAGTTCCTTGATCAGGAAGAGCTGATCGACGAACCAGGGGTCGATCTTCGTGGCGTCGAAGACCTCCTCGGGGGTGGCCCCGGCGCGGATGGCCTGCATGACGGCGTTGATCCGGCCGTCGGTGGGCCGGACGGCCTCGCGCAGCAGTTCGGCCTTGTCGCCGGGGTCACCGACGAAGGTGAACTGGCTGCCCTTCTTCTCCAGCGAGCGCAGCGCCTTCTGGAGGGCCTCGGTGAAGTTGCGGCCGATGGCCATGGCCTCGCCCACCGACTTCATGGTGGTGGTGAGGGTGGAGTCGGCGGAGGGGAACTTCTCGAAGGCGAACCGGGGGGCCTTGACGACGACGTAGTCGAGGGTCGGCTCGAAGGAGGCCGGGGTCTGCTCGGTGATGTCGTTGGGGATCTCGTCCAGCGTGTAGCCGACGGCGAGCTTCGCCGCGATCTTGGCGATCGGGAAGCCGGTCGCCTTGGAGGCCAGCGCGGAGGAGCGGGAGACCCGGGGGTTCATCTCGATGACGATGACCCGGCCGTCCTCGGGGTTCACCGCGAACTGGATGTTGCAGCCGCCGGTGTCCACGCCGACCTCGCGGATCACCGCGATGCCGATGTCCCGCAGGACCTGGTACTCGCGGTCGGTGAGGGTCATCGAGGGGGCCACGGTGATCGAGTCGCCGGTGTGCACGCCCATGGGGTCGAAGTTCTCGATGGAGCACACGACCACGACGTTGTCGTGCTTGTCGCGCATCAGCTCCAGCTCGTACTCCTTCCAGCCGAGGATGGACTCCTCCAGGAGCACCTCGGTGGTCGGCGAGAGGGTGAGGCCCTGTCCGGCGATGCGGCGCAGTTCCTCCTCGTCGTGGGCGAAGCCCGAGCCGGCGCCGCCCATGGTGAACGAGGGCCGGACGACGACGGGGTAGCCGCCCAGCTGCTCGACGCCCCCGAGGACGTCGTCCATGGTGTGGCAGATCACCGAGCGGGCGGACTCGCCGTGCCCGATCTTGGCGCGGACGGCCTCCACGACCTGCTTGAACAGCTCGCGGTCCTCGCCCTTGTTGATGGCCTCGACGTTGGCGCCGATCAGCTCGACGCCGTACTTGTCGAGGGTGCCGGCCTCGTGCAGCGAGATGGCCGTGTTCAGGGCCGTCTGACCGCCGAGGGTGGGGAGCAGCGTGTCGGGGCGCTCCTTGGCGATGATCTTCTCGACGAACTCCGGGGTGATCGGCTCGACGTAGGTGGCGTCGGCGACCTCCGGGTCGGTCATGATCGTCGCCGGGTTGGAGTTCACCAGGATGACCCGCAGGCCCTCGGCCTTGAGGACCCGGCACGCCTGGGTGCCGGAGTAGTCGAACTCGGCGGCCTGGCCGATGACGATCGGGCCGGAGCCGATGACCAGGACGGACTGGATATCGGTGCGCTTAGGCACGCTGGCCCTCCATCAGGGTGACGAAGCGGTCGAACAGGTACGCGGCGTCGTGCGGACCGGCGGCGGCTTCGGGGTGGTACTGGACACTGAACGCGGGCTTGTCGAGGAGCCGCAGCCCCTCGACGACCTGGTCGTTCAGACAGACGTGGGAGACCTCGGCGCGGCCGTACGGGGTGTCGCTGACCCGGTCGAGGGGGGCGTCGACGGCGAAGCCGTGGTTGTGCGCGGTGACCTCGACCTTGCCGGTCGTGCGGTCCTGCACGGGCTGGTTGATGCCCCGGTGGCCGTACTTCAGCTTGTAGGTGCCGAAGCCGAGGGCCCGGCCGAGGATCTGGTTGCCGAAGCAGATGCCGAACAGCGGGGTGCCGCGGTCCAGGACCGCGCGCATCACGGCGACGGGGTGGTCGGCGGTGGCGGGGTCGCCGGGGCCGTTGGAGAAGAACACCCCGTCGGGGTTGACCGCCTCCACGTCCTCGATGGTCGCGGTCGCGGGCAGGACGTGCACCTCGATGCCGCGCTCGGCCATCCGGTGCGGGGTCATGCCCTTGATGCCGAGGTCGATCGCGGCGACGGTGAAGCGCTTCTCGCCGACCGCGGGGACGACGTACGGCTCCCGGGTGGCGACCTCGGCGGAGAGGTCGGCGCCCTTCATCTCGGGGGCCTGACGGACCTCGGCCAGCATGGTGCCCTCGTCGGGAAGCGCGTTGCCGGAGAAGATCCCGACCCGCATGGCGCCGCGTTCGCGCAGGTGCCGGGTGAGGGCGCGGGTGTCGACGCCGGAGATCCCGACGACGCCCTGGGTGGCCAGTTCCTCGTCGAGGGAGCGGCGCGAGCGCCAGTTGGAGGGCACCCGGGCGGGGTCGCGGACGACGTACCCGGAGACCCAGATGCGGCGGGACTCGGGGTCCTCGTCGTTGACTCCGGTGTTGCCGATGTGCGGGGCCGTCATCACGACGACCTGCCGGTGGTACGAGGGGTCGGTGAGGGTCTCCTGGTAGCCGGTCATCCCGGTGGAGAACACCGCCTCGCCGAAGGTCTGGCCGACGGCTCCGTACGCGCGGCCCCGGAAGACGCGACCGTCCTCCAGGACGAGTACGGCGGGAACCCGGGTTCCCCTGGTGGAGGTCGGCTGCGCTGTCTGCGCGCTCATCGGTCCGCGCCTTCCGTGATGGTGGTGTGCAGGGGGGTGTCCGCCGCGGGGGCGGCGAGCGCCTCGACCCAGGCGGTGTGCTCGGCGGCGTGGTCGGAGCGGAAGCCCGAGTCGATCAGCCGCTCGCCGTGGGTCCAGGTGATGACGAGCAGCCCGCCCTCGGCGAGGACCTTCCCGGCGATGCCCTTGTCGAGGCGGGCTCCGCGGATGCGGTCGGCGGGGACGAAGAAGTCGCTCGCTCCGGGACGGACCACGTCGAGGCCCTGTGCGGTGAGGGTCAGCTCGACCCTCGACCGGGCACCGAGGCCGTGCGCCACGATCCGGTCGAGCCACTGCCCGGCGGTGGTGGAGCCGTGGTAGCGGCCGTGCAGGGTGAGCTGCGGGGCACCGAGGCCGGCGGGGGCGGTGGGCAGCTCGGGCAGGTCGCTCTGGAGGGTGCCGCGCCACTTCCAGCCCTCGCGCATCAACCAGTACACGAGCGCGACGAAGAGGACGAGGCCGACGAGCCAGCCGATCCGGGCGGCCCAGTCGGTGACTTCCGCCGATTTCCGCTCGGTGGCGAGCACGGAGAGGACTTCGGCACTGCGCAGGGGGTGAGGCATCACACGAGCTTCCCGTCGACGACCGTGGCACGGCCCCGCAGCCAGGTGTGGGTGACGCGTCCCGGCAGCTCGCGCCCCTGGTAGGGGGTGTTGCGGCTGCGGGAGGCGAAGCCCGCGGGGTCCACGGTTCCACGGTAAGCGGGATCGACGAGGGTCAGGTTGGCGGGCTCGCCCACCGAGACGGGGCGGCCGTGTCCGGCGAGGCGTCCGATCTGCGCGGGGCGCACCGACATCCGGTCGGCGACCTGCGCCCAGTCGAGGAGTCCGGAGTCGACCATGGTGTGCTGGACGACGGACAGCGCGGTCTCCAGGCCCACCATGCCCATGGCGGCGGCGGCCCACTCGCAGTCCTTGTCCTCGTGCGGGTGCGGCGCGTGGTCGGTGGCCACGCAGTCGATGGTGCCGTCGGCGAGGGCTTCGCGCAGGGCCATGACGTCGGCCTCGGTGCGCAGCGGCGGGTTCACCTTGTAGACGGGGTCGTAACTGCGGACCAGTTCGTCGGTGAGCAGGAGGTGGTGCGGGGTGACCTCGGCGGTGACGTCCCAGCCCTTGGACTTCGCCCAGCGGACGATCTCCACCGAGCCGGCGGTCGACAGATGGCAGATGTGGACGCGGGAGCCGACGTGCGCGGCGAGCAGCACGTCCCGGGCGATGATCGACTCCTCGGCGACGGCGGGCCAGCCGCCGAGTCCGAGTTCGGCGGAGACGACGCCCTCGTTCATCTGGGCGCCCTCGGTGAGCCGGGGCTCCTGGGCGTGCTGGGCGACGACCCCGCCGAACGCCTTCACGTACTCCAGGGCCCGCCGCATGATCACCGCGTCGTCGACGCACTTGCCGTCGTCGGAGAAGACCATGACGCCGGCGGCGGAGTCGTGCATGGCGCCGAGCTCGGCGAGCTTCTTGCCCTCCAGGCCGACGGTGACCGCGCCGACGGGCTGCACGTCGCAGTAGCCGTGTTCGCGGCCGAGCCGGTAGACCTGCTCGACGACGCCCGCGGTGTCGGCGACCGGGAAGGTGTTGGCCATGGCGTGCACGGCGGTGAACCCGCCGACGGCGGCGGCGCGGGTGCCGGTGAGGACGGTCTCGGAGTCCTCGCGGCCGGGCTCGCGCAGATGGGTGTGCAGGTCGACCAGGCCGGGCAGCAGGACGCGGCCCTCGGCCTCCACCACGGTGGCGCCCTCGGCGCTCAGTCCGGTGCCGACCGCGGCGATGGTCTCGCCGTCGACGAGGACGTCCTGCGGTTCGCCGCCGAGCACCCGGGCACCGCGGATCAGGATCTTGCTCATGTCGGTTACTTCTCCTCGGTACGGGTGTGGGTGACGGCGGGCTCGTTGCCACCGAGCAGCAGGTACAGGACGGCCATCCGGATGGAGACGCCGTTGGTGACCTGTTCGATGGCGGTGCAGCGGGCGGAGTCGGCGACCTCGGCGGTGATCTCCATGCCGCGCACCATCGGGCCGGGGTGCATCACGATGGCGTGCTCGGGCATCCGCGCCATCCGGTCGGCGTCGAGGCCGTACCAGCGGGCGTACTCGCGCTCGGTCGGGAAGTAGGCGGCGTTCATCCGCTCCCGCTGGACGCGCAGCATCATCACGGCGTCGGACTTGGGCAGGACGCCGTCGAGGTCGTACGCCACCTCGCAGGGCCACTGGGAGACCCCGACGGGGACCAGGGTCGGCGGGGCGACCAGCGTGACCTCGGCGCCCAGGGTGTGCAGCAGGTCCACGTTGGAGCGGGCGACCCGGCTGTGCAGGATGTCGCCGACGATGGTGATCCGGCGGCCGGCGAGGTCCTGGCCGAGTCCGGCGTCGCGGCCGACGAGGCGGCGGCGCATGGTAAACGCGTCCAGCAGGGCCTGGGTGGGGTGCTGGTGGGTGCCGTCGCCCGCGTTGATGACGTGGGCGTCGATCCAGCCGGAGGTGGCGAGCCGGTAGGGCGCGCCGGAGGCGCCGTGCCGGATGACGACGGCGTCGACGCCCATGGCCTCCAGGGTCTGCGCGGTGTCCTTGAGGGACTCGCCCTTGGAGACCGAGGAGCCCTTGGCAGTGAAGTTGATCACGTCGGCGGACAGCCGCTTCTCGGCGGCTTCGAAGGAGATCCGGGTCCGGGTCGAGTCCTCGAAGAACAGGTTGACGACGGTACGGCCGCGCAGGGTCGGCAGTTTCTTGATCGGCCGGTCGGCGACCCTGGCCATCTCCTCGGCGGTGTCGAGGATGAGGACGGCGTCGTCACGGGTGAGGTCGGCGGCCGAGATGAGATGACGCTGCATCTGTCAGGCTCCGTAGGGCGGTTCGGGGGATCGGGGGGCGGGACGGGTCCGGGAGGGCGTGCGGGGCCGAGGGGGGTCGGCCGTGCCGGCTCGGACGGGTGTGCGGGAGGCCGGCGGCGGTCATGCCGGAACGCCGCGTCGGTGACGCGGGGCGCCGGGCAGGTCGGCCGCGGCCCGGTGTTCACCCACCGGGCGGCACGGGGGGCGGGGTCATCCGGCGGGAGCGCCGGACTTCACCCCGAGCAGGACCGTGTCCCGCCCGTCCTCTTCGGCGAGTTGCACCCGAACCGTCTCCCGCAGCGAGGTCGGCAGGTTCTTGCCGACGTAGTCCGCGCGGATCGGCAGTTCGCGGTGGCCGCGGTCCACCAGGACCGCGAGCTGCACCGCGCGCGGGCGGCCGATGTCGTTCAGGGCGTCGAGGGCGGCCCGGATGGTGCGGCCGGAGAAGAGCACGTCGTCGACGAGGACGACCAGCCGTCCGTCGATCCCCTCGCCGGGGATCTCGGTGCGCGCGAGGGCGCGCGGCGGGTGCATCCGCAGGTCGTCGCGGTACATGGTGATGTCGAGGGAGCCGACCGGCACCTCACGCCCGGTGATCTCCGCGAGTTTGCCGGCGAGCCGCCGGGCGAGGAAGACGCCCCGGGTGGGGATGCCGAGGAGCACCACGTCGTCGGCGCCCTTGGCGCGCTCGACGATCTCGTGGGCGATGCGGGTCAGCACCCGAGCGATGTCGGGGGCTTCCAGGACGGGCCGCGCTGCGGCGCCGTCCGGGCTTTCGATGCTGCTGGTGTCCATAAGAAACGGACCTCCTTCTCCGCCTCACGGGACGGACCTTAAAGGACGTCGGAATTGCGCCATCTACGGTAGCAGGCCGCGCATTCCCCCAGTTCACCCCCTCACCGTGCGTCCCACGGCAAGGCAGGGAAGAGTCGGTGCTGACCGTTCGGCTTGACGCATGCAAGTCACGCTGCGTAACCTCACAGTGAGTCACCAGCCTTCGTCCGGGGAGCCTTATGTCCAGCGAATACGCCAAACAGCTCGGGGCCAAGCTCCGGGCCATCCGCACCCAGCAGGGCCTGTCGCTCCACGGCGTCGAGGAGAAGTCCCAGGGCCGCTGGAAGGCAGTGGTGGTCGGTTCCTACGAGCGCGGTGACCGCGCCGTGACCGTCCAGCGCCTCGCCGAGTTGGCGGATTTCTACGGGGTGCCGGTTCAGGAGCTGCTGCCCGGCACCACGCCCGGCGGCGCCGCCGAGCCGCCGCCGAAGCTCGTCCTGGACCTGGAGCGCCTCGCCCACGTCCCGGCCGAGAAGGCGGGCCCGCTCCAGCGTTACGCCGCCACGATCCAGTCCCAGCGCGGCGACTACAACGGCAAGGTCCTCTCGATCCGCCAGGACGACCTGCGGACCCTCGCCGTCATCTACGACCAGTCCCCCTCGGTGCTCACCGAGCAGCTGATCAGCTGGGGCGTCCTGGACGCGGACGCCCGTCGGGCCGTGGCCCACGAGGAGAACTGACCTCCGCCCCATCACATCAGCAGAAACGTGCCGCCCGGGGTGGCACGGACCCGGAAGGGTTCGTGCCACCCCGGGCGGCTCTGTGTGCTCCGGGTGAGCGGGGTGCCCCATCGCTGAAATCACCCGTTCGGCGGTATCCATCCACGGGCGTTCTCCGGTGATCCGGGCGACGGTCGGGGACGGGAGCCGGCTCGACCGGCCCGTGCAAGGCCCTGACGGCCCTCTGGGGGCGCGGGGACGGCGCGGACGGGAGAAGCCCCCACCGTGGGACGGCAGGGGCTCCTGTGACCGCGTCAGGCCCTGCGCAGGCCGGGCTTCAGCTCCTTGAGCCGCCCCAGCAGCCCGTTGATGAAGGACGGGGACTCATCGGTGGAGAACTCCTTGGCCAGCTCGACGGCCTGGTCGATCACCACCGCGTCGGGCGTCCCGTCGACCCAGATGAGCTCGTACGCGCCGAGCCGCAGGATGTTCCGGTCCACGACGGGCATCCGGTCCAGCGTCCACCCCACGGAGTACTGCGCCAGCAGCTCGTCGATGCGCTGCTCGTACTGCGCGTACCCCTCGACCAGCTCCATGGTGAATTCGCTGACCGGCGGTTGACGGGTGTCGGTGCGCGAGTGCCGCACCCAGTCCGCGAGGACGGTCAGCACGTCGACCCCGCGCTGGTCACCCTCGAAGAGGATCTGGAAGGCGCGCTTGCGAGCCGTGTTCCGGGCAGCCACGGTTAGCTGTTCACCCGGCCGAGGTAGTCGCCCGAACGCGTGTCGACCTTGATCTTCTCACCGGTGGTGATGAAGAGCGGAACCTGGATCTCGAACCCGGTCTCCAGCTTCGCGGGCTTGGTGCCACCGGTGGAACGGTCGCCCTGGACGCCCGGCTCCGTCTCGGCGATGACCAGCTCGACCGCGGTGGGCAGCTCCACGAAGAGCACGCTGCCCTCGTTCTGCGCCACGGTGGCCTCGAAGCCCTCCAGGAGGAAGTTCGCGGCGTCGCCCACGGTCTTGCGGTCGATGTGGAGCTGGTCGTAGGTCTCCATGTCCATGAAGACGAAGTAGTCGCCGTCCATGTAGGAGAACTGCATGTCGCGCTTGTCGACGGTGGCCGTCTCGACCTTGACGCCGGCGTTGAAGGTCTTGTCGACGACCTTCCCGGACAGCACGTTCTTGAGCTTGGTGCGCACGAAGGCAGGGCCCTTGCCGGGCTTGACGTGCTGGAACTCGACGACGGACCAGAGCTGGCCCCCGTCGAGCTTGAGCACCATGCCGTTCTTGAGGTCGTTCGTGGAAGCCACGGTTGCGGAATCTCCTGGACTGACGTGGACGACCGACGGGGCCCGCGTCCGGCGGCTCAGCGTGTGCTGAGGCTAGAGCGCCAGCAGCTCCTTGGTCGTGATGGTGAGTAGCTCGGGTCCGCCGTCCGCGTCGGAGCGGACGACGAGCGTGTCATCGATCCGGACCCCGCCCCGGCCAGGGAGGTGAACCCCCGGTTCGACGGTGACCGGCACACAAGCGTCCAGTTTACCCATGGCTGAGGGGGCGAACTGCGGGTCCTCGTCGTTTTCGAGTCCCACACCGTGCCCCGTCCGCGGTGGAACGCCCTCCCGGTGCCCCGCCGACTCCAGTACGTGGCGGGCCGCACGGTCCACGTCACGGCAGGCGACGCCGGGGGTCAGCGCCTCCCGACCGGCGCGCTGAGCGGCGAAGACGGCGTCGTACAGCTCGATCTGCCAGTCCGCGGGCGAGGTGCCGATGACGAAGGTGCGCCCGATCTCGCACCGGTAGCCGCGGTAGGCCGCACCGAGGCAGACCGAGAGGAAGTCGCCCTCCTCGACCCTGCGGTCGGTGGGCCGGTGTCCGACCCGACCTGCGTCCGGACCGGTCCCGACCGAGGTCGCGAACGCGGGACCGTCGGCCCCGTGGTCGACCAGTCGGCGTTCGAGCTCCAGGGCGAGGTGCCGTTCGGTACGGCCGACCAGGATGGATTCGAGGAGTTCGCCCAGCGCCTGGTCGGCGATCTCGGCGGCGATCCGCAGGCAGGCGATCTCGTCCTCGTCCTTGACCAGCCGGAGTTGTTCGACCACCCCGCCGACATCGGCCAGCCGCAGCCCCGGGGCCGCGGTGGCGACGGCACGGTGACGGGCGACCGTCAGGTGGTGCTCCTCGACGGCGAGCGCATCGGCTCCGTGGGCCGCGGCGAGGGTGGCCGCGGTGACCGCGGTGTCGCCCCGCGGGTCCGACAGAACCTGGGTGAGGAGGCCGTCGTCGGGCTGCGGGTCACCGGGGCGGGCGTCCGGGGCCTCGGCGAGGACCAGCAGGTCACCGTCGTCCTTCAGCAGCAGGACCGCCCCGGGCGGAGCGGCTCCGGCGAGGTAGCGGACGTTGGCGGGGCGGGAGACGAGTGCCGCCGCGGTACCGCCGGCCGCGGTGCGTTCCCGGAGACGGTCCCGGCGGGCTGCGTAGACCTCTGCCATGTCCCGAGCGTACGAGCGGCGGGGCGAAAGGGCCCGGTCAGCTCGTCCGGACGGGCTCTTCGGGGGTCACCAGGCGGGCGGGCTGGTGACCGATCGGGTGAGGACCTCGTCGAGCACCCGGGCGGTGGCGGGGACGTCGAGCTGGGAGTTGTCGATGATGGGCAGGCCCGAGCCGTACCAGCCCGCCATGCGGCCGTGGATGCGCGCGACCTCCTCGTCGGTGAGCCGACGGTTCCCCCGACGCTTCGCGTTGCGCTCCAGGACGATCTCCAGGCCAGGCAGCAGGACGACGGGCAGCAAACCCGGTCCCACGTGCCGTTTCCAGCCGCCGAGGCCGACCACCGGACGGTCGGGGAACACCGCGTCGTCGAGGATGCAGGAGATGCCGTTGGCGAGGAAGTTGCGCGCGGCGAAGCCGCAGGTGCGGCGGGCCAGGCGGTACTGCGCCTCGGAGTGGTCGTTCCACCCGGCCTGCGGGTCGGCGAACCCGGAGCGGACCCATTCGCGCACGTCGTCGAGGCTGATGTGCGCCGTGGGAACCCGTCGGTGCTCCGCCCAGTACTGGGCGACGCTGGTCTTGCCGGCGCCCGCCGGGCCGATCAGCAGCACGGCGAGGGTGGTCGCCGTCAGGTCGACCGCCGAAGGAGCCGGCTCAGGGCTCGGGAGGGCGACCGGGCCGCCGGGGGGCAGCCGGACGTGGCCGGTGGCGTCCGGTCCGGGCGGCGGGAGGTGTCCGGGCGGGGGCGGACCGGCGGGCGGGGGGCCGGCGGGCCGCGGGCCGGGGGGAGCTGCGGGGCGCGCGGGGCTGGGAGGAGGACTGGGAGGGTGGGCGGGAGAAGAACCGTGCGGGTGGGCGGGAGAAGAACCGTGCGGGTGGGCGCCCCGCGCCGTCGGAGGAAAGCCCCGGGGTGCGGCGACCGGCGGTATCGGCGGGTCGGGGGGCGGCCAGCCGGGGCCCGACCCCCCGTTCGGTGGCAGCGGTGCTCCCCCTGCGTGCTGCATCCGGTGCCACTCCGTCTCCTGCCGGTCCGTCCCGCTGCTCACCGGGACGGAGGAACGCGTCTCGTACAGGCAACTGGCGGCGGCCGGGGAGAAGTTCCCGAGCGACCCGCCCCGCTCCCCCCGGCACGGGGGGAGCGCCCCGAAACGGTACCCGGCCCGGGCCGGGCCGTGGGTCCGCCGGGGAAGGTTTCCCCCGGGGGTTACTCGGCCACTTCCCCGTACGCGGCGAGCAACACCGCCGGATCGGGTCCTTCCAGGACCGTGGGCCGGGCGAGGCCGTCGAGCACGATGAACCGCAGCAGGTCGCCCCGGGACTTCTTGTCGACCTTCATGGTCTCCAGGAGCTTGGGCCACTGGTCGTAGCGGTAGCTGAGCGGCAGCCCGACGGACTCCAGGACCGCGCGGTGCCGGTCGGCGGTCGCGTCGTCCAGACGTCCGGCGAGCCGTCCCAGTTCGGCGGCGAAGTGCATGCCGACGGCGACCGCGGCTCCGTGCCGCCACTGGTAGCGCTCGTTCTTCTCGATGGCGTGCGCCAGGGTGTGGCCGTAGTTGAGGATCTCGCGACGGCCGGACTCCTTCAGGTCACCGGAGACGACTTCGGCCTTGACCTTGATGGCCCGCTCGATGAGTTCCGCGGTGTGCGGCCCTGCAGGGGTCCGGGCCGCCACGGGGTCGGCCTCGATCAGGTCGAGGATCGCCGGGTCGGCGATGAACCCGGCCTTGATGATCTCGGCGAGTCCGGAGACGTAGTCGTTGACCGGCAGCGACTCCAACGCGGCGAGGTCGCACAGCACCCCCGCGGGCGGGTGGAAGGCGCCGACGAGGTTCTTGCCCTCGGCGGTGTTGATGCCGGTCTTGCCGCCCACGGCCGCGTCGACCATGCCGAGGACGGTGGTGGGCACGGCGATCCAGCGGACCCCGCGCAGCCAGCTCGCGGCCACGAACCCGGCGAGGTCGGTGGTGGCGCCGCCGCCCACCCCGACGATCACGTCGGTGCGGGTGAACCCGGACTGGCCCAGCGCCTTCCAGCAGTACGCCGCGACCTCGGCGGTCTTCGCCTCCTCCGCGTTGGGCACCTGGATGGCCACGGCTTCGAAGCCCTGCCCGGCGAGGTCGGCGCGCAGCGCCTCACCGGTCTCGGCCAGGGCCTCGGGGTGGATCACGGCGACGCGCTTGACCCGGTCGCCGACCAGCGGGCCCAGCTCGCCGAGCAACTGGTGGCCGACGAGCACCTCGTACGGTTCGGTGCCGGCGGTGCCGGCGACCTTGATGCGGATGGGTTCCTGCGCGGTCATGGGGTGTTCTCCTGCGGAGGGTCGGTGGGCAGCCCGAGCGCGTCGAGGACCGCCCGGGCGACCTCCTCGGGGCCGCGTCCGTCCGTCGGGACGACGGCGCGGGCCACCTCGGTGTACAGCGGAAGGCGCGCCTCCATCAACTCCCGCCACTGACGGCGCGGGTTGACGGCGAGCAGCGGGCGGGCGACGTTCAGCCCGGTGCGCCGCACGGCCTCGTCCACGTCCATCGACAGGAAGACGACGGGGTGGGCGGCGAGCAGCGCACGGGTGTCGGGGTCGAGGACGGCCCCGCCGCCCAGGGCGAGGACGCCGTGGTGGGTGGCGAGGGCCTCGCGCACGGCCGCCTTCTCGACGGCACGGAAGTAGGGCTCGCCCTCGTCCACGAAGAGGTCGGCGATGGGGCGGCCCTCGGCGGTGACGATGTCGTCGTCGGTGTCCCGGTAGGGGCGGTGCAGCCGCTCCGCGAGCAGCGCCCCCACGGTGGACTTGCCGACGCCCATGGGGCCGACCAGAACGACGACCGGACCGCCGGGACCCTTGGGTCCCAGCGGGTCCGCGTCGGCGGGTCCCTGCGTCGAGGGCGACCCGGATGTGTCGGGCACCGTCGTCACCGGATGTGCAGGTTGTCGAGGTAGGACCGGACGTTGCGACGGGTCTCGGGGACGCTGTCGCCGCCGAACTTCTCGGCCACCGCGTCCGCGAGCACGAGGGCCACCATGGCCTCGGCGACGATCCCGGCGGCCGGGACCGCGCAGACGTCGGAGCGCTGGTGGTGGGCCTGGGTGGCCTCGCCGGTCACCACGTCGACGGTGGCGAGGGCCCGGGGCACGGTGGCGATGGGCTTCATCGCGGCCCGCACGCGCAGCAGTTCACCGGTGGTGAGGCCGCCCTCGGTGCCGCCGGAGCGGCCGGTGGAGCGGCGCAGCCCCTCGGGGGTGCTGACGATCTCGTCGTGGGCCTGGGAGCCGGGAACGCGGGCCAGGTCGAAGCCGTCGCCGAGTTCCACGCCCTTGATCGCCTGGATGCCCATGAGCGCGGCGGCGAGCCGGGCGTCGAGCCGGCGGTCCCAGTGGACGTGCGAGCCGAGGCCGACGGGCACGCCGTAGGCGAGGACCTCGACCACTCCGCCGAGGGTGTCGCCGTCCTTGCGGGCCTGGTCGATCTCGGCGACCATCGCCTTCGACGCGTCGGCGTCGAGGGAGCGCACCGGGTCGGCGTCGAGCTTCTCGACGTCGGCGGGCACCGGCAGGACGCCGTACGGGGCCTTGGCCGCCGCCAGTTCCACGACGTGGCTGACGATCTCGATGCCCGCGGTCTCCTTGAGGTAGGAGCGGGCGACCGCGCCGAGCGCGACCCGGGCCGCGGTCTCCCGGGCGGAGGCGCGCTCCAGGATCGGGCGGGCCTCGTCGAAGCCGTACTTCTGCATGCCCGCGAGGTCGGCGTGGCCGGGGCGCGGGCGGGTCAGCGGCGCGTTGCGGGCCTGGTCGGCGAGGACCTCGGGGTCGACCGGGTCGGCGGCCATGATCTGTTCCCACTTGGGCCACTCACTGTTGCCGACCATGATCGCGACCGGGGAACCGAGGGTGAGTCCGTGTCGGACGCCACCGATGAAGGTGACCTCGTCGCGTTCGAACTTCATCCGGGCGCCGCGCCCGTACCCGAGGCGCCGCCGCGCGAGGTGGTCCGCCACCATCTCCGTGGTGATCGGGACACCGGCGGGAAGACCTTCCAGCGTCGCCACCAAAGCGGGTCCGTGGGACTCCCCCGCCGTCAGCCAGCGCAACCTGCTCAAGGGTGCTCCTCTGTTCGCGCACGCAACTGGACGGCACGACCGGGTGCGCGGTCCCGGCCCCGCCACCCCCGATCTTCCCACGTCCGCAGCGGTTACCCGTTCGAAGGTCCAGCAAGCGGACGCCGGGGCCCGCGAACCGCCGCGCCGGTCGGTCCCGGTGGGGCTGTTCGCGGGCCGGTGCTCAGCGGGCGGCCAGCGCCCGTTCTCCGGCCTGCCGCATCGCGGCCAGCGGGGCCGGGGTGCGCCCGGTCATCTGCTCGACCTGGATGACGGCCTGGTGGACCAGCAGGTCGAGTCCGCTGACGACGGCGCCCCCGTAAGCGGACCAGCGGGCCGCCAGCGCCGTGGGCCACGGCTCGTACAGCACGTCGAAGAGGGTCGCCGGACGCTGGGGCAACTCGGCGGCGAGGGCGTCGGTGGTCCCGGCCGGGGTGGTGGCGATGACGAGGGGGGCGTGCAGGGCACGGGCGGCGTCGGCCCAGTCCGCGGTGCGGACCTCGACGCCGAGGCGTTCGCCCCACTGGCGCATCTCGGCGGCCCGGGCGGCACTGCGGACGTAGGCGGTGATCTCACCGGTGCAGATCCGGGCGAGCGCGGCCAGTGCGGAGGAGGCGGTGGCCCCCGCGCCGAGCACGGCGGCGGACTCCACGCTCTCCACTCCGTGTTCGCGCAGGGCGGCGACCATGCCGGGGACGTCGGTGTTGTCGCCGGTGCGACGGCCGTCCTCGGTGAGCACGACCGTGTTGACCGCCTCGACCGACGCGGCGGTTTCGCTGACCGAGTCGAGCAGGGGTATCACGGCGCGTTTGAGGGGCATGGTCAGGGACAGCCCTGCCCACTCGGGGCCGAGTCCCGCCAGGAAGTCGGGCAGTGCCGCCTCGTCCACCTCGAACCGTTCGTAGCCCCAGTGGGCCAGCCCCAGTTCGGCGTAGGCCGCCCGGTGCAGGACCGGGGAGAGCGAGTGGGCGATGGGCGAGCCGAGCACGGCAGCCCGACGACGGCTCCGGTCGGTGGGCTCACTCACCGTTCTTGCGTCGCTCATTGAATTCCGCCACCAGTTCCTCGTGCTCGGCCAACGTCTCGGTGAACTTGGTCGTCTTGCCGTCGATGGAGACGAAGAACATCCAGTCGCCGCCGTCCGGCTCGATCGCGGCGCGCAGGGCGTCCTCGCCCGGATTGCCGATCGGTCCGGGAGGCAGTCCCTCGACGAAGTACGTGTTGTACGGGTGGTCGTAGTTGCGGATCTCCCTCGTGGAGATGTCGATCTTGCTCTGGTTCTTCAGGTAGTTGTAGCTGGAGTCGAACTCGATCTTCCGGTTGGTGGCCACGTTGTCCGGCTTGAGCCGGTTGTAGACGACGGCCGCCATCTTCTTGAAGTCGTCGTGCGTCATGCCCTCGGCCTGGACCAGGCTGGCGACCGTGATGACTTCGAGGGGGTTCTTGAGCCCCACTTCGCGGGCCTTGGCCTGGAGGTCGTAGGTCTCGTACTGGTTCTTGGCCCGGGCGACCATCTTCTTCAGCACGTCCGCCGGTTTCATGCCCTCGGCCACGGGATAGCTGGACGGGTAGAGGAAGCCCTCCAGCGGGTCCTTCCGGTCGCCCGCGCCGTTCATCGCCCAGTCCGGCAGACCGAGCGACTTCCACTGGGCGGAGGCGACGCCCTTGGTGGTGCCCCCGGGCAGGTCGAGGCGCTTGTCGATCTGCTCGTACACCCAGATGTTGCGGCGGCCCTCGGCGATGATGAGGTTGTTGCGGCTCTTGGGGCTGAGCATGAGTTCGAGGGCGCTGGCCGCGGACATCTCCTTGCGGAGCGTGTAGACGCCGTCCTGGACGGTGTTGCCCTTGGGGTGCTGCTGCTGGGCGGAGACGAACGCGTCGACGCTCTTGATGACCCCGGCTTCCTTGAGCTTCTGGCCGATGACGTAGCCGCCCGAGTCCTTGGGGATCTCGACGGACACCGTCGTGGTCAGGCCGTCGCCGGCGAAGTCGGCCGGCTCGCCGAACCGCTCCTGGTAGAACTGGTAGCCGAAGTAGCTGACGGCGCCGAGGCCGCCCACGAACACCGCGGTCACCAGGAGACAGGCACAGCCGTTGCGGCGCTTCTGCTTGCCCTTGCCGCCCCGGGAGCGACGGTCCCCGTCCCGGCCGGACGGCTCGGCGTCGTCATCGTCTTCATCGTCGTACCTGTCGGCGTCGGGACCGCGGGGCGCCGCGGGGGCGCCGCGGCCGGAGTCCGTGAAGAAGCCCTCCTCCGGACCGTCACGGTCCGGGTCCCAGTCCTGACGGCCGTCGCCCCGGGCCGGTTCCTCTTCGGGTTCGGGCTCGGGGCGCCGTCGGGCGGGGGGCTCGGGCGGGGGGTACGCCTCGGGAGTGCCGTAGTAGTCGGGGGGTTCGACGCCGTACGCCTCGGGCTGCCCGGGGTAGGTTCCGGCCGGGTCGGTGCCGTAGGGGATCTGTCCGGGCTGGGCCGTCTCCCAGCCCCCCTGGTACTGCTGGCCGTAACCGTCCGACTGGGCCGGTGCGGTCTGCGCAGCCCACTGGTCGTACCCCTGGGGAACCTGCTGGTCGTAGGTCTGGGGAACCTGCTGGTCGTACCCCTGGGGGACCTGCTGCTGGACGTACTCCTGGTGCTGCTGCTGGTGCTGCGGGAAGTGACCGGGCTGGCCCTGGTGACCGTACTGCTCGCCCTGCGGGTACTGCTGGTGACCCGACTGCGGGGACTGGCCGGGGTGGCCCTGCTGCTGGCCCTCCCATCCGACGTCCCCGTACAACGGGTCCTCCGGATACCACGGTTCGGAGCCCTGGCCCCGGCCATAATCAGTCATCTGTCCCCATCGAGCCGCGAGGCGGGGCACGTGAGCACTCGCGGCGCGCCGTCGCACCCACCTCTTTGCTGTGCGGGGGCTGTTCGAACACCACCGCATCGCGCGGAACGTTACCGTATCGCGATCAGATGACCACTTCGACGCCCTCGCCGGGTGCCTCACCTGACGCCCGTTCGGACTCCAGAGCGTTCTGGAGGATCACCACAGCGGCAACCTGGTCGATGACAGACCGACCCTTTCGGGACGTGACGCCCGAGGCCCGCAGTCCCTGACTGGCCGTAATTGTGGTCATCCTCTCGTCCACCAGGCGCACCGGGACGGGAGCGATCGTGGTGGCGAGCCGTCCGACGAAGGTGCGGACCTTCGCCGCCGCCGGCCCTTCGCCGCCCCGCAACGAGCGCGGGAGTCCGACGACGACCTCGATCGGCTCGTACTCGTCGACGAGCTGACGCAGCCGCCGGTGGGCGGCCGGGACGTCCCGTCCCGGCACGGTCTCCACCGGCGTCGCGAGGATGCCGTCGGGGTCGCAGGAGGCGACACCGATCCGGGCGTCACCCACGTCGATCGCCAGTCTGCGGCCCCGGCGCATCAGGCGGCGGTTTCCGCGACGAGCCGTTCGACGGCGCTGACGGCGTCCCCGATGGCAGCGGCGTTCTGGCCGCCGCCCTGGGCGACGTCGGGCTTGCCGCCGCCACCGCCGCCGAGGGTCTTGGCGGCGGTGCGGACCAGGTCACCGGCCTTCAGACCGCGCTCGCGGGCCGCCTCGTTGGTGGCGATGACGGTGAGCGGCTTGCCGCCCGAGGTGGTGAACAGGGCGACGACGACGGCGCGCCCGCCCTGCACCCGGCCCCGGACGTCGAGCACCAGCTTGCGCAGGTCGTCGGCGGTGGTGCCGTCCGGGACCTGACCGGTGACGAGGGCGACCCCGTGGACGTCCTTGGCGGACTCGGCGAGACCGGCGGCGGCCTGGAGGACCTTCTCCGCGCGGAACCGCTCGATCTCCTTCTCCGCGTCCCGCAGCTTGGCGAGCATGCCGGAGATCTTCTCGGGCAGTTCCTCGGAGCGGCCCTTGACCAGCTCCTGGAGCTGGGCGACGACGGTGTGCTCACGGGCCAGGAAGTTGTACGCGTCGACGCCGACGAGGGCTTCGATGCGGCGGACCCCGGAGCCGATCGACGACTCGCCGAGCAGCTTCACCAGCCCGAGCTGGGCGGTGTTGTGGACGTGGGTGCCGCCGCACAGCTCCTTGGAGAAGTCGCCGATGGTGACGACCCGGACCCGCTCGCCGTACTTCTCGCCGAACTCGGCGATGGCGCCCTGCTTCTTGGCCTCGTCGATGCTCATGACCTCGGCGTGCACGGCGAGGTCGTGGGAGAGCACCTCGTTGATCCGCTGTTCGACGTCCGTGAGGACGGTGCCGGGCACCGCGGCCGGGGACCCGAAGTCGAACCGGAAGCGGCCGGGCTGGTTCTCGGAACCGGCCTGGGCGGCCGTCGGGCCGAGGGCGTCCCGCAGCGCCTGGTGGGTGAGGTGGGTGGCCGAGTGGGCGCGGGCGATGGCGGTGCGCCGACGCACGTCGATGGTGGCGTGGGCGGCGGCGCCGAGCGTGACCTCGCCGACCTGGACGACGCCCTTGTGGACGTAGACGCCGGGGACCGGCTTCTGGCAGTCGCGGACCTCGACCACGGCGCCCGACTCCAGCCGGATGCGACCGGTGTCGCCGATCTGGCCGCCGCCCTCGGCGTAGAAGGGGGTGCGGTCGAGGACGATCTCCACCTGGTCGCCCTCGGTGGCGGCCGGCGAGGCGACGCCGTCCACCAGGATGCCGACGACGCGGGACTCGCCCTCGGTGTCGGAGTAGCCGATGAAGTCCGTCTCGCCGGCGCTGTCGGCGATCTCCCGGTAGGCGCCGAGGTCGGCGTGACCGGTCTTCTTGCCGCGGGCGTCGGCCTTGGCGCGCTCCCGCTGCTCCTTCATCAGCCGGCGGAAGCCGTCCTGGTCGACGGCGAGGCCCTGCTCGGCCGCCATCTCCAGGGTGAGGTCGATGGGGAAGCCCCAGGTGTCGTGCAGCAGGAACGCCTTGTCGCCGGAGAGCACGGTGCCCCCGCCGGCCTTGGTCTCCGTGACGGCGGAGTCGAGGATGTTGGTGCCGGCCTTCAGGGTCTTGAGGAAGGCGGCCTCCTCGGCGAGGGCCACGACCTGGATGCGGCTGCGCTCGCCCTCCAGCTCCGGGTACTGCTCGGCCATGGAGCGGATGACGGTGTCCACCAGCTCGCCGACGACGGGACCGGTGGCGCCCAGCAGCCGCATGTTGCGGACGGCCCGGCGCATGATGCGGCGCAGCACGTAGCCGCGGCCCTCGTTGCCGGGGGTCACGCCGTCGCCGATGAGCATCACGGAGGTGCGCATGTGGTCGGAGACCACCCGCAGCGCCACGTCGCTCTCGTGGGCCTTGCCGTAGGCGACGCCGGTCAGCTCGGTGGCCTTGTCGATCACGACCCGGGAGGTGTCGATCTCGTACATGTTGTGCACGCCCTGGAGGATCATGGCGAGCCGTTCGAGACCGAGGCCGGTGTCGATGTTCTTGTTCGGCAGTTCGCCGAGGATCTCGAAGTCCTCCTTGCCGGTGCCCTCGCCGCGCTCGTACTGCATGAACACGAGGTTCCAGATCTCGACGTACCGCTCGTCGTTGACGGCGGGGCCGCCCTCGACGCCGAACTCGGGGCCGCGGTCGTAGTTGATCTCGGAGCAGGGGCCGCAGGGACCGGGGACGCCCATGGACCAGAAGTTGGGTCCCTTGCCCAGGCGCTGGATACGCTCGGCGGGGACGCCGACGACGTCGCGCCAGATGCGCTCGGCCTCGTCGTCCTCCTCGTAGACCGTGATCCACAGCCGCTCGGGGTCGAGGGCGTAGCCGCCGTCCGCGAGGGAGCTGGTCAGCAGCTCCCAGGCGTACTTGATGGCGCCTTCCTTGAAGTAGTCCCCGAAGGAGAAGTTGCCGCACATCTGGAAGAACGTGCCGTGCCGGGTGGTCTTGCCGACCTCTTCGATGTCCGGGGTGCGCACGCACTTCTGGACGCTGGTGGCACGGGCGTAGGGGGGCTTGACCTCGCCGAGGAAGTACGGCTTGAAGGGGACCATGCCCGCCGGGACCAGGAGCAGCGTGGGGTCGTCCGCGATCAGCGACGCCGACGGCACGACGGTGTGCCCGCGCTGCTCGAAGAAGCGCAGCCAGCGACGGCGGATTTCAGCCGACTCCATCAGTGGTCCTCATTCCGGTTGTCCTTGTGCGAATACAGGTCCGAACGCGTGCGGTGACCGAGGTGTTCCGGTGCGTTCGGACCGACTGGGGGGTAGCTGTCGAGGGCGGCGCGGCGCGGCGCGGGCAGCTCGTGGTGGTCGACCGGGTCGTGCAGGCCGAGCGCGTCGCCGAGTTCGGCTTCGCGCTGGAGCATTCCGGCGCGGACGTCGAGGGCGAACTCCCGGACCCGGTGGCCGGCGTCGACGGCCTTGTTGGCGGCCTGGGCGGCGAGGCTCTCGGGCGTCAGCTGCTTGAGCTTGCGGTTGACCTTGGTGGTGGCCCAGACCCCGGCGGCGGCGCCCGCGGTGAACCAGAACGTACGGCGGAACATCGCTTGTCAGTCCTTCTTCCGCCTGCCGCGGCGGGCGGTGGGGACGGTCCGGCCGACGATCACGGTACGGCGGGTCCGCTCGGTGGGCGGGGGGTCGGCGGGAGCGCTCTTGCGGCCGACGGCGCGGCGGACTCCGTACCCGAACGCGGCGACCTTCACCAGGGGGCCGCCGAAGGTGGAGGCGACGGTGGAGGACAGCGCGGAGGCGTTCTGGGTGACTTCCTGCACGTCGGAGGCGATGGAGTCGACCCGGTCGAGCTGGGTCTGCGCGGATCGCACCGCTTCGGTGGCCCCTCCGAGGAGCGGCACGGCCTGGTCGGTCACGTCCGCGACGAGTTTGGTGGTCGCCTTGAGCGTCTGGGCCAGCCTCGCCAGCGCGACGGCGAGGAAGGAGACCAGGATCGCCCAGAAGACGGCCACCAGGATCCCGGCAACCTCTCCACCGGACACTGTGCACCGCTCCCTGAGGTATCGCCCGGACGGACCGGGGCTCACTTGCTCGACATGGTCGACCGTGCTGAACATGATCGACGCTCGTCATGGTCGACAACCGTCGGTCGGTGCCGACAGGTGTCGTACGAGCCTATCGCGCCGGGAGCGGGGCTCCGCACCCCATTTCGCCCCCGCCGCGCCACGGACCGGGGGGTCGCGCCGGGCCCGCGGCGCACGGGAGCCGGGCGGACTGATTGTACGTACCGCTTATGCGTGAGTACGCTGCGTTGCCCATGCGACCCACATCGCGGCCCGGGCCGCGAACGAACGATTCTTCGGACGTCGCCGAGGTGCCCCGCGACCTCCCGCTGGAGCTGACCGCCTTCGTGGGCCGTGCCCCCGAGTTGACCCGTCTCGGCGAGGCGACGGCCCACGACCGGTTGGTGACCGTCGTCGGCCCCGGCGGGGTGGGCAAGTCACGACTGGTGGCCCGGGCCGCGGCGGCGTGCGCCCTCCCGGACGGCGCGCGCCTGGTCGACCTCACCGCCGTGCACGCCGTGGAGCGCGTCGACCGGGCGGCCGCCGAGTCCCTGGGGCTCGCCGACCACGCCGTCCGCCCCGCCCTGGAGGTGCTGCGGGAACACTTCGCCGGGCAGCGCGCGCTCCTCGTCCTGGACGGCTTCGAACATCTGGTCGCCCCGTGCGCCGCCCTCGTGGGCGACCTGCTGCGGGCCGCGCCGGGACTGCGGGTCCTCGCGGCCGGGCGGCGCCCGCTCGGGGTACGGGGCGAACGCGTGGTCCCGCTCGCCCCGCTGGACGAACGGGACGCCGTGGCGCTCTTCGCCGACCGCGCCGAGGCCGCCGTGCCGGGCTTCGCGCTGGACGAGGACAACACGGCGGACGTACGGGAGATCTGTCGGCGCCTGGACGGCATCCCGCTCGCGGTGGAACTGGCGGCCGGTCGGCTCACCGTGCTGTCGCCGGGGCAGCTCCTGCACCGGCTCGACGACCGGTTCCGGCTGCTGACCGGCGGCGGCCGGGACGCACCGCCCCGACACCGGACGCTGCGCACCGCCATCGGCTGGAGCCATGAACTGTGCACGGCGCAGGAGCGGCTGTTGTGGGCGCGGCTGTCGGTGTTCGCCGGGTCCTTCGACCTGGAGGCCGTCGAGTACGTGTGCGGTGCGCAGGGGCTGTCCGTCGACGAGGTGCTCGACGTGCTCGGCGAGTTGCTGGCGCAGTCCGTGGTCAGTCGCGAGGACGGTCCCGGGGGCGTGCGGTACCGCATGTTGGAGACCGTCCGGGCGTACGGCGCCGACTGGCTGGAGGGCTCCGGGGACACGGCGCGGCTGCGGCACCGGCACCGCGACTGGTACGCGGGGCTGGCGACCTGGTGCGAACTGGAGTGGTTCTCGTCGCGCCAGGCGGAGGCCGCCGCACGGATCGAGGTGGAGCTGCCGAACCTGCGGGCCGCACTGGAACACGCACTGACCGAGCCCGGGGACACCCACCCGGGGCTGCACCTGGCGAGCACCCTCTGGTTCTGCTGGGTGGGGTGCGGACGGCTGGCGGAGGGCCGCTACTGGCTCCAGCGGAGCATCGAACTCGACCAGGGCCCCGAGGCGGAGTCCGACGGAGTCCCGGACGCCCGACTCAAGGCGCTGTACGTGTTCGGACACGTGGCGCTGCTCCAGGGCGACACGGTCGCGGCGCTCACCGCGCTCCACGAGTGCCGGGACGAGGCCGAGCGCACGGACGACGCCGTGGCGGTCGCCTACGCCGAGCACCGCACCGGCTTCCTGGCACTGGTCGGCGACGACGCGGTGCGCGCCGAGCGGCTACTGCACTCGGCCCTGGAGCGCTACCAGGACATCGGCGAGCTGAACAGCCTCGTCCTGCTGGCCCGGGTGGAGCTGGCGGCGGCCGTCCTCGTCCAGTGCGGCTTCCCGGGCGGGGCGGTGGCCGCCCGGGGGCGTGGCGACCGGACCGGGTCCTGCCGCACGGCCGAGGCGGTCCGGCTGTGCGAGGAGGTGCGCGAGGTCTGCGAGGACCACGGCGAGCGCTGGGCCCTGGCGTACGCACTGCTCGTCCTCGCCTACGTGGCCTGGTCGGAGGGCGATCCGGCTCGGGCCCGACGGCTGTTGGAGGAGTGCTTGGTCATCGAGCACGGCTTCCAGGACCTGGTGGGCGCCCTGCTCGCGATCGAGCTGTTGGCGCTGGTCACCCTGGACCAGGGCGATCCGGTGGAGGCGGCGGTGCTCCGGGGGGCGGCGGGCGCCCTGTGGCCCTCGGTGGGGTCGCCGTTGTTCGGTTCGGTCTCGTCCCGCGACCCGCGGGTGACCGGTGAGCGGCGCTGCCGCGCCCGGCTGGGTCCGGCGGGGTACGAGGCGGCGGTGCGGGAGGGCGCGCGGCTCGGACTGGACGCCGCCGTGCGACGGGCCCTGGGGCGGAGCGCGGAACCGGCGCCCGTGGCGCCGCAGGAACCCCGGGAGGAGCACGGCCCCGGGGGCGCGGCGGAGCCGGACGCCGCGGAGGCGGAAACAGCACGGCCCGCCGCCTCCCCTGCTCCGCGGAGCGGGGAGACGACGGGCTGATGCGCTGGGCGCGGGAAGTGCTACGTCCGGGTCAGCGGGCGTAGTACTCGACGACGAGCTGCTCGTCGCAGATCACGGGGATCTCCTTGCGCTGCGGGTCCCGGTCGAGGCGGAAGGCCAGGGCCTTCAGGTTGACCTGGAGGTAGCGCGGGGTCTCGCCGTCGGCCGCGTAGCCACCCTCACGGGAGACCTGGAACAGCGTCTTCTCGCGGGAGCGCTCGCGCACCATCACGACGTCGTCGGGGCGGACGCGGAAGGAGGGCTTGTCGACCTTCTTGCCGTTGACCTCGATGTGGCCGTGGACGACCATCTGACGGGCCTGGTAGATCGTGCGGGCGATGCCCGAACGCAGGACCAGGGCGTCGAGGCGACGCTCCAGCTCGATGATCAGGGCCTCGCCGGTCTTGCCCTGGACCTTGCTGGCGCGGTCGTAGGCGCGGACGAGCTGGCGCTCGGACACGTCGTACTGCGCGCGCAGACGCTGCTTCTCCAGCAGACGGACCTTGTAGTCCGAGGTCTGCTTGCGACCGCGGCCGTGCTCACCCGGCGGGTAGGGACGGGCCTCGAAGTACTTGACGGCCTTGGGGGTCAGCGCGATGCCGAGGGCACGCGACTTCTTGACCTTGGGACGGGACTGGTTCGGCACGAACCAACCTCTCTCACTCTGTGCGAATACGGCTTCACCAGGGTTAGGGGAGGTCGCATCCGCAGCCTGGGGAAACCCGGCGGGTCCTGGTGGACCCTCGGGCAGCCGCTCCCCTGGTCTGGGCACATACGTGCAGCACGCGAGTGGCCCACCGACCGCCACAGGGGGGTGGTGGGCTGCCCGCGACACCGTTCGACGGTGCGCGACGCTCCTGGAACCCCGTCCTCACGGACCGGGTCCCGGCTGCTCGTCCCGCTCTGGTGAACCGACCGGGGTCGGACACGGGACGCAGCACTCGGGCCAGTTTAGCGGGTGTCCGGGGTCGGGATGACCCGGCCCGGTGGTCGGCTACTGGGTGGGGGTCTCGGAGCCGCCCGGCTGCTCGCCCCGCAACCGGGCGCGGACCCGGTCCACGACGTCCGCGTACCGGGCCTCCGCCCCGTACCGGGTGGGGCGGTAGTAGCGCTTGCCCTCGACGGCCTCGGGTGCGTACCGCTGGGCGGCGATGCCGCCGGGGACGTCATGGGGGTAGAGGTAGCCCTGGGCGTGACCGAGCTTGGCGGCGCCCTGGTAGTGGCCGTCCCTCAGGTGCGCCGGGACCGGGCCCGCGAGACCGGCGCGGACGTCCTCCATCGCGGCACCGATCGCGAGGGTCGCCGCATTGGACTTGGGGGCGAGGGCCAGCGCGATGGTGGCGTGGCTGAGGGTCAGCGCCGCCTCCGGGAAGCCGATGAGCGCGACGGCCTGGGCGGCGGCCACGGCGAGGGGCAGGGCGGTCGGGTCGGCGAGCCCGATGTCCTCGCTGGCGGAGATCATCAGCCGGCGGGCGATGAATCGGGGGTCCTCGCCCGCCTCGATCATGCGGGCCAGGTAGTGGAGCGCGGCGTCCACGTCGGAGCCCCGGATGGACTTGATGAGGGCGCTGGTCACGTCGTAGTGCTGGTCGCCCGCGCGGTCGTACTTCACCGCCGCCCGGTCGACGGACTCCTCCAGGGTGGTCAGCGTCACCGTGCCCTCGCCCTTGGCGAGGGCGGAACCGGCACCCGCTTCGAGCGCGGTGAGCGCGCGCCGGGCGTCCCCGCCGGCGATCCGCAGCAGATGGCCCTCGGCGTCCTCGTCGAGGGTGACGGCGCCGCCGAGCCCGCGCTCGTCGGTGAGCGCGCGCCGCAGCAGCGCGCGCAGGTCCTCGTCGGTGAGGGGTTCCAGGGTGAGCAGCAGGGAGCGGGAGAGCAGCGGGGAGATCACCGAGAAGTACGGGTTCTCGGTGGTGGCGGCGATCAGGGTGACCCAGCGGTTCTCCACGGCCGGCAGCAGCGAGTCCTGCTGCGCCTTGCTGAAGCGGTGGATCTCGTCCAGGAAGAGGACGGTCTCCTTGCCGTAGCCGCCGGTGGCGCGACGGGCGCCCTCGATGACCGCGCGGACCTCCTTGACGCCGGCGGTGATCGCCGAGAGTTCCACGAAGCGCTTGTTGGTGGCCTTGGAGACGACGTACGCGAGGGTCGTCTTCCCGGTGCCGGGCGGGCCCCACAGGATCACCGAGGAGGGGCCGGCCGGGCCACCGCCGCCCTCGCCGACCAGGCGGCGCAGAGGGGCTCCGGGCTTGAGCAGGTGCTGTTGGCCGACGACCTCGTCGAGGGTGCGGGGGCGCATGCGCACGGCCAGCGGACTGCTCGCCGGGTCCTTCTCCTGACGTTCCTCGGCTGCCGCGGTGAAGAGATCGGGTTCCACGGGTGAACCCTATGTCAGCGGCGCCGCGGCCCGTGCCGCCGGGCAGCGTGGCCCGCGGCGGCACGGGCCGGGGCCCGGCGGTTCAGCTGGCCGCCCAGAGCTGCTCCTTCCAGCGGGTCAGGATCAGCATGGCGATGATGCCGAGGTGCACGACGGGCAGGACCCAGGTGAACTCGGCGAAGAAGCGCTTCAGCCAGCTCGGCGCCGGCAGGAAGCCGTTGCGGATGTTGGAGGAGGTCACGTACCAGAACATGACGATCGTGGCGGCCCAGGCGAGGCAGCACCACAGGCACAGGGAGTTGATCTCGTACAGGGACTGGTAGGTGAGCCAGGCGCAGAAGCCGACGCCGAAGAGCATTCCGGCGTTCAGGGTGAGCCAGTACCAGCGCGGGAAGCGGGCCCCGGCGAGCAGGCTCATGCCGACGGCGATGACGATGCCGTAGGTGACGAGCCCGAGCATCGGGTTGGGGAACCCGAAGACGCTCGCCTGCTCGCTCTTCATGATGTTGCCGCAGGAGATGACCGGGTTGACGCTGCACCCGGGGACGTAGTCCGGATTCTCCAGCAGCTTGAACTTGTCGAGCGTGATGATCCACGCGGCGAGGAGTCCGGCCGCGCCGGTGATCACCAGCAGCAGGGCGAGCCCCCGGCCGGCACCCGCTCTCGAAGTGTCCGGCGTGGAGGGGGCCGAGGACACCGGGGGTTCTGCTGTCGTCGTCTTGGTCATCTCGCCGTTTCCGTCAGTCGAGTCGCGGTCCAAGGGCAGGGTCATTGTGCCGTACGTGACCTGGGTCCCACCGTTCGGTACGGATAAGGTCCGTCCGCCGCGGTGGCGGCCCCGTCGCAGGTGACGGGCTCCGTCCGGGCTCCGGAGCGGGTCCCCTCGACCCCCTCGAACGGGAAACGAGGGGGCCGCACGGCACCCGGCCGCGCGACCCCCTCGTACGGATGTGCGCTCAGCCGAGCCGGGAGCGCAGCGCGTCGACGACCGCGTCCAGGGCGACGGGCTCCTGCTCGCCCGACTCCATGTTCTTGAGCTGGACCACTCCGTCCGCCAGGTCCCGCTCCCCCGCCACCAGCGCGAACCGGGCGCCGGAGCGGTGCGCGGACTTCATCGCGGACTTGATGCCGCGACCGCCGTAGGCGAAGTCGGTCGCGATCCCCGCCCGGCGCAGGTCGGCCACCACGGCGAAGAGGACCTTGCGGGCCTCCTCGCCGAGCGGCACCGCGTACACGCTGGTGGCGGGCGGGATGTCGAGGGTGATCCCCTCGGCCTCCAGCGCGAGGACGGTGCGGTCCACGCCGAGCGCCCAGCCGACGGAGGGCAGCGCGGGGCCGCCGATCATCTCGGACAGGCCGTCGTACCGGCCGCCGCCGCCCACCGCGGACTGCGCCCCGAGGCCGTCGTGGACGAACTCGAAGGTGGTCCGGGTGTAGTAGTCGAGGCCGCGCACCAGTCGCGGGTCGTCCTCGAAGGCGACGCCCTGGGCGGTCAGCAGCTCGCGGACCTCGGCGTGGTAGGCGCGGCACGCCTCGCACAGGTGGTCCCGCAGCAGCGGGGCGTCGGCGAGTTGTTCCTGCACCTCGGCGCGCTTGTCGTCGAGGACGCGCAGCGGGTTGATCTCGATGCGCCGGCGGGTCTCCTCGTCCAGGTCGAGGCCGCGCAGGAAGTCCTGGAGCGCCGCCCGGTAGGCGGGGCGGCACGTGCGGTCGCCGAGCGAGTTGAGCAGGATGCGGAAGCCGGTGAGGCCGAGGGACCGGTACGCCTGGTCGGCCAGCAGGATCAGTTCCGCGTCGAGCGCCGGGTCCTCGGTGCCGATGGCCTCGGCGCCGACCTGCGAGAAGTGGCGGTAGCGGCCCTTCTGGGGGCGCTCGTAGCGGTAGTACGAGCCGGAGTACCAGAGCTTGACCGGGAGGTTGCCGGCCTTGTGGAGGTTGGCCTCCAACGCGGCGCGCAGCACGGAGGCGGTGCCCTCGGGGCGCAGCGCCAGTTCGCTGCCGCCCTTGGTGGTGAGGGTGTACATCTCCTTGGTGACGATGTCGGTGGACTCGCCGACGCCGCGGGCGAAGAGTTCGACGTCCTCGAAGCCGGGGGTCTCGACGTACCCGTACCCGGAGGCCCGTAGCGGCGCCGCGAGCGCGTCACGGACGGCGAGGAAGACCGCGCTGGTCGGGGGGATCAGGTCGTACGTGCCCTTGGGGGCGGTGAAGGTGCTCACGGGGTTGGTCTCGTCACATTCCTCGTCGGGGGGCCGCGGGGGCTCCCTGGCCGTCGGCCACCTGCCGCAGATGGGGGTTGGTGGCGCGCTCCCGGCCGATGGTGGTCTGGGGGCCGTGGCCGGACAGCACCACGGTCGAGTCGTCGAGCGGCAGGCACACGCGGGCCAGGGACCGCAGGATCTCGGGGTGGCTGCCGCCGGGCAGGTCGGTGCGTCCGATGGAGCCGGCGAAGAGCAGGTCGCCCGAGAAGAACACGGACGGCACGTCCGCGCCCTCGGGCATCCTGAAGGTCACCGACCCCCTGGTATGCCCGGGTGCGTGCGCCACGGTGAGGTCGAGGCCGGCGAGCTCCAGGGTGGAGCCGTCGGTCAGCTCCCGGAGGTCGTCGGGCTCGCCCACGGTCAGCTCGCCCATCAGGGGCGCCCCGATGGTCCGGCCGAGCGCCTTCTCCGGGTCGCTCATCATGTACCGGTCCTCGGGATGGATCCAGGCGGGCACGTCGTGCGCGCCGCACACCGGGACCACCGAGGCGACGTGGTCGATGTGGCCGTGGGTGAGGATGACCGCGACGGGCTTGAGTCGATGCTTGGCGATGGCGTCCTCGACTCCCTGGGCGGCCTGGTGGCCCGGGTCGATGATCACGCACTCCTCGCCGGCGGCGGGGGCGACCAGATAACAATTGGTGCCCCAGGCCCCGGCGGGGAACCCCGCAATGAGCACGATCGTCCTTCGTGTGTCTCGGAATGTTCTCGTACGTCTCGTACGAATGGGATGCCGTGACGCCCGCCGTCCGGAGGGCTCGGCTCCCCCAGAGCCTACCGGCGCTGCCGTACACACAGCGAACCCGGATACGGTACGGGGCACATACGCAGGCGGTCAGGGTTTTCGAGGCGTAGCCACGACTGACCACGACAGGAACGGAGACATCCCGTTGGTCAGCCAGGAGCAGCGGCGGCGGCAGCTCGCCCGGGAGAAGTTCTTGCGGCAGCAGCAGCGGCGCGAGGACGCACGGCGCAAGGGGCGTACGCGCAACGCGGTGATCGCGGCGGTACTGGCCGTGGTGGTGGCGGGCGGCGCGGTGTCGTACGCGGCGGGCGCGTTCGACGGCGGCGGCGACAAGAAGAGCGGGGCCGCGGCCTCGCCGAGCAAGGCCCCGGACCCGTGCGAGAAGCCCGCCGCGGGCAAGCCGAAGACGGCGACGTACAAGAAGGAACCCAAACTCGCCGTCGACAAGTCCGCGAAGTACACGATGAAGCTGGACACCACGTGCGGTGTCCTCGACATCGGGCTCGACGCGGCGGCGGCGCCCCGCACGGTGAACTCGTTCGACTTCCTGCTGAAGAAGGGCTACCTGGACCACACCAAGTGCCACCGGCTCACCACCAGCGGCATCTACGTGCTCCAGTGCGGTGACCCGCAGGGCACCGGGCAGGGCGGGCCGGGCTACTCGATCCCGGACGAGAACCTGAAGGACGAGCGTCTGAAGGGCAATGTGTACCCGGCGGGGACCGTGGCCATGGCGAACCAGTACAACGGGCAGACCAAGAAGGGCCGCGACTCGGGCGGCAGCCAGTTCTTCCTGGTCTACCAGGACAGCCAGCTGCCGCCGGACTACACGCCGTTCGGCACGCTGTCCGCGTCGGGCATGAAGGTGCTGAAGAAGATCGCGGGCGCGGGTGCCGCGGCCCCGGACCAGATGGGGACGACCAAGCCCAACGCGACCGTGGTCATCAACAAGGCCACGGTCACCAAGTCCTGATCCGGACTGCGTAAATCCGGTCGCGCGGGATGCGGACAGCCGCCCCGCCGGTCGCCTAGATTGACCGTGACGAAACTGTGGACGATGCCCGGGGGCCGCCTCGGCCCGCGCGGGCATCATGTGGAGGAGGCGCTGTGAGCAGCGACCCGTGGGGCCGCGTCGACGAGACGGGGACCGTGTACGTGCGGACGGCCGAGGGCGAGCAGGTCGTCGGTTCCTGGCAGGCCGGCTCTCCCGAGGAGGCGCTGGCCTACTTCGAGCGCAAGTACGAGGGCCTGGTCGTGGAGATCGGCCTCCTCGAACGCCGGGTGAGGACCACCGACCTGTCCGCGAAGGACGCCCAGACCGCTGTCGGTCACCTCCGTGAACAGGTGGACGCGCACCACGCGGTGGGCGATCTCGACGCGTTGCGCAAGCGGCTCGACAAGCTCGTGGAGACGGTCGACGCGCGCCGCGAGGAGCGCAAGGCCGAGCGGGCGAAGCAGTCCGACGAGGCGCGGCAGGCCAAGGAGGACCTGGTCTCCGAGGCGGAGGAGCTGGCCCGCAGCGAGCAGTGGCGGTCCGCCGGCGAGCGGTTGCGGGCGCTGGTGGACACCTGGAAGGGGCTGCCCCGCCTCGACCGCAAGTCCGACGACGAGTTGTGGCACCGCTTCTCGCACGCCCGCTCCGCGTTCTCCAAGCGGCGCAAGGCGCACTTCGCGTCGTTGGACGCGCAGCGCGAGGAGGCCCGCAAGACCAAGGAGCGGCTGGTCTCCGAGGCGGAGGCGCTGTCGGGTTCGGCGGACTGGGGTCCGACGGCGGCCCGCTACCGCGAGTTGATGGCGGACTGGAAGGCCGCGGGTCGGGCCCAGCGGGAACACGAGGACGACCTGTGGAACCGTTTCCGGGGTGCGCAGGACGTGTTCTTCGCGGCCCGCAGTTCGGTGTTCGCCGAGCGTGACGCCGAGCAGACGGAGAATCTGAAGCTCAAGGAGGAGCTGGTCGCGGAGGCCGAGAAGCTGCTCCCGGTGACGGATCTGAAGGCGGCCCGGGCCGCGTTCCGTTCGGTCAACGAGCGGTGGGAGGCCATCGGTCACGTGCCGCGGGACGCCCGCGCGCGGGTCGAGGGCCGGATGCACACGGTGGAGCGGGCCCTCCAGGACTCGGAGGAGTCGGAGTGGCGCCGGACCAACCCGGAGGCACGGGCCCGTGCCGAGGGCCTGACCGGTCAGCTCCAGGCGGCCGTGGACAAGCTGCGGGCGCAGGTCGACGCGGCGCGGGCGCAGGGCAACAACGCCAAGGCGGACAAGCTGGAGCGCGAGTTGGAGGGTCGGCAGGCGCTGCTCGACCAGGCGCTCAAGGGTCTCCAGGAGTTCGGGGGCTGACCCCGGGCCCGTAGCGACGACGAAGGGGGCTGCCCCGCACCGGAGTGTGCGGGGCAGCCCCCTTCGTCGTGCTCGGTGACCGCCCCGCTCAGGGCCTGCGGGCCGAGGTGACGCGGTAGACGTCGTAGACGCCCTCCACTCCGCGGACCGCCTTGAGGACGTGGCCGAGGTGCTTGGGGTCGCCCATCTCGAAGGTGAACCGGGAGGTGGCCACCCGGTCCCGGGAGGTCTGGACGGCCGCCGAGAGGATGTTGACATGCTGGTCCGACAGGACCCGGGTGACGTCGGAGAGCAGCCGGGAGCGGTCCAGAGCCTCGACCTGGATGGCGACGAGGAACACCGAGGACTGGGTGGGCGCCCACTCGACGTCCAGGATGCGTTCGGGCTGCTTGGACAGGGACTCGACGTTGACGCAGTCCGCACGGTGCACCGAGACGCCGCTGCCGCGGGTGACGAACCCGATGATCGGGTCCCCCGGCACGGGGGTGCAGCAGCGCGCCAGCTTCACCCAGACGTCGTCGACGCCCTTGACGACCACCCCGGGGTCGGCGTTGGAACGGCGCTTGCGGCCGCGACCGCGCGCCGGGGGCACGCTCTCCTCGATGTCCTCGCTGGCGGCCTCCTCGCCCCCGAGCGCCTGGACGAGCTTCTGGACGACGTTCGCCGCGGCGACGTGGCCCTCGCCGATCGCCGCGTACAGCGAGGAGATGTCCGGGTAGCGCATCTCGTGGGCGAGGGTGACCAGGGAGTCCCCGGTGAGGATGCGTTGGATGGGCAGGTTCTGCTTGCGCATCGCGCGGGCGATGGCGTCCTTGCCCTGCTCGATGGCCTCGTCCCGGCGTTCCTTGGAGAACCAGGCGCGGATCTTGTTGCGGGCCCGGGGGGACTTGACGAAGCCGAGCCAGTCCCGGGAGGGGCTGGCGTTGGTCGCCTTCGAGGTGAACACTTCCACCAGGTCGCCGTTGTCGAGCGTGGACTCCAGCGGGACGAGCCGGCCGTTGACCCGGGCCCCTATGGTGCGGTGGCCCACCTCGGTGTGCACGGCGTACGCGAAGTCGACGGGGGTGGCGCCCGCGGGCAGCGCTATGACGTCGCCCTTGGGCGTGAAGACGAAGACCTCGTTGCGGGACAGGTCGAAGCGCAGGGACTCCAGGAACTCGCCCGGGTCCTCGGTCTCCTTCTGCCAGTCGAGCAGCTGGCGCAGCCAGGCCATGTCGTTGACGGCCGCACTGTCCTTGCCCGCCTTGCCGGCCGGGCTCTTGGGGGCGTCGGTGCGGACCTTGGAGGCGCCCGCCACCGCCTCCTGCTTGTACTTCCAGTGCGCGGCGATGCCGTACTCGGCCCGGCGGTGCATGTCGAAGGTGCGGATCTGGAGCTCGACGGGCTTGCCGTTGGGCCCGATCACGGTGGTGTGCAGCGACTGGTACATGTTGAACTTGGGCATCGCGATGTAGTCCTTGAAGCGCCCCGGAACCGGGTTCCAGCGCGCGTGGACGGTGCCCAGGGCCGCGTAACAGTCACGGACGGTGTCCACCAGGACGCGGATGCCCACCAGGTCGTAGATCTCCGCGAAGTCCCGGCCGCGGACGATCATCTTCTGGTAGACGCTGTAGTAGTGCTTGGGGCGGCCGGTGACGGTCGCCTTGATGCGGGCGGCCCGCAGGTCGGCCTGGACCTCGTCGGTCACTATGGCCAGGTACTCGTCCCGCTTGGGGGCGCGCTCCGCGACGAGCCGGACGATCTCGTCGTACATCTTGGGGTAGAGGATCGCGAAGGCGAGGTCCTCCAGCTCCCATTTGATGGTGTTCATGCCCAGCCGGTGGGCGAGCGGGGCGTAGATCTCCAGCGTCTCGCGGGCCTTCTTCTCCTGCTTCTCCCGCTTGAGGTAGCGCATGGTGCGCATGTTGTGGAGGCGGTCCGCGAGCTTGATGACCAGGACGCGCGGGTCCTTGGCCATGGCGACGACCATCTTGCGGACGGTCTCGGCCTGCGCGGCCTCGCCGAACTTGACCTTGTCGAGCTTGGTGACGCCGTCCACCAGCAGGGCGACGGTGTCCCCGAAGTCCCGGCGCAGGGTGTCGAGGCCGTACTCGGTGTCCTCGACGGTGTCGTGCAGCAGGCCCGCCATGAGGGTCGCCGGGTCCATGCCGAGCTCGGCGAGGATCGTGGTGACGGCGAGCGGGTGCGTGATGTACGGGTCGCCGCTCTTGCGCTTCTGACCACGGTGCCACCGCTCGGCGACCTGGTACGCCTTCTCGATCTGGCGCAGGGTCGCCGTCTCGATCTTGGGGTCGTTCCCCCGCACTATCCGCAGCAGCGGTTCCAGGACCGGGTTGTACGGGTTGGAGCGCTGGACGCCCAGCCGGGCGAGCCGGGCGCGGACCCGGTTGGACGAGGCGGAGCGCGGCGAAGCCTGCCCGGAGGCGGGGCGGGCCGGACCGGACGCCGGGGAGGCGGGAGCGGGCCGCCCAGACGGTTTCGGGCGTGACGGTTCCTCCGCCCGACCGCTGCGCGCGTGCTCGGCGGGCTTGCCCGGCCGCGCGTCCTGCGCGGGCTTGGCGGTCGCGGTGGTGCGGGCCGCCGCCCGTTCTGCCTGCGTTTCGGGCGTGGCGGCGAATGGCTGGGGCTCGTCTGGCAAGTGCGCTCCTCGTGCGCTTCCGGGTCCTCCGGTCAGGTCCCGGCAGGCCCATGGTATCGACCCCGGGCCGCGGCCTCCTGTCGTGCGGGACGCCGCCCTGCGCGAGCGGCCGTCGTGACCGTGGGCACCGCGGACGCCCCCGGCGGTCCCGGGACGGCGACGCGCGACACCCGCGCGCAGGAATGTGTCAGGACCCCGGAAGGTGCCCGGGGCGCTGCTGTGGCCCATGGGACATCCTGTGCGGCTGTCAACGCAAGATATGCGCCAAGAATTCCTGGGACCGCCGAAAAGGGGCGCCCCCGGGAACCTGGTGTTCCCGGGGGCGCCCCGAAACCGTGCCGCGGTCGGCGGCGGGACGGTCAGATGGTGATGAGGGACTGGAGGGGTGCGCCGTCCAGCGCGGCCTCCAGCCGGGTCCGGCCGTTCAGGAAGCCCAGCTCCATCAGGACGGCGACCCCGGCCACCGACGCGCCCGCGCGCCGGATCAGCGAGAGCGACGCCTCGGCCGTGCCGCCGGTGGCGAGGACGTCGTCGATGACCATCACCCGGTCCTCGGGGGTGAGGTCCTCGGCGTGCACCTCGATCTCGGCGGAACCGTACTCGAGGTCGTACGACTGGCTGAGGGTGGCCCCGGGCAGCTTGCCGGCCTTGCGGACGGGGATGAAGCCCACCCCCGCCCGAACGGCGACCGGAGCGCCCAGGATGAAGCCCCGGGCCTCCAGGCCGACCACCTTGGTGGCCCCGTACCGCAGCGTGAGCTCGGTCAGGGTGTCGGTCAGCGCCGTGAACGTCTCCGGGTCGGCGAGCAGGGGGGTGATGTCCTTGAACACCACGCCCGGCTCCGGGTAGTCCGCCACGTCCCGGATGCGGCTCAGCAGCAGCTCGCTCACCCCGGTCATCGGCGCCGCCCCGAGGAGCGTCCGCGGCCCCGCTGGCTGCGGGGGCCGACGACGGCGTGCTGCTCGCCGTCGGGCACGGAGTCCTGCGGCTGCGCACCGTCGCCGCCGGCCGCCGCCTCGTCGCGGGCGGCCTGGGCGCGCTTGGCGAGCACCCGCTTGGTGAGCGCCTTGAACTGCGGCTCCTGCTCCTTGAAGTCGGCGACGAGCGGCGTGGCGATGAAGATCGACGAGTAGGCACCGGCCGCGAGACCGACGAACAGCGACAGCGAGATGTCGTTGAGCATGCCGGCGCCGAGGACACCGCCACCGATGAACAGCAGACCGGCGACCGGCAGCAGTGCGACGACCGTGGTGTTGATCGACCGCACCAGGGTGCTGTTGATGGACCGGTTCGCGACCTCGCTGTAGGTGTAGCGGGTCTGTTTGGTGAGGTCCTTCGACTGTTCCTTGAGCGAGTCGAAGACGACCACCGTGTCGTACAGCGAGTAGCCGAGGATCGTCAGCAGACCGATGACGGTACCGGGCGTCACTTCGAAGCCGACGAGGGCGTAGACGCCCACGGTGATGGTGATGTCGTGGATCAACGCGATCAGTGCGGCGAGCGCCATCCGCCATTCGAAGGCGATCGCCAGGTAGATCACCACGAGGAACATGAACACGCCGAGGCCGGTCCACGCCTTGTTGGCGATCTGTTCACCCCAACTGGGGCCGACCAGCTCGGCGTTGATGTCCTTCGGGTCGACGTTCAGTTCCTTGGCGAGCGTCGGCCGGATCTGGTCGGCCTTGCTGGTGTCGACGTTGCTGATCTGGATCCGCATGCCGCCGGTGCCCAGTTCCTGCACGATCGCGTCGTGCCCGGCCGCCTCCTCGGCGACCTTCTCCGCGTGGGAGGCGGACACGCTCACCTTGGGCGTGGTGAAGACGGCACCGCCCTGGAACTCGATGCCCATGTTCAGGCCGCGCACCGCGAGGCCGACGATCGCCGTGATGGTGATCAGGATGGAGACGCCGTACCAGAAGCGGCGCTTGCCGACGAAGTCGTACCCGACCTCGCCGCGGTACAGCTTGGCGCCCAGTTCACCGAGTCGCGACATGTCACGCCTCCTTCGGGTCGGTCAGAGGGGCGGACGGGCGGCGGGTGCGGCGCAGCGGAGCCTTGATCCCGAGGCGCTTCGGGTCGAAGCCGGACCAGGGGTGACCGTCCGAGAAGAACTTGGAGCGGGCGGCCAGGGTCAGCAGCGGCTTGGTGAAGAAGAACACCACGACCACGTCGAGCAGGGTGGTGAGGCCCAGCGTGAACGCGAAGCCCTGGACCTTGCCGACCGTGACGATGAACAGCACGGCGGCGGCGAGGAACGACACGAAGTCGGAGACCAGGATGGTGCGCCGGGCACGGGGCCAGCCGCGTTCGACGGCGGGCCGCAGCGAACGGCCTTCCCGGACCTCGTCACGGACCCGTTCGAAGAACACGATGAACGAGTCGGCGGTGATGCCGATGGCGACGATCGCACCGCAGACGGCTGGCAGGTTCAGCGCGAAGCCGATGGCCGGGCCGAGCAGGGACATGAGCACGTAGGTGAGGGCCGCGGAGAGCAGCAGCGAGGCGATGGCGATCAGCGCCAGGCCGCGGTAGTAGACCACCAGGTAGATCACGACGAGTGCGAGGCCGATGGCACCGGCGATCAGGCCGGCCTCCAGCTGCTCACCGCCGAGCGCGGCGGTGACGGTGGTGACGCTCTGCTCCTCGAACGTCAGCGGCAGGGCGCCGTACGAGAGCATGTTGCCCAGGTTCTCGGCTTCCTCCTGCTTGAAGTTGCCGGAGATCTGGGCGTTGCCACCGGTGATCGCGGTGTTCACCGAGGGGGCGGAGGTGATCTCACCGTCGAGGACGATGGCGAACTGGTTCTGCGGGGCGGCCTTCGCGGCGAGCTCGGAGGTGATCTTGCCGAACTGGTCCGCGCCCTTCTTGTCGAAGTCCATCTGCACGATCCAGCCCTCGACACCCTGGGGGTCGATGACGGCGCTGGCGTCCGAGATGCGCTTGCCCTCGACGGCGACGGGGCCCAGCACGTACTTGTAGCCGCTGTCCGGGTCGCAGGCGACGACCGGGTCCTCGGGCTTCGCGGTGCGGGCCGCGTCGCTGGCGGCCAGGCGGCCCTCGGCGGTGGAGCAGTCGAGCGCTTCGAGCCGCTTCTGGAGGTCGGTGGCCTGGGCGGCGGCGGCCGCGTCGGCGGAGGAGCTGGAAGACGGCGCCGGGCTGGTGGAGTCCGACGGCTTGGCCGAGGCGGAACCGCTGGGGGTGGCGTCGGCGGCGAGGGCCCCGGTCACCGCGCGGCCCTGGGTGGTGGCGCTGCTCGACGGCGAGGGGGAGGCGGAGCTGCTGGAGCTGGCCGAGGGCTTGCCGCTCTCGCCGCCCTTGCCCTTGTCGCCGGAGGCGCTCGGGGACGGGCTGGGCGACTCCTTGCCCGACTCGGTGACCGGCATGCCGCTCAGGACGGGTCGGAAGGACAGCTTCGCGGTCGTACCGACCTGCTCACGCGCTGTTTCCTCGTCGGTGCCCCGGGGGATGTTGACGATGATGTTGTCGTTGCCCTGGGTCTGCACCTCGGCCTCGGACACGCCGAGGCCGTTCACCCGCCGTTCGATGATGCCGACGGCGGTTTCCATGTTGGTCTGGTTGACCGCGTTCTTCTGGCCGGGTTCGTTCTTCGCCTTGAGCGTGATGCTCGTACCGCCGGCGAGGTCGATCCCGAGTCGCGGGGTAGTGTGCCCCGAAAGGAACATTCCCCCGGTGAGCGCCACCATGGCGATCAGGATCAGGACCAGCGTGCGCCCGGGCTTTCCCTGTGCACTCGGCTTACGGCCCTTCTTGGGTGCTGCCACCTTGTCGTTTCTCCCTCTCCAGCCGCCCCGCGCGGGTCGGGCGCCGACGGCCGGTCACTGGTGTGGAGACGCGGCGTGAAGCCAGCACGACCCGGGAGCCACCGCGCGTGAGCGGTCTCGGCGGAGCTCCCGGGCGTGACTACTTCGCGTCGGACTCGCCGTCGGTCTTCTTCGGCTCGGCATCGGCCGCCTTCTCGGCCCCGTCCACCGCGTCACCGGCGGCTTCGGTGTCGGCGTCCTTCTTGCCGAGGTCGATGCGGGAGGCGCGGGAGTCCTCGGATTCGGCGGCTTCGGTGAGGGAGGAAGCGTCATCGGGGACGACTGCGCCGTCGAGGTCGTCAGACCCGTCGGTCTCGTCGGTCTCGTCGGTGCCGTGCACGAGACGGTTGTACTCGTCGTCTTCGAGAACGACGGCGATCGCGTTCTTGGCGAAGATCAGGTGGACGCCGGGGGCGGCTTCGACGAGGACCGTGTCCTCGCTGACCTCCTTGACGGTGGCGTACATGCCACCGATCGTGCGGACGCCTGATCCGGGCTGCATCTGGTCCCGCATCTGGACGGCCTGCTGCTGCTTCTTCTTCGCAGACCGCGTCATCAGGAACATGGCCCCGATGAGCACGATGAACGGGAGGAGGGTCACGAGACTCACGGGTCGGAACTTCCTTCAAGGGACCGCTTGCGGCGCGGCCTGATCATTGGGGGTGTGGTGACGCCCCCATGAGGGGGCCATCGGCGGAGTCTAAGCGAGTCCGCGCTCATGGAACAACGCTCAGCATGGCACCGGGGTTCCCGACCCCGCGAGGACACGCGCCGTCACGCCCCGAACAGGTCCTGTTGTCCGATTCCGCCGACGAATCCGCCCGGGGCGCGCTCGGGGGCGGTCAGTCCGAGGTGCGCCCAGGCCGCCGGCGTGGCCACCCGACCACGGGGCGTGCGCGCGAGCAGCCCCTCCCGGACCAGGAAGGGCTCGGCGACCTCCTCGACGGTCTCGCGCTCCTCCCCCACCGCGACGGCCAGCGTGGACAGGCCCACCGGGCCGCCGCCGAAGAGCTTGAGCAGCGCCTCCAGCACCGCCCGGTCCAGCCGGTCGAGACCGCGTTCGTCCACCTCGTACACCCGCAGGGCCGCCCCGGCGACCTCACGGGTGATCGCTCCGTCCACCTTGACCTGCGCGTAGTCGCGGACCCGGCGCAGCAGTCGGTTGGCGATGCGGGGGGTGCCCCGGGACCGGCCGGCGATCTCGGCGGCGCCCCCGGTGTCGATCGTGACGTCGAGGAGGCCGGCGGACCGGTGGACGACGCGCTCCAGTTCGGGGGGGCCGTAGAACTCCATGTGCGCGGTGAAGCCGAAGCGGTCGCGCAGCGGCGGGGGCAGCAGTCCGGCGCGGGTGGTGGCGCCGACGAGGGTGAAGGGCGGCAGTTCCAGGGGGATCGCGGTGGCCCCGGGCCCCTTGCCGACGATCACGTCGACGCGGAAGTCCTCCATGGCCATGTAGAGCATCTCCTCGGCGGGCCGCGACATGCGGTGGATCTCGTCGAGGAAGAGGACCTCGCCCTCCTGGAGGGAGGAGAGGACGGCGGCGAGGTCGCCCGCGTGCTGGATGGCCGGGCCGCTGGTGATCCGGATGGGAGCGCCCATCTCGGCCGCGATGATCATGGACAGGGTGGTCTTGCCGAGGCCGGGGGGGCCGGAGAGCAGGACGTGGTCGGCGGTGGCGCCGCGCGCCCGGGCGGCCCGCAGGACCAGGTCGAGCTGCTCGCGGACCTTCTCCTGGCCGATGAACTCGGCCAGGTCCTTGGGCCGCAGGGCCGCTTCCACCGCCTGGTCCTCGCGGTCGGCGGACGCTCCCACCAGCCGGTCGGCCTCGGCGGCGGAGGTCTCGTCGGTCGAGTCGTCCCAGTTCATCAGCGTGCCTCGGGGTGGTGGAGGGGGCCGGTCGGTCCGGCCGGCGGGTGGCGTGCGAAAGCCGGTGCGGGGGGCTGAGGTCACCGGCGCCCTCACGACGAGGGCGCCGGGGCGTCAGCGGGCCTTGTTCAGGCTCTGGAGGGCCGCCCTGAGGAGTTGGCCCACCTGCGGGGAGCCCCCGGCCGCCTCGGCCTGCGGGGTCACGGCGGTGACCGCCTCGTCGGCCTCGCGGGGGGCGTAGCCGAGGCCGATCAGGGCGGTCTGGAGCTGGTCGCGCCAGCCGGAGGCGGCCGGGGTGGCGGACGCCGGAGCGGTGCCGACGGGGGCCCCGAGCCGGTCCTTGAGTTCGATGAGGAGCTTCTGCGCGCCCTTCTTGCCGATGCCGGGAACGGCGACGAGCGCCTTCTCGTCGGCGGAGGCGACGGCACGGCGCAACGCGTCCGGGCTGTGCACGGCGAGCATCGCCTGGGCGAGCCGGGGGCCGACGCCGCTCGCGGTCTGGAGCAGTTCGAACGTCTGGCGTTCGTCCTCGTCGGCGAATCCGTAGAGCGTGAGCGAATCCTCGCGGACGACCAGCGAGGTCGCGATCCTGGCGGGCTGGCCGACGCGGAGCGCGGAGAGGGTGTTCGGCGCGCACTGGACGGCGATGCCGATGCCGCCGACCTCGACGACGGCCCCGTCCGGGGCGAGCGAGGCGATCGGGCCGCTGACGAAGGCGATCATCGGTTGACCTTCCGTGCGAGGGTGCTGGCCCGGCGGGCCTCGTCGTGGGCCTGCTGGAGGCGGTTCACGGCGGGGGCGCGCCAGATGTGACAGATGGCGAGGGCGAGGGCGTCGGCGGCGTCGGCGGGTTTCGGCGGGGCGTCGAGCCTGAGCAGGCGGGTGACCATGGCACCGACCTGGGCCTTGTCCGCGCGCCCGCTGCCGGTGACGGCGGCCTTGACCTCGCTGGGGGTGTGCAGGGCGACGGGCAGTCCGCGGCGGGAGGCGCAGAGCAGGGCCACGGCGCTGGCCTGGGCGGTGCCCATGACCGTGCGCACGTTGTGCTGGCTGAAGACCCGCTCCACCGCCACGTACTCCGGGCGGTGTTCGTCGAGCCACTGTTCGATGCCCTGCTCGATGGCGACCAGCCGGTGGCCGAGGGGCGCATCGGCGGGGGTGCGGACCACGCCGACGCCGACCATGGTGAGCGGCCGTCCGGCGACGCCCTCCACCACCCCGACCCCACAGCGGGTCAGCCCGGGGTCCACCCCCAGTACGCGCACGTCAACCGCCTTCCGTCGATCACCTGTTCCCGCAGGCTATCGGCACCCGCTGACAACGGGGCCCCGCGCGCCCCGTGTCGACGGTACGGGGCGCGGACCCGTACGCGCCGACGGGCCGACGGGTGTGTCCCGGCGGCCCGTCGGCGGGGGCCCGGGGGTGGCGCCCGACCCGCCGGGGGCCGTTAGCGGGAAGCGGGCGGTCT
>NZ_JBHWIQ010000021.1:0-143482 GCF_042732055.1 Streptomyces sp. NPDC059816
AGGCGCCGGGGATCCCGCCGTTCCTTGCCAGCCCCCAGGGGGGCGGGTGTCAGCGCTTCCAGACGGTCGCACGCCAGGTCGTCGCGTTGCCGGCGCCGTCGGTGCCGACGGAGAATCCGGTGATCACTCCGGCGTCGTTGATCCCGAACGCCGCGGCGTAGGGGCCGAGGGACGACGGCGGCAGCTGGACGACCGTACCGTCGGGCTTCCACAACAGGGCCTTGTCCAGCGCGGGGTTGCCGGCTGGCGGCCAGGCGTACCCGACGGCCGCGCCCCGGTTGTTGATCGCCAGCACCTCGCCGGCGGCTTCCGCCGGGTTGGCGAGCACGGTCCTGGTGCCGTCCGCGTTCCAGCGGGCCGTGTCGCCGTTCGGGTTGTCCTCCAGCGAAGCCCCCACGGCGGTGCCCGCCCGGTTGACGTCGTATCCCCGCCCGCGCCCGGCGTCACGGACGGTGCCGTCGGCCGCCCACACCAGGACCCGGTCGTACGCCGTGCTCCCGGCGAGCCGCCCGTGGCCGAAGACCACGCCGTTGTCGGTGATCTGGCTCGTCCGGGCCCCGACGATCCCCGCCGGAAGGGGCAGCGCGCTCACGGCACCCGCCGCGTTCCAGCGCACGGGGTGCGCGGGACCATCGGTGCCGTCGCGCTTCTCGGTCCACCCGACCGCGGTGCCCGCCCGGTTGATCGATGTCGCGGTGCCGCTGTCGTCGCCGGGCAGCACGGGCAGATCGTTTCTGCTGCCGTCGGACTGCCAGCGCAGGGGCTGGGAGCGGTTGTTCTCCACGGACGCGTCGCCGACCGCGACCCCGGAGTTGTTGACGGCCGAGGCGTTGCCGTTGCTGGACCCAGCGGGAAGCGCCAACCGGGTCGGGACCCCGTCCGATCTCCACCGCACGGGGTGGGAGTTGGGCTGGGTGTCGTAGGACAGGCCGACCACCCATCCGCGGTCGCTGAGCGCGGTCGTGCGGCTGAACTTCTCACCGGGCAGCGGCGCCAGGCGGGAGTAGCCGGGGCGGCCGGCGTTCCACCGGATCCCGAGTGGCCCGTCGGAGCCCTCCACGTAGTAGTCGCCGACGACCGTGCCGCTGCTGTTCAGCCCCTTGACGAAACTGTGGATCCCTCCCGACGGGATCGGGAGCAGCCGTGAGGTCAGCTGCCGTTCGGAGGGTTCGGCCACCGCTGCGGGCGCCGACCCCAGGAGGAGCAGGGCGGTTGCCGCGGCGGCAAGGGATGCAGGTCGGCGAACGCGGAAGCGGGCCATCCGGACACTCCTGATCTCTTCAGTGACATGGACGTATACATGCATGGGCGTTGCGTCTGTTCCCAGCCAGCAAGGAACCCGCAAACAGAGCAAGTTTCCGCCTCCACCGACCCGTTGGCAGCTCGATCTACGAAACGGCTGGATTCGTACGCCCGTTCACTTTGACCCGTATCACCTGCTGTCCGACACGTCCGCCCCGCCCCATGGACGGGTGCGGCCTCCAGATGACGGCGCCCCAGCAGCACTTCCAGCCCCACGGCGACGGTCACGGCCGACGGGCGGTGACCACCCTCGCCCGCACGTGCACGGCAGGAGAGCGCGACGGCTTCCGGCCACCCGCTCGGCCCCATGCCCCCGCGCGGCACGGTCTCCAGAGACCGCCTGGCTGCGTCAGGCGGCGGTTCTGACGACGCTGAGGCTGGGCATGCCCACATTGCGCAGTCGCAGCACGCTCCCGTTCAGTCGCATCAGGGGCTGCACGAGAAGGTCCACCACGACCAGGAAGCAGACGGTGCCGATGCCCACCGGGCCGCCGAGCAGATAGCCGCTGACCAGAAGCAGCAGTTCGGTGCTGAACTTGGCGGCCCAGAACGGCCAGCGCCAGTGCTCGGTCATGCTGATCGCGATGAGGTCCATGGCTCGGATGCCGATGCCGCTGATGATGATGAGCGAGGACCCGTACGCGCACAACAGGCTGCCGAGCACCATCAAGGCCGTGTCGGGAACGGGCAGTCCGGCGAGGTCCCAGGCGCGCATGAGGTCGATCATGCTGCCGCAGAAGAGGAAGGTGACGAACGGCGAGAACACCGGGCGACGGCGGTTCCAGATCGACCAGACGGCGATGCACAGGGCGGCGAACAGCGCCTGGGCGATTCCGATGGTCAGCGGCAGGTGCTCCAGCAGGCCGAGCGCGAAGACGTCGAGCGGGTCGGTGCCCAGGTCCGATCTGATGAAGCACGCGGCACCGTAGGAAAAGGACACGCATCCGGCCAGGTAGGCCGCGAACTGGGCGGGCTCGAAACCGCGTGACCGCTTCGGTCCGGGGATCACCGACTTCGCCATGAACATGCCTCCGATGGGTCGAGCAACTGGCACGGGACAGTGCTGAACCACCTGCCGGGGCGGGAAGCGCCCCGGCAGGGTCGGGCAAGTGGTCGCGCGGTGCGTGCGGAACGTGGGTCAGGCGTTGATGTCGCGACGGGCGAACGCCCGCATTCCCACGGCCAGCGCCGCCGCAGTGGCGGCGAGGAGGATGATCACGCCCAGGACGTCGAACCCCTCACGCAGCGGGTGGGTGCCCTGCGCCCAGTAGAAGGGCGTGATGCGCTGGAGGAAGTGCGCGCCGTCGATCTGCGAGGCGATCGCGTTGAGCACGTACGTCCCCACCGCGACCGCACTGGTGGCGCCGAGGGTGAACGGCCTGCTCCCGGTGTAGGCACCGATGGAGAGCGCCAAGGCACCGAAGAACAAGGCCAGCAGGCCGAGTTGCACAGCGCCCGCGATGATGTTCCCGGCGGGTACGCCCATGTCCTGGGAGGACGCCAGTGCCGTGACCTCCAGACCGATCAGCACGGTCAGGGCGAGCAGGGCGACGGACAGGGCGCCGAAGCGCTCAAGTGCCAGGCGTCGGCGGGTGATCGGATAGGCGAGATAGAGGTCCAGCACCCCGGACTGCTCCTGGGCCGCGACGGCCCTGGTCCCGGTGGAGATGGCGAAGATGAGGAGCAGCAGCGGTCCGAGCAGGCCGAAGACCGTGCCCTCCAGGAATCCGGCGCCGCTCGACAGGTCGTCGAAGTTCATGGCGCCGGACATGCCGGAGGGGAGCGAGTCCAGCGAATCGGCCTGGTCCTTCACCTGGGCGTACGACGAGGTGTAGATGGCCGTGACCACCGCGAGGCCGATTCCCCAGAGCAGCAGCCCGCGCCGCTGGTCGCGCACCGCCTTGCCGAACACGGGGAGTTCACTGGACAACGGAGGCGCCTTCCTTGACGTATTCGTCCATGAAGAGGGATTCCAGGTCCGGCTTCTGGCAGAACAGGGCCTCGACGCGGTAGCGCGCGGCCTGCTTGACCAGGGCGTCGACGCTGCCGTCGACGGTGCAGTGCAGCGTGTGGCCGTCGGTCCGAACGGCGCCGACGTGGTCGAGGCCGGTGAAGTCCGATGCGCTGAACGACTCGGCGAAGCGGATCTCGACCTGGCTCACGGCCTGCTGCTGGAGCGCGGCGACGGTACTGGTGGTGACCAGCCGGCCGTCCTTGATGATGGCGACGCGGTCGGCGACCTCCTGCACCTCGCTGAGGATGTGGGAGGACATGAAGACCGTCTGTCCGTTGGACTTGGCCTCGGTGACCAGGGTGAGGAACACCTGCTGCATCAGGGGGTCCAGACCGCTGGTGGGTTCGTCGAGCACCAGGAGCGCGGGCTGGTGCATGAACGCCTGGATGATGCCGACCTTCTGCTTGTTGCCCTTGGAGAGGCTCTTCACCTTCCGCGAACGGTCGAGTTCCAACCGTTCGGCGAGCTCGGTCACCCGGGCCTGCTCCACGTTGCCCTGGAGCCGGGCGAAGAAGCCGAGCAGTTCTCCGACGTTCTCGGTGCCGTCCAGGACGAGTTCACCGGGCAGGTAGCCGAGCTGCGCCCGCAACTCCGCTCCCTGGGCGGCCGGGTCGAGCCCCAGGACCCGGATGGTGCCGGACGTGGGGCGGATGAGGTCCAGGATCATCTTCATGGTCGTGGTCTTCCCGGCCCCGTTGGGGCCGAGGAATCCGAAGACCTCCCCGCGCTGCACGGTGAGATCGAGATCCGCGACGCCGCGACCGCCGGGGTACCGCTTGGTGAGACCGGACGTCTCGATGGCGGCTAAGGTCACTTCTTTCCTCCGTTGAGAAGCCGTTGCTCCCGGTGACGGGCGAGCAGCGGCGGGAGTTCGCGTTGCATCCAGCGGTACAGGTCCGCGACGTTCTCCAGGCGCGCCCGGCGCACCGGGGTGTCCTGCGCGAGGAGTTCGCTGCCCTTCTCCAGCACCTTGAGGATGTTGGTGACAGCTGCGAGCCGTTCGAAGACCGAGTCGACCCAGCCGCTGTCATTGATCCGGTAGTACGTGCGCCGGTCGCCCGGCGCCGAGACCTTCTCCACCAGTCCGGCCTGTATCAACTGCCGGGTCGACGTGGAGATCGACGCTTTGCTCGCCTGTAGGGTCTCCGCCAGTTGACCCGCCGTCTGCTCCGGCGGATCGCAGATCAGCAGCCACCCGATGACGCGACCGGAGATCCTGGGAAGTCCGGCGTCCTGTTCGAAGTACAGGGCCACGTCCTCGGCGAAGCGCACTGCCTCGTCGTGTGTGATAGCCATGACGTTCAGCGTATTCCGAACGTACTGTATCTACAACGCAAGAAGAACCGATGTCACTCGGACAGGTGAACCCGGTGTGCACGGGCTGAAGCGTCCGATGCGGTCGCACCGGACAGGTCGGGACAGGACAGGTCGGGACGGGACGGGACGGGACGGGCTAGGGCACCACTGTGCGTGCCAGGTCCTGGGTCAGCCGGTCGAGGAGGGACTCGCGGTGCTCTTGGAGGAAGAAGTGACCGCCGCGGTAGGAGTGTTCGGCGAAACCTCCCCTGCCGTGGTGCCGCCAACCCCGCATGCCCGCCGCACTCGCCTCCGGGTCCTCAGCTCCGCAGAGCGCGGTGATCGGGCAGCGCAACGGCGGCTCGGCGCGGTGGCGGTAGGTCTCCAACATGGTGATGTCACCGCGCAGCACCGGCAGATAGAGGGCCCGCATCTCCGGGTCCCGGCGGATCTGTTCCGGTACGGCGCGGAAACGACGGTCCAGGGCGTCCAAGAACGCGTCGTCGGAGAGTAGTCGGGACATCCGGCCCGGCTGGGGGACATCGGGTGCGTTCCGCGCCGAGACCGTCAGATGGGAGGCTTCCAGCCGGTGCGTACGGCTCAGTTCCCGCGCCATCTCGTAGGCGATGAGCGCACCCAGACTGTGACCGAACAGGGCGAAAGGGCGGTCGAGGGCGGGTGCCAGCGCCTGGGCCGCCTCCCCGGCCAGGGTCAGCAGGTCGGTCCGCGGCTCCTCCCTGAGCCGCACCTCGCGCCCTGGCAGCCTCAGCAGCCACACGTCGATCCAGTCGGGGAGTCCGGCCACCCAACCGTGGAAGACGGTGGTGCCTCCCCCGGCGTACGGCACGCACAGCAGTCGCAGTGCGGCGCCGTCCCGGGGCTCCGGGCGGAGCACCCACCTGGGGTCGACCGCCTGAGTGGCGGCCGAAGCCGGTGTCTGCATCGATGAGCTCCCCTTCAGAACGCGTCAGGCGAGGTCGGCGCTGGTCTTCTCGTAGCGGTGCCAGAGGGCCGGCATCTCGGCGGCGAGGTAGCGGAAGAGCTTCTCCATGTTCCGCAGCCGGGCCAGCCGCCCCGGATCGGCACCTTCGGCTTCGAGGGCTTCGAGGCCGTCCGCCATCGTCCGGTGGAAGTTCGGCCAGCTGAGGAAGGTGTGTTGGATGACCCGGGGCCAGGTGGCGTCCTGAAGGGTGAGGTAGTAGTCACCCTCCTCTGCGTTCTCTGTGTTCTCTGTGTTCTCGGCCTCGGCGTCCTCGCGGATGAAGAAGCCGGCCGGAACCAGCTGGTCGGACATCTTGTCCACCGCGTCCCGGGAGATGCCCAGCCCGGCACTGATCTCCGACGCGCGCTGACGCGGCGGGTCGGAGATCAGCAGGTAGCCGATCACCTCTCCGCGGTCGGCGGCCATGCCGTCCTTCTCGTAGTAGCGGCCGATCCGGGTGACGATCTCCCGTTCGGCCTGCGGGATGGCGGATGCTGCGGTCATCGGGCGTGCCCTTCGCTAGCGGTGGATGGAGGTGGTGTTCCGTCAGTTCACGGGCGGGGTGACGCCGACCGAGCGCAGGTGCACGGCGTGGCGTGCGGGGGTCGAGTGGTCCAGGAAGGCCGCGAGGCCACTGCCGGCTCCCCAGTCCTCACGGATCCGTCCGACGATCTCTATGGCGGCCAGGGACTGACCGCCGAGCTCGCTGAACTCGTCGTGGGCCCCGATGCCCGGGCGGCCGAGGACCTCCTCCCAGAGCCGGATCACGGCGGCCAACAGGGCGTCGCCCTGTTCGGCGACGGCTTGTCCGGGCTGCGCCGGCTCTTCGGGGAAGGGGAGTGCGGAGCGGTCCGCCTTGCCGTTCGGGAGCAGCGGGATGCCCGAGAGGAAGAAGAAGCGGGTGGGCAGGGAGTGCGCGGGTACGGTCCGGGCCAGGTGCTCGCGGCACTGTGCGGGGGTCAGCAGGCGGCCGACCTCCGGCACGACGTAGGCGACGAGGACTCCCTCACCGACCCGGGGATGACGGGCCACGACGACCGCCTCACGGATGTCCGCGTGCTGTTCCAGTGCGGTCTCCAGCTCACCCGTCTCCACCCGGACGCCCCGGATCTTCACCTGGCCGTCGAGGCGGCCGAAGAACTCGATGCCGCCGTCGGGCAGGACGGCCGCGAGGTCTCCCGTGCGGTACATGGTCGCGCCGGCCGTCGTGACGAAGGGATCCGGCAGGAACCGTTCGTCGGTCAGCTCGGGCAGACGCCAGTAGCCCTGGCCCACCCCCACACCGCCGATGTGGAGCTCGCCGCGCTCGCCGTCGCGCACCGTGCGCCCCTGGTCGTCGAGGACGTAGGCGGTGTGACCGGGCAGGGTGCGGCCCCAGGGGATCGCGTCGCGCTCCGCGTCCTCCTTGCGCACCGCGAACACCGTGCTGCAGCAGGACACCTCGGTCATGCCGGCCACGTTGTACGCGCGGATGCCGGGGCCGAGTTCTGCCAGTGCGGTCACCGTGGAGGGCGGGAAGCGGTCACCCGCCAGCACCACGGTGCGCAGCGTCGCGGGCAGTCCGCTCCCCCGCCGTCGGGCGGTGTCGGTGACCGGGCGCAGCAGCGCCGGGGCCGAGGACCAGGTGGTGACCGACTCGGTGCCCAGCAGGTCCAGCAGCGCCCCCGGGTCGGTGCGTTCGGCCGCACTCGGGATGACCACGGTGCCGCCGACGGCGAAGGTCGCGAAGAGCTCGATCACCGACAGGTCGAAGTTGAGGGAGGACACCTGGAGCACGCGGTCGGTGTGGTCCAGTCCGACCGCATCGGCCAGGGACCGCATCGTGTGTGCCACGCCGCCGTGCCGGTTCATGGCGCCCTTGGGGCGGCCGGTCGAGCCCGAGGTGTAGATGAGGTACGGAAGCCGGGCCGGGTCGGGCTCCGGGAGCGGGAGCGTTCCCTCCGGGTCGACGGCCCGGTCCGCACGCAGGCCCTCCAGTCCGGCCAGGTCGGGAACCCAGGCCGCGGCCTCGTCCACCAGGACGGTGCGGGCGCCGCTGTCCGCGAGGATGAACCGGATCCGTTCCTCGGGGTACGCGGGGTCGACGGCGACGTACGCCGCACCGGCCCGCATCACGGCGAGCACCGCGACCACCAACTCCGCGGTGGGCGCCATGGACACCCCGACCAGCTCGCCCGGGGCCACTCCCCGCCGCAGCAGCAGACGGGCCAGGGCGGCACTGCGTGCGTCGAGCTCGCGGTAGGTCGTTCCACGGCCCGCGTGCCGGACCGCCGTGGCTTCCGGGCGCTGCTCGACCTGTGCCAGAGCCAGCCCGTGCAGGGTCCACCCGGAGTGCCGGTCCACGTCGCCGTCAGTCCTGGTATCAGGCATGAGTCGATTCCTCCTACGGCGGTGATAATTCACTGATGAGTTTCCCGCGGATCCCGACAGCGATCGATACTAGCGACCCGAACACGGCCGGCACAATGGCCCTCGAAACAAATTTCGTGCGAGCCTGTCGACGCCGTCCGAGCGCCCTTTCGACGCCCTCCTGCCATTCTTCCGGCGTCCGTCCGCGGATTCTTCCGGATGCTTGACCGACCCGGGTCCGCACTGCTCTATCATCTCAGCCCATGACCGAGACTCAGCTGGATTCCGACCGCTGGTTTCTCCGTGCCGGGCGCAGGCAGAACCCCCGGCTGACCGTCCTGGCCGTGCCCTGGGCAGGCAGCGGAACCGCTGCCTACCACGGCATCGCCGATCTGCTGCCGCCGGACGTCGCGCTGTGGATGCTCCGGCTGCCGGGCCGTGAGGTCCGACGCTCGGAACCGCTCGCCACCTCGATGAGCGAGCTGACGATACCCGCGGCAGCCGCTTGCGCCGAGGCTCTGAACAGTGACTTCGTGCTCTTCGGGCATAGCTCGGGTGCCCTCGTCGCGTTCGACATCGCTCGTCGACTACGCCGGGACCATGGGCGGCTGCCCACCCTGCTCGCCGTGTCGGCGCAACCCGCACCGCACCTCCCGCCGCGCTACGCCCCCATCCACGCACTGCCCGCCGACGGCTTCCTGGACGCCCTCGACGCACGCTGCCACAGCGTCCCGCAAGCACTGCGCGAGGACGCGGAAATGAGGGAGGTATATGTTCCGGCCATGCGGGCGGACGTGACCGTGGAGGAAACCTACGAATACATTCCGGAACCGCCACTGGAATGCGCACTATCGACCTTCGGAGGGAAATCCGATACCGAATGCAGGATTTCCGATCTGGAGGCATGGCAGGTTCACACGTCAGGGACGTTCACCCTCAACGCGCTACCGGGTGACCATTTCTTCTTCCAGACCTCCCGCGAATCGGTGGTGAAACTCATCGTCGATCAGGCCGGCTGACCCGAACCCGGTGCCCCGCCGGGCGGGGCACCGGAGCGTCCGCGCCGGTCACCGGTCCCGGACGCTCACTGGTCGTAGTAGCCGGCCAGGGTGCGCGGTCGGGGCCGGTCCTCGTCCGCGGAGGGCGGCAGGCAACTCCGGCGCAGTGCGTCGAGCCTGGGCAGGCCGGCCATCACCTCGTCGAAGGGCAGTCCGAAGTCGACCAGGCAGGCGATCTCGTCCACACCGATCCCGGACAGCCGCTGGACCACCTCGGTGCACTTCGCCGGGGTTCCCAGCAGCGAGCGGCGGTCGTAGAAGTCCCTGGCCACCAGGCCGGCGAGTTGGTCCTGCTCGGCGTCCGACATGGCGGTCGAGGTGTCGTCGCTGCGCTTCTGACTCAGGAACGTGGACAGGTAGCGCTGCACCGGATCGCGCACCAGCGCCCACACCTGCTCCTCGTCCTCACCGACGTAGGTGTGCATGCCGACGGTGACCACACCCGCGGCCGGGTCGAGCCCGGCGGCGGAACGGGCCTTGCGGTAGGCGGCGACGTTGTCCGCCAGCCGGTCCCAGTTGTCCAGCAGGGTCAGCACGCCCAGGTCGCGACGGCCGGCCTCCAGCCAGGTCTGGGGGTTGGACGTGTGCACCATCCAGAGCGGCAGTTCCGGCTGGTGCGGGCGGGGATAGGTGCGGACCGTCAGCGTGCTGTCCTCGGGCCCCTCGAAGTCGGTCGGCTCCCCCCGCCACAGGGCGCGCAGGGTGTCGACGGTGCTGAGGGTGTACTCGCGCCGGTCGGCGAAGTGTTCGGGCTGGAACACGAAGTCGCCGCGGTGCCAACCGGTGGCCAGGCACAGGCCCACCCGCCCGCCGGACAACTGGTCGACCAGGGCCCACTCCTCGACGATGCGCACCGGATGGTGGTGCGGCACGACCACGCTGCCCGCGCGCAGCTGGATCCGCTCGGTGACGGCTGCGATGGCCGCGGCGAGCACCGAGGGGTTGGGGAAGCTCCCGCCGAACTCCTGGAAGTGGCGCTCGGGGACCCAGATCGCCCGGAATCCGCGCGGGTCGATGAAGCGGGCCACGTCGAGGATGAACCGGTACCGCTCGCGCGGAGTCCGCCGGTCGTCCGCGGCGAAGAAGTACACACTGAAGTCCATCGCTCACTCCTGGTCCAGTGAGGGCCGCAGCAGGCCCGCGATCCGCTGGAGGTTCTCCTCCAGCACGATGGTGAAGTGGTCGGCGTCCATGGCGTGAACGGTCAAGCAGGTCGAGGGAACGAGGCCGGCGAGCCCGTTGCTGGTGTCGCCGTCCGTGCGCGGGATGGCCGGCATCCCGAAGGGGTTGCCCGGGGCCGAGAAGCCCCGCTCGGCGTGGAAGACGGTGACGTCCACCGCACCGGGCAGCGGCACCGCCTGGTAGCCGTCCAGGAGTTTGCCGTTGAGCTGGAGCACGTCCCACTTGCTGCGCATCAGCTTCAGCACGTGGTCGTGGGCCAGGGTGGCCGGCGAGTTGCCGACGACGTGCCGGGCCATCGCGTCGAACCGCTCGTCGAGGGTGAGACCGCGCAGCGCCTCGACGACGATCTGCTCGTCGACCCGCCACAGCTGGCATGCGGAGTTCCCGATGAGCATGAGGGCCAGGTTCTCGCCGTCGCTCTCCGCCACACCGCTCGCGTCCACGCCGTCCCACGCGCCGGTGCCGGGCATCAACGGGTCCACCAGGTACAGGTGGGAGACCTCCTCCCCGGCGGCCAGCAGTTGCTGCGTCATCTCGTAGGCGATGACGCCGCCGAAGGAACAGCCGCCCATCCGGTACGGGCCGTGCGGTTTGCGCCGGCGCAGCGCGGCCAGGTAGGCGGAGCTCATCTGCTGGATGTCGTCGAACGACCGGAAGGTCAGTTCGTAGTCGACCTGTTCCAGGGCGAACACCGGGTAGTCGGGGCCCAGGTGGCGGGAGAGGTAGACGCAGTAGCTGACGTCACCGAAGAGGTGGTGGGTCCAGAAGGTGGCGGGGCGCTCGCCGCCGCCGTTCACGGAGACCAGATGGGCGCCTTCGTCCTCGTCGACGCTGCTCTCGGTCCCGTCCGCCGTGTTCGGCTCCGGCTGCCGCTCCGCCTCCGTGGTCGGGTCCGCGGCGCGGAGCCGGTCGGCCGCCGACGCATCTCCCAACAGCCGCATGTTCGGGGGTAGTTCACGGACGATGGGCGGCGGAACGATCAGACGGTGCCAGTCGGCCGGTTCGGTCTCGGCGGCGGCGAGGATCACGGTGCGGGCCACGCCGGCCAGCGGTCGGGGGGCGTAGTCCGCAGCGGCTCGTCCGAGCGTGCCGCGCCAGCCGCCGGCCGACGACAGCCAGGGGGCCAGTCGTCCCTCCGGCACGGGCGGTTCGGCGAGTGCGCGCAGCAGCCGGGCGGCGCCGGCCGCCACCGTGGGCACGTCGGAACCGGCGGGCAGCATCCCCTCGTCCAGCCGCTCGCGGGCGCCCCACGCCTCGGCGAGGTCGATCGCGGCCCGCCGGACCTCGTCGGCCTCGTCGCCGCCCGTGGGCCGGCCGGGCACGGCGGGGGCGACCAGGGTCAACCGTTCGACCTCGTGTCCCTGTTCGGCGAGGGCGCGAGCCGCCTCGACGGCCACCAGCGCGCCGGTCGAGTGACCGGCCAACCGGAAGGGCCCGGAGGTCCGTTCGCGCAGGACCGCGTCGGCGCACTGCCGGCCGAGTTCGGCCATCGTGGCGGTGGTGGGCGGTCGCGTTCCGAAGCCCGGGGCCTGGACTCCCAGGACCGCTCCCGCTCCCGTCAGACCGTCGAGGAGGTTCACCAGCCAGCTGAGTTCACCGGTGTCGCCGTACAGGGCGAAGACGGGTGGGCTTTCGGGGTCCGTGGGCGGGGCCAGCTCGAAGACCTTGGCCGCGAGCGGAACCGGGGGCGCGGCCTGCTCCGGGGCCGGTGCCGCCCGGTCCGCGGTCCCGGTGCCGGGTGCGGTGCCCTGTGCGTCCCGGGCGGGCGCCTGCTCCGTCGCGTGCCCGTCCGCCGCCAGGTGGGCCGCCAGGTCGCGGACCGTGGAGTACTCGAAGATGGCGGCCATCGGGACGTCTTCGCCGAACCGGGCCTGGACGCGTTGCATGATGCGCAAGGCGGCGATGGAATCGATGCCGTACGAGGCGAAGTCCCGGTCGAGGTCGAGGCTTTCCGCCGTCATGCCGACGCCTTCGGCGATGATGGCTCCCAGTTCCTCCGCCGCTGAGGCCGGGGTCCGCGCGGCCTCAGCGGCGGGGTCCGGGGCCGGGGCGGGCGGCGGGGTCTGGCGGGCGGGAGCCTGCGCCCGAGCGGGAGCCGACCGGAGAGCGACCGTGGGGTCGGCCGCCCGGTCCGCGCGTGGCTGCGGCTGCGACTGCGGCCGGGTCTCCAGGGCCGGCTCCACGGCGGGCGGCACCGCCGCGACCGTGGGCGCCGTGGTGACCGCAGCACCGGGAAGCCAGTGGCTCTGCCGGGCGAACGGATAGGTCGGCAGGTGCAGTCGGACCGGTCGGCGCCCGTCACCGTGCAGCGCCGACCAGTCCACCTTCGCTCCCCGTGCCCAGAGGGAGCCGATGCGGCGCAGGCCCTCCTCTGCTCCCGAAGCGAGCAGCCGCACGGGATCGGGGCCGACGAGCGCCGCGAGGTCGGCGCCGTCGTCGGCCCGGCCGAGCGTGACGGTGCCGTCAGTGCCGTCAGTGCCGTCGGTGGGGGCGGCGCCCTCGACCACGGCACGCAGTGCGGTGGTCAGTTCCTCCCGGCTGGACGCCACCAGGGCGAGCCGGTGAGGCAGTTCGGGGCGCCCCGTCTGGAGCGTCCTGGCCAGGTCCGCCAGATCGACATCCGCGTCGACGCCCCGGAACAGAGCCCGTTCGACGTGCGCCAGCAGGGCGGCGGCGTACTCGATCAGCTGCTCCTGGTGGACCGCGCTCAGCACGACCAGTTGCGGTCCGGGGGCGCCGGGACCGACCGGCCGACCGCGGTACTCCTCAAGCACCACATGGGCGTTGGCGCCACCGAAGCCGAAGGAGCTGACCCCGGCCCGGCGCGGCTGCTGGCGGCCGTCCACGGCGCGGCTGTCCCAGGGGCGGGCGCTGTCCACCAGGTGGAACGGGCTGCGCTCCAGTTCGAGCAGCGGGTTGGGGCGGTCCAGGTGCAGCAGCGGCGGCAGCATGCGGTGCCGCATGGCCAGGGCGGTCTTGATGACGCCGGCGATGCCCGCAGCGGTCTCCAGATGACCGACGTTGGTCTTCACCGTGCCGAGTGCGCAGTCACGTCCCGAGCCGCTCCATCCGTTGTTGCGGAACGCCTCGGTGAGACCTTGCAGTTCGATGGGGTCACCGAGCACGGTGCCGGTGCCGTGGGCCTCGACGTAGCCGATCGTGTCCGCTCCGACCCCCGCCCGCCGCAGCGCACTGCTGATCACGGCTGCCTGGGCGTTCGGCGAGGGAGCCGTGAGGGACGTGGCCCGCCCGCCGTGGTTGACGGCGCTGCCCAGGATCACCGCGTGGATCTCATGGCCGTCCGCCTCCGCACGGCTCAGCGGCATGAGGAACAGCGTGCCGACGCCCTCGCCCCGGGCGTAGCCGTCCGCCCGGTGGTCGAAGCTCTTGCAGCGTCCGTCGGCGGCGAGCATCCCCGCACTGCCGAACGCCTGGAAGCCGTTGCTGTTCAGGATGAGGTTGACGCCGCCTGCGAGGGCCGCCGAGCAGTCGCCGTCCTGGATGGCCCGGACCGCGCGGTGCACGGCCACCAGGCTGCTGGAGCAGGCGGTGTCCACCGGCTCGCTCGGGCCGTGCAGGTCGAGCAGGAAGGAGAGGCGGTTGGCCAGCATGCTGTGCTCGTTGCCGGTCGCCATCTGCCCGTCCACCGGAACACCGCGTGCCAGCAGGAGTTGCGAGTACTCCGAGGAGGCGACGCCGACGAACACGCCCGTGTCGCTGCCGGCGAGCCCGAGCGGGTCGTGACCCGCGTCCTCCACGGCCCGCCAGGCCGTCTGGAGGAAGAGCCGGTGCTGGGGGTCCATGAGCCGGGCCTCGCGGGGCGAGATCCGGAAGAACTCGGCGTCGAAGTGGTCGATGCCGCTGAGGAAGCCGCCGGTTCCGTCGGGGGCGGCCTCGTCCGGACGACCGGCCGGGACGGTACCGACCAGATCACGGCCCGCGATCAGGTTGGCCCAGAACGCCTCCAGGTCGGGGCTGCCCGGGAAGGCGCCGGCCATGCCCACGATGGCCACCGGCTCGGGGCCGGTACGCGGGACGGCCGCGCGGGACGGCCGTTCGCGGGGTGCCGTGGTGGGCTCGGAGACTGGGGGCGGTGCCGGGGGCGCAACGACGGCCTCCGTGGCCGGGGGTACCGGTGGGGGCGTGGCGATGAGGTCCACCAGCCCGGCGAGATCCGGTGCGGCGTACAGGGCGGTGGGGCTGACCGGCACGGCCAGGTCCGCCTCCAGACGGGCGGCCAGGGCCAGCACGCTCACGGAGTCGAAGCCGTAGTCGCTGAGGTGATCCGCGAAGTCCACGTCACGGGCCGAGACCCCGAGCACCTCACCGATCGCGGAGACCACCGCGGCGCGCACCCGGTCCGGCGCGGCCGTCGCCGCTACGGGCACGGGCTCGGCCTCGGCAGCGGCCTCGGCAACGGACAGGAGCTCTGCGGGCGAGGGGTCGGGCACGGGCGACCCGGTGGGCTCGGCCGCCCGATCGGCACCCACGCGTGTCGGGACGGCTTCCGGAAGGGAGGGGGGAGCCGGTGTGTCGGACATCCAGTAACGCTCCTCGGCGAAGGGGTAGTGCGGCAGCGGGACGACACGGCGGTCCTGGTCGCGGTCCTGGTCGGTCCAGTCCACCGGGGCGCCTGAGATCCAGGCGGCAGCGAGCGCCGCAGGATCGTCGGTGGGCAGGGCGGTCGGCTGCGGGGTGCGCCGCGCCCGGCCGGTCAGTACTCCGTGCTCGGTGCCACGACCGTCCAGGTGGGCGGTGAGCGCGGCCACGGCTCCGGCCGTGTCCGCGGCGACGAAGGCCAGACGGTAGGCAAGTGCGGTGCGGCCCCGTTGGAGCGTGCGGGCCACGTCGGGGAGCGCCAGGCCGGCGCCTTCGGTCGCGAGGTGGTCGCGCAGCCGCTGCGCAGCGCACCGCAGTCGCTCCTCCCGGTGGGCGGAGACCACGACGACCTGTGGCCGTGTCGGGCCGCGCCCTTGCCTCGGCCGGGCGGGCGGAGCCTCCTCGACGACGACGTGCGCATTGGCACCACCGGCGCCGAAGGCGTTCACCGCCGCGCGCCGGCGGCCACCGGTCGGCCGGGGCCAGGGGGTCTCCGCGCGAACCGGGCGTAGGCCGGAGCCCTCGATGTCCGGGTGCGGCGGGTCGCAGTCCAGCGTCGGCGCGAACCGTTCGTGTCGGAGCTGGAGCAGCACCTTCGTGAGCTGCGCCATTCCGGAAGCCGCCTCCAGGTGGCCGATGGCGGGTTTCACGGAGCCGACGTACAGGCCGCCTTCGGCGCCGTACAGGTCACCGAGCGCCATGGCTTCCAGTGGGTCGGCCAAGGGGGAACCGGCGGACGCGGCCTCCACGTACTGGATGTCCCCGGGGCGCAGTCCGGCCCGGTCGAGCACATCGCTCAACAGGCGTTGCTGTGCGGCCCGGTCCGGTGTCGCGTAGGCACCGGTGGAGGCGTTGGCGTTGATGCCGGAGGCGAGGAGCACGCCGTGCACCCGGTCTCCGTCACGGAGCGCGGCCTCAAGCGGTTTGAGGACCACGGCGCCGACGCCCTCCCCGGTGACGATTCCGTCGGCGGCAGCGCTGAAGGCCCGGCCGTGGCCGTCGGGGGAGAGCATGGTCGCTGCGGACAGGGCCAGGTGGTGGGAGGGATGGAGCACCAGACTCACTCCGCCGGCCACCGCGACCGCGCACTCCCCGCTCCGCAGTGACGCACAGGCGAGGTGGAGCGCGGTCAGCGAGGAGGAGCAGACGGTGTCCACCGCGATGCTGGGCCCGCCGAACCGGAAGACGTGCGAGACGCGGTTGGCCACCGACCACGCGCCGGAGGGCGGGGCTTCCCGGTGGCCGCGGCCCCAGCGTTCCAGGGACAGCTGTTGGTACGGGGCTCCGCTGGCGCCGACGAACACGCCCACGCCTGTCGTGCCGGCCTGGTCACGGAGGCCTTCGGCCGTGCTGCCGGAGTCTTCCAGCGCCTCCCAGACGCAGTGCAGGAACAGCCGTTCCTGGGGGTCCATCCGTTCCGCCTCGCGGGGCGAGATCCGGAAGAGACGCGGGTCGAACAGGTCCACGCCGTCCAGGAAGCCGCCCCAGCGGTGCGGGGGCCGGCCGGGGGCGTCGTGATGCTGGGCGGGTGTCCAGCGGTCCTTCGGCACCTCGCTGATGGAGCGCCGCCCGGTGCGCAGGTTCTCCCAGAACACGTCCGGGTGGTCGGCTCCGGGGTAGCGGCCGGCCAGCCCGACGACGGCGATGGGTCGGGGCGGGTGGGTGCTCCTGACGGCCGGATCAGCGGTTCCGATGAGCTGTTGTTCGGTGGCCGTGGAAGCGCGTGCGCGGAGCGCGGTGGCCCCGGCGCCGACCGCCGCAGCGTGGTCGCCGTCCTCCCGCTGCCGGGCGACGGCGGCGGGGTCCGGCGTCGTGCCCGCACCCTCGTGGGCGAACCGCCCCGCTGCGGCCAGCGCCTGTGCGACGGAGTCGATGGTGCCGCCGAGGAACGGCAACGGGCCGATGTCCTCGCCCAGTTCCCGCTCGACCCGGTCGGCCACCTCCATGGTGATCAGCGAGTCGACGCCGTAGACCTCCAGCGGCGCGGCCGTCTCCAGTTCCTGTGCGGGAAGGTGCAGGGCTTCGGCGAACGCCCCGGTCAGCCAGAGCACCGCCCGGCTCCGTGCGTCGGCCGACGGCGCGGCGACGGCCACCGTGCCCGGGGCCTGCTGCGGCGCCGACCCAGACAGCGCCGGCCCAGACGGCACGGGTCGGGACGGCACGGGGGCGGTCACCGGTGCCGCGGCCCCGGTCGTCTCCTCGGTCCAGCCGTCGTGTTCGGCGATCAGGACGTGCTGCCCCGACTCCGCTTCGGGCACCTCGGGCACCCCCTGGGCACGGACGTCCCGGAAGCCGGAGGTGGCGAGCACCGCCCGCCAGGCGGCGAGTCGCAGCAGGGGCGCGTGCGGCAGCCGCAGTTCGCCGTCCCGGTAGGCCCACCAACCGTCCGTGAGGCCGAAGACCACGTTCACCGAGTCGAGTACCCGGGTGGCCTCGTTGAGTACCAGGACGCCGCCCGGACGCAGCAGCCGGTGGCAGTGCGCGAGGGTCTGCCGCAGGTCGGGCGTGGCGTGCAGGACGTTGGCGGCGAGCACCACGTCCCAGCCGCCCGCCGGGAACCCCTGCGCCTGCGGATCGGTGGACACGTCCAGCGTCCGGAAGCGGACGAAGGGGTGTGCGGCGCCGAGCCGTTGCTCGGCCCGCCGCACCAGGCCGGTGGCGAGGTCGGTGTAGTCGTAGCTCAGCCGGGACCCGTACGGCGCCAGGGCGTCGAGGACCGGACGGCTGGTGCCGCCGGTTCCGGCGCCGATCTCCAGTACCGACACGGAGGCGCCCGGGTCCGCGTCCAGCACGCGGGTGACCGCCGCCCGCACGGCGCCGGCACAGACGTCGTTGAAGAAGGCCGACCGCGGGTCGTCGTGGTAGAGGGGGGCGACCCGCCGGTCGGAGCCGCCCGGGAAGAGGAGCTCAAGGCCCGCTCTGCGGCCCGCGAGCACGTCGGGCAGTGCCGCGGCGCAGTCAGCGATGAGTTCCAGGGCGCCGGCACTGTGCGGATGGGTTCTGGCCAGGTCGGCGCGGAGCGCGGGGGCGTCGTGGTGCAGCGCGGTCACCGTGCCGTCGGCCGTGAGGTGTCCGCCGTGCACGAGGGCCGCGTACGCGGCGGCCAGCAGGCGTCGCCGGCCGGGCAGCACCGCCAGGCGCTCCGCCAGCTGCCCCTGGTCGATCCGCTCCCCCGGTCGCAGATCCCCGAGGCCGCGCAGCGCGTCCATGATCTGCTGCCTGGCCAGTCGTTCCACCCCGTCGAAGTAGTCCCGGCCGGGGAGCGCCGCCGGCCCGGCGCCCAGGGCGTCGGCCGCGCCTTCGGCGGCCGGGCCTGCCAGCCTCGGGGCGGCGGTCGATCGGAGCCGTCGGGCCGGGCCTGTCGGTGGTGCGGCGAGGCGGATGGGCGCCAGTTGGACGACCGGTGCGGCGAGCACCCGGCGGAAGGCGTCCAGTCCCTGCTCGTCGCTGAGCGGCTCCACCCCGGACGCACTGATCCGGGCCCGGTACTCGTCCGTGGCGACGGAGCCGCTCTCGCCCCAGAAACCCCAGTTGAAGAGCCGCACACGACGATGCAGGCGAGCGCTCAGATAGCGCCCGAAGGCGTCCTGGAAGGTGGATCCGGCCGCGTAGTTGGCCTGGCCGGGGTTGGCGGTGTGCGAGATCGCGGAGGAGAACAGCGCGACGAAGTCCAGGTCCTGGTCGGCCAGCACCTGTTCCAGCACCACCGTGCCGCGCACCTTGGGGTCCAGGGCGGCGCGGAAGGTGGACTCGTCCATCCGCTCCAAGGTGCGGTCCGCCAGGACGAAGGCGGAGTGCACGACCCCGTCGATCGCGCCGAAGCGTCCGCGGACCGCGCCGATGACGCGGCGCATCGCCTCGGGGTCGGTCACGTCGGCCGACTCGTAGAGCACGTCGGCGCCCGCCTCGCGCAGCCCGTCGAGGTATCCGGCGGGCAGCTCCTCGCCGGGCCGCCGGCCGACGAGCGCCAGCCGTGCCCCGTACCGGACGGCGAGATGACGGGCGATCACCGAGCCGAGCCCGCCCGCTCCGCCCAGCACGAGGTAGCAGCCGCCCCGACGCAGCGGCAGCGCGTTCTCGTCGATGGGCGGTAGCCGTGCTTCGGTCAGCCCGCACTCCAGGAGCACGCCGCCGCGCAGCGCGCGTTCGACGACCGTCCCCGCGTCGGCTGCTGTGGTGACCGTGTCCAGCAGGGCTCGGGGGGCGTCGCCTGCGGCGAGTTCGGCCGGATCGAGATCGAGCAGCCCGACCTTCAGGAAGGGCAGTTCCCGGGCTAGCGAGCGGGTCAGACCGATCAGCGAGGCCGCGAACGGGTGGTCGGCGGGCACGGCCGGGTCCGGTTGTTGGACGCCGGAGGTGATCACGGTCAGTCGGGCTCCGCGCGGGCGTGCGGCGGCGAAGGCCCGGGCCAGGTGGAAGAGCGCGACCGCGCCGCGTTCCTGGCTCCGTTCCAGGTGGTCCAGGTCCTCGTGGCTGTAGCGGATGCGGTCGACTCCGCCGAGGAAGTACACATCGGGGGCGGGTCCCGCCTCCGCGAGCAACCGCGGCAGGTCGGTGGCGGCGTCGAGCCGGGCGAGGTCGGCCACCAGCGCGCCCGGGGACCGCTCGGCGAGTCGTGCACCGAGCCCGAAGTCGTCCGGGGTGGACAGCACCAGGGTCCGCCCGCGCCCGGTGTCGGCAGGACGTGCGGGCTCGATCGCGGACCACTGGGGTCGCAGATAGGTGACCGGTTCCCCGGTGGCGCGGGCCCGGCCCGCGACCGTGAAGTCGTCGAGGACGAGCACGGGTCGTCCGTGCTCGTCGGCGACCACCACCTCGCAGCGGGCGGTGGTGGCGTCCGAGCGCCGCAGCCGGGCGTACGCGTAGCGGGCCGCGGCGGGCTCACCGAGCAGGCGCACCGCCGCGACGGCCGCCGGTACGGGGGCGCGGGCCGCGAGTTCCTCGGGAAGGACACCCTGGACCGCGTGCAGTGCGCTGTCGATCAGGCCGGCGGGGAGGACTCCGGGGGCGGTGGGCTCCGCCGTCGGCTCCAGTTCCACCAGGGACTCGCCAGCGCCGTGCAGCAGTCGGCGGACCCGGCGGTAGGCGGGTCCGTAGGCGAGTCCCGCGGCGGCGGCCCGCGCGTACAGTTCCTCGCCGCTGACGGTCTCCGGGCAGCGGGCGCGCAGTGCGTCCAACGGGAGCCGTTCGGCGGGGTCGTGGTCGCCGTCGTGGAGGGTGCCGGTGCTGTGCACGGTCCGGGCGCCCTCCTCGCCCGTGCTGATCTCGTACGTCACGCCGTCATCTGCCGGACGCAGCACGACCCGTACGTCGCTCCCGTCGGCACCGACCTCCAGCGGTACCCGCCAGCGGACGTCCGTCAGGGCCACGGGGTGGGCGCCCCCCGCCGCGGCGGCGGCTCGGGCGAGTTCCAGTTGCAGGACCCCCGCGACGAGTCTGCGGCCGTCCACCACGTGGTCGGAGACCAGCGGGTCGGAGGGTTCCAACCGGACGGTGACGGTCTCGGTTTCGGTCTCCGGCCGGTGGGCGGTCGTACGGATCCAGTGGCGGCCACCCGCGAACGGATAGGTGGGCAGCGGCACCCGGCGCACCCCCGGGCGGTCGACGCGCTGCCAGGGAATGTCCGCTCCGGCCGTGAACGCACGTGCCAGTTCGTGGAGTTGACCCTCCTCCACGAGGCGGAGCAGCTTCCCGGTGTCCGGGTCGGCGGGCCCCGCCGGGTCGGCCCGGCCGGTGAGCAGGCCGGGTACGGTACGGCCGGCGAGGTGGCCGCGCAGGGCGGGAGCGATCTCCGCGACGTCCTGGACGACGAGGGCGAGCCGGGTGTCGAGCGGGTCGCGTCCCTGTTGCAGGGTGACGGCCAGCGCATCGAGCGGGAGCGTGGCCCCGGACCGTTCCAGGTGATCGGCGAGCCGTGCGGCGACGGTCCGCAACCGCTCCTCGTCGAGCGCGGACAACACGATCAGCTCGGGCCGGGTCGACGGGCCGGACTGCCGTGCGGCCGGCCGGTACTCCTCGACGATGACGTGGGCGTTGGCCCCGCCGGCCCCGAAGGAGCTGAGCGCCGCGAGTCGGGCCCGGTCACCGCGCTGCTCCCAGGGCCGGGCGGTGCGGGGCAGGACGAAGGGGGTCCGGGCGAGGTCGAGGGTGTGGTTCTCGTCCTCGCAGTGGAGGGTGGGCACGATGGTGCGGTGCTCCATCTGGAGCAGGATCTTGGTGAGGCCGCCGATCCCCGCCGCCGACTCCGCGTGCCCGATGTTGGACTTGACCGACCCGAGGGAGCAGAAGCCGGTCGCGTCCGTGTACTCGCCGAAGGCGCGGCGCAGCCCCGCCACCTCGATCGGGTCCCCGAGCTGGGTGCCGGTGCCGTGCGCCTCGACGTATCCGACGTCGCGGGCGTCGACCCCGGCGGCGCGCAGCGCGTCCGCGACCACCCAGCCCTGCGCCTGCGGGCTGGGCACGGTGTACCCGTTGGTGCGACCGCCGTGGTTGACGGCCGTGCCGCGGATGACGCCACGGATCGGGTCGCCGTCCGCGACGGCGGCCGACAGCGGCTTGAGGACGACGGCGCCGACGCCCTCCCCGGGCACGAAGCCGTCTCCTCCCTCGCCGAAGGCCCGGCACCGCCCACCGGGTGCGAGCATCCGCAGCTCGGAGAGGACCACCCATTTGCTGGGGTGGACGTTGATGCACACGCCCCCGGCGACGGCGATCCGGCTCTCCCCGGACCGGAGACTCTCACAGGCCAGGTGGAGCGCGGTCAGCGAAGCGGAACAGGCGGTGTCGACGACCATGCTCGGGCCGTGCGCGTCGAGCCAGTACGAGAGGCGGTTGGCCGCCGAGAAGTCCATGGCCGGTGCGATCACCCGATGGCCCCTGCCCCACTCCTCGGCGCCCAGCAGCCCGTAGGAGGAACCGGTGACGCCGACGAAGACACCGATCGCGTGGCGTCCGCGGGCATCGCGGGTGCGCTCGTGGAGCAGGCTCCGCGAGTGGCCGGCGTCTTGCAGGGCGCTGGCGGCGACCTCCAGGAACAGCCGCTCCTTGGGGTCGCTGCGCTCCGCCTCGCGGGGTGAGACGTGGAAGTAGGCGGCGTCGAAGCGGGCCACGTCGCGCAGGAAGCCACCGGAGTCGCCGTACGACATGCCCGGCCGTCGGACGCCGGGGGCGTGGTAGTCCGCGTGTTCCCAGCGGTCGGGTGGTATCCGGCCGACGCAGTCGCGGCCCTCGGACAGGGAGTGCCAGAACTCCTCCAGGTCCTCGCCTCCGGGGTAGCGGCCGGCCAGGCCGATGACGGCGATCGGCTCCTGGGAGGGCACGGGTCCGGGCCGCGCCTCGACCACGGCCGGTCCCCGTTCGGCTACGGGTGCGGGCCGGGTGGACGGCAGCAGGCGGCTCAGTTGCTCGGCGTGCGTACGGACCAGTCGGGCGGCGAGTTCCGCCACGTTGCGGTACTCGAAGAAGAGCGTCACGGGCTGCGGGCCTAGTTCGTCCTCCAGGACGGTGGTGAGCCTCCTGATGAGGATGGAGTCCACCCCGATGGTGGAGAACTCCTGGTCACGGCCGAGCCGTCCGACCGGGAGCCGGACGGTGTCCGAGACGAGTCGCAGCAGCCACGCCTCCACCGCGACGAGCAGTTCGGGAGCCGGACCGGTCGCCGGCTCCGGGTTCGAGGTCAGACGGGCGCTGGGCTCGACGGCAGTCGGATCGACGGCAGTCGGATCGGCGGCGGTCAGGTCGGCGGTGGAGTCGTTGGCGCCCGGGTCGGTGGACGGATCGGTGGACGGGTGGTCCGGGGTCGGGTCGGCGGTCCGGTCCGCCATCCGTGAGGCGATGAAGTCCGCGGCCCGGGACGGGTTCCCGTAGACGGCGAGCCATTCGGCGCCCTCACCGCGGACGGCTGCCTCCAGCGCGGCGAGGCCCTCGGTCGGCGGCATCGGAACCATGCCCTGGAGCTGCTCCAGCACGCGCTGGTCGCTCGGCTCCAGGTCCATGCCGCCGCCGCTCCACAGCGGCCAGCAGACGGAAACGGTCCGACCGCTGCGCCGCCCCTCCCGCACCAGGGCCTCGCGGGCTGCGGCGAATCCGCCCAGGCCCCGGTTGGCCGCGGCGTAGTCGCTCTGGCCGGCCATGCAGAGGTAGGCGGCGGTGGAGGAGAACAGCGCGAAGAAGTCCAGCGGCAGTTCGGCGGTGGCGAGGTCGAGTTGTCGGGCACCGGCGAGTTTGGGCGTGGTCACCGCGAGCACGTCGCGCGGATCCTTGTTGACCACGTAGGTGTCGTTGTTGATCCCCGCGGAGTGCAGGATTCCGTGCAGGGCCCCGAACTCCCGCAGGGCGAACCGCACGGCGGTGGCGACGTCGGCGGGCGTGCTGACGTCCCCGCGGACGTAGTGGGCCGCTCCGCCCAGCTCACCGATCCGAGCACAGGCCGCGCGGACCCGCTCGCCGGGCTCCGACCGTCCCATCAGGACGAACCGGGCACCGTGGCGCGCGGCCAGCAGTTCGGCGAGGCGCAGGGCGATGCCGCCCCCGCCGCCGGTGATCAGATAGCCGCCCCCCTGTCGGAAGACCGGCCGGTTCGCCTCCGGTGCCGCGGTGGGCAGCACCGTGCGAACGGTGCGGCCGTTGCGGTCGTGGCGGACCTGGGCGGCGCCCGGCCGGGCCTGAGCGAGTTCGACGAGCCCCAGTCGCAGTGCCGCCGCGGCCCCGGCCACTCCGGTGGGCAGCTCGGGGGCGTGGACGGCGACGGCGCGGATGCGGCGGTCCTCGAAGCCGGCGATCTGGCAGAAGCCGCCCAAGGACGAGGCCACCGCTTCCCGGCCGGGGCCGGTGACCACGCAGACGAGGTCCACCGGCCCGTTCTCCCGGTCGACGACCACCGCTCGGACGGCCGCGAAGACGGGGTCGAGGGCGTGTTCCGCGGCGTCGGCCGCGGTGTCGACCAGGAAGACGGCGCGGCGCGGTGGCCGCCCCGTCCGGCGCTGGTCCGCCCAGAGCGCGGACCAGGCGGCCGTGTCGGTCGGATCGACGAGGTGCACCGTGTCGTCGGGCCGTGCGTCGGCGGCTTCGGTGGCGTCGGTGGCTCCGAGGGCGACGCGGAGCGCGCCGGCCGGCGCGGCGGCGAGTGAGCGGCTGTCGGTCGCCACGACCATCAGGCCCGGCGGTTTCGACCCGACCGGCGCGGCGGCCGGCCGACGCTGCTGCCACTGCGGGCGGAACAGGGCGAGGCTGTGCCCGCCGGGTCGCAGCAGCGACACGGCTTCGGCGGGTGTGAGCGCGCCGGCGTCGACCCGGGCCAGGATGCTCCGGCGGAGGGAAGCGGACTCAGCGGTCATGCGTGGGATCCGTTCTCGCTCGTGGCCATCAGCCGGTCGGCCTCGTCGACCGACAGCTCACCGCGTTGCAATGCCTCCAACACGCCCTGGAGCCGACCGTTGGCCGGGGCGTCGGCGGGAGCGCGGACCGTCTCCGACGCCTCGGCCTGCTGGGTCGTCGACTGGGGCGCCTCCTGCGCCGGGCCGTGGGCCCAGTGCCACTCCGGTGCGAACGGGTAGGTCGGCAGGGAGACCCGCCGGGCGTTGCCCCGCGGGCCGTGGAGCAGGGACCAGGGGAGGTCGGCGCCCGCCGCCCAGGCCCGGCCCCGCTCCAGGAGGTCCTCCGGGACGGAGCCCTCGGGCCGCGTGGTGGGCGGCCCGGCGGTGTCGACCGCGTACCGGCCGGGCCGCCCGGCCAGGAAGGCGGTCAGTTGCTCCCGTACGCCCTCCTGGTCGCAGGCGACCAGGGCGAGCCGCGCGGCCATCGCGTCCCGGCCTTCCCCGAGCGTGAACGCCAGGTCGGGCACGGTGATCTGATGGCGCGACAGATGGTCGAGCAATCGTCGCGCTGCTGCCCGCAGCCGGTCCTCGTCGCGGGCGGAGAGCAGCACCAGCTGCGGGCCCCCGGCCGTCGGCACGGGGGTCTCCCGGCCGGGCGGCTCCTCCAGCAGGACGTGGGCGTTGCCGCCGCCGAAGCCCATCGAACTGATGCCGGCCCGGCGCGGAAGCTCCCGCCCTGCGGCGTCCGTCAGCCGACGCCACTGCCGGGTGGTGCCGACCACGTGGAACGGGCTGCCCTCCAGTTCCAGCAGCGGGTTGGGCCGGTGGTAGTGGATGCTGGCGGGCAGCGTGCCGTGCCGCATCGCCAGCACGACCTTCACCAGCCCCGCGATGCCGGCGGCTGCCTCCAGGTGGCCCATGTTGGACTTGATGGTGCCCAGGCCGCACCAGGGGGCCGTCACCTCGCCCTGTTCCCCGGTGAGTTCCGCGAAGGCGAGCCGCAGACCGCGTACCTCGATCGGGTCGCCGACCGCCGTGCCGGTGCCGTGCGCCTCGACGTAGGTCACCGTGCGCGGGTCGACTCCCGCCCGGCGGTACACCGAGGAGACGAGGTCCGCCTGGGCGGCCGGGCTGGGCACGGTCAGGGACTGCACGTGGCCGCCGTGTCCCGTGCCCGTTCCCCGGACGACGGCGTGCACGGTGTCGCCGTCCGCGAGGGCCCGGCTCAGGGGCTTGAGCAGCACGGCGGCGACTCCCTCGCCGCGGACGAAGCCGTCGGCGGACGCGTCGAAGGTGCGGCACCGTCCGGTGGGCGAGAGCATCCCGGTCTGGCCGAGCGCCACGTACAGCGGTTCGGTGAGCACCAGGTGGACGCCGCCCGCGACGGCCTGGTCGCAGTCGCCGTCACGGATGGCGCGGACGGCCGCGTGCAGGGCGAACAGCGAACTGGAGCAGGCGGTGTCGATGGACTGGCTCGGCCCTCGCAGATCCATCAGGTACGAGACCCGGTTGGCGATGATGCAGTGGGCGAGTCCACTGCTGGAGTGCGCCTCGCGGTCCCGGCCGATCGCCGTGAGGTGGCCGTCGTAGTCGTGCGAGGTGGCGCCCACGAACACTCCGGTGCGCGTGCCCCTGAGCTCCGAGGGTCGGTGGCCCGCGTCCTCCACCGCGGCCCAGGCGGCCTGGAGGAAGAGTCGTTGCTGGGGGTCCATCAGATCGGCTTCCAACGGGGAGATCCCGAAGAAGCCCGCGTCGAACTCGCCCACGCCGTCGATGAAGGCGCCCCACTTGCTGTTGGTCCGCCCGGGGGTGCGGACCGGGTCCCCGTGGATGCGCCGCCAGTCGAACCGCTCGGCGGGCACTTCGGTGACCAGGTCGGCGCCGTCGTGCAGGTTGCGCCAGAGCGCGTCCGCGTCGGGCGAGCCGGGGAACCTGACCGAGAGCCCGACGACGACGACCGGGTCCTCGGCGGCCGCCCCGTCCGCTGCGGGCAGCGGCGCCGGTGCGGGCGCGGACGCAGGGGCCGAGGCCGCGGTGAAGCGGGCGCAGGCCGCCGGGGCGTGCTCACGCAGGTAGTGGGCTACGGCGTCGAGTGCGGTGCGCTCGTAGAGCAGCACCTTGGGCAGCCGCCCGAAGTCCTTCTCCAGTCTGCGGACCAGTTGGATCGCCCCGAGCGAGTCGAGACCGTAGCGGTCGAAGGTCGCGGTGGGGTCGATGTCTGTGACGGGCAGTCGGAGGAACTCGGCGAAGATCCGGCCGAGGTGGGCGATCAGGGAGTCCTGCGACCCGGCGTCCGGTGCGGGCGGGGCCATGGCGGCGGTGTTCCCGGTGACGGACTCGGCGGAGGGCTCCGCGGCGTCCGGTGCGCGCACCGGACCCGCGGCGACGGCGAGCAGCACCGACTGGTCCCGCTCGGCCTCGTCGAGTCCGGCCGCACCGAGCGGACTCACTCCCGTGAACCCGGCCGCCACGAGCGCGTCCCGCCAGCGCGGTACGTCCAGCAGCGGTGCGCCGGGCAGGCGCTCGGCGGGCTCCTCGAACGCCCACCAGCCGGGGATCATGCCGAACATCAGGGCGAGGTAGTCGAGGTTGCCGGTGACTTCGTTGAGCACCAGCAGGCCGTCATCGGCCAGCAGGGTCCGCATCCGGTCGAGGCTCCGCGAGACCCGCCGGGTGGCGTGCACCACGTTGGCCGCGATCAGCAGATCGGCCGAGCCGGGTGCGAAGCCCTGCTCCGCGGGGTCGCGCTCCAGGTCCAGCACGTCGAAGCGGAGCGGGACGCCGTGGCTGCCGAACTCCTGTTCGGCGGCGCGGAAGAAGGACGCCGAGACGTCGGTGTAGCGGTAGTCGACCAGCCGGGCGTCCGGCCCGAGCGTCGCGAGCAGCCGCAGGACCCGGTCACTGGTCCCGCCGGTGCCCGCTCCGATCTCGACGATCCGCACCGGCCGGCGCGGATCGGCGGCCAGCCGTGCGGCGGCGAAGCCGTGCACGGCGCGGGCGACCAGTTCGTTGTAGTGGTCGGCGATGGCATTGCCCCGGTAGATGTCGGCGAGCACGTTCGGGTGCTCGCCGGAGAAGTACAACTCCAGGGGGTCGACCCGGCCCGCGAGCACGTCGGGCAGGGCGGGCAGGCACGCGCCGACCAGCCGCACGTGGGCCGAGAGTTCGGGGTGCCGGGCGAGCAGCAGGTCCAGCTCGTCCGCTGTGTACGGGCTCGGGTCGGCCGCCCGGCCACGGCGCAGCACGCCCTCGATCACTGCGGTCAGCCGCTCGTACGACGGATCGGCGGCCAGCGACGCGATCGCCCCGGGGGCCAGCGGGTCACCGCCCAGGCGGTTGCGCAGATCCGCGTCGAGCATCCGTGCCGCGACCGTACCGAGGCTCCGCAGGGCGGTCGCGACGCGCCGGTCGTCGTACGTGCTGCCCCGCAGGTGGGTGTCGACGGCCCGCTCGGCAGCTCCGGCCGGTCCGGCACGGCCGGTGGTGCCGACGGCCGTCGCGAACGGCTCGCCCGGCGCCGGCACGGGAACGAACCCGGGCACAGGCGCAGGTGCATGCGCAGGCATCGTGGCGGGGGGCGGCGGGCCGGGGGGCGCTGTCGGGAGCGCGGCAGCCCGTTCGGGTCCGGGCGCCGCCAACCAGTAGCGGTCACGCGCGAACGGATACGCCGTCGTTGCCAGCCGGGGCGCGGACGCCTCGGGGCGTGACGACCAGTCCACGGCTTCCCCCTCGGTCCACCGCAGTGCCGTCCGTGCTGCTTCGGCTGACGGGTCGGTGCCCACCAGGCGCAGCGGATCGCCGGTGAGCCCGGCTGCCAGGAGCTCGTCCAAGCCGCGCAGCAGCGCCCCGCGGTCGGACGCGACGACGGCGGCGCGGGCCTTCAGCGCGAACCGACCGCGTTGCAGGGTGACGGCGATGGAGTCGAGCGGGTCGTCCGAGTCGACCAGGAAGGCCCGCTGACGGGAGATGACCTCAAGCAGTCGTCCGTGGTCCGCGGCCGAGTACGGGAACACCAGCGGCCCGTCGAACGACGGGGTCCGCCCCGGGCGCGACGGGGCCTGCTCGACCACGACATGGGCGCACGCCCCGCCGAACCCGAACGAGCTGACTCCGGCGCGGCGCGGCCGGCCGTCGGCGGGCTCCCACCGTTCGGTCGTTTCGTTGACGCGGAGCGGTCCGCCGGCGAAGTCGCAGTACGGGTTGGCGCGGGCGTACCCGGGCATGGCGGGAACGAGGCCGTGACGTACGGTCAGCGCGGCTTTGATCAGGCCGGTCAGGCCGGCCGCCGCTTCGGTGTGACCCAGGTGGGCCTTGGCCGTGCCGATGGTGCAGAAGCCGGTGGCGGACGTGTGCCGGCCGAAGGCCGCGACGATCCCGTCGACCTCCACGGGATCGCCCAGCTTGGTGCCGGTGCCGTGGGCCTCCAGATAGCCGATGGTGTCCGGGCTGATGCCCGCATCGGCCCAGGCGGCTTCGAGGAGCGCGCTCTGTCGTTCGGGGTTGGGCGCGGTGACGGCGCCGGCGCGTCCTTGGTGGTTGGCCGCGGTGCCCCGGATCACCGCGTGCACGGGGTCGCCGTCGCGCAGCGCGGCGGCGAGCGGTTTGAGCAGGACGGCCGCGACCGCCTCGGCGGGCACGTAGCCGTCGGCCCGTTCGTCGAAGGCGTGGCAGGCACCGCTCGGCGACAGCGCACCGATGGCGGAGAGCTGCGTGTAGTGCCGGGGGGCGAGGATGAGGTTGGTGCCCGCGGCGAAGGCCATCGCGCACTCGCCGCGGCGCAGCGCGGCCACGGCCAGGTGCACGGCGTAGAGCGAGCCCGAGCAGGCCGTGTCGACGGTGAGGCTCGGCCCGGTGAGGTCGAAGAAGTGGGAGGGCCGGTTGGCGGACATGGACACGGCGGTCCCGATCGGCTCGTAGGGCCCGACCGGGCGGTCGCCGCGGATCATCTCCTCCTCGTAGTCCCGGAAGGAGCGGCCCACGAACACCCCGGTGTCCGAGCCGGGCAACCGGTCAGCCGCCGCACCGTCCTCGGCCGTCTCCCACAGCACTTCGAGCAGCAGCCGGGACTGTGGGTCGGTGGCCTCCGCCTCGTCGGGCGACATCCCGAAGAGGGCGGCGTCGAAGCGGTCGGCGTCCGCGAGGAAGCCGCCGCGCGGGCAGTCCGTCCGGCCGTCGCCACCGTGCGGGTCGTAGACCGAGCGGTGGTCCCAGCGGTCCGCCGGCACCTCGGTGACCAGGTCGGTGCCGCTCAGCAGCCGTTGCCACAGTTCGGCGGTGTCGCGGGCTCCGGGGAAGCGGCCGGCCATGCCGATGACGGCGATCGCCCCGTCGGCGGATGCCCCGTCAGCGCAGGACGTTGCCGGCTCGGGCACCGGGCGGGCCAGTCGGGAGCACTCCTCGGGGAACTCGGCGCACAGGTGTGCGGCCAGCCGTTCCACGTCGGGGTGGCGGAAGAAGACGGTGGACACCAGGGGACGGCCGAGATCGGTCTCGATCCGGTCGTTCAGGGTCATCAGGTCGGCCGAGGTGAGCCCCAGGTCGAGGAAGCCGCCGGGGTCCGGGGCGACGGGTGTGCCCAGGACTTCGCGGACGAGTTCGTGGAGGTAGCCGGTGACGGCATCGAGGACGTCCTCGCCCGATGTCATGTCGTTCGCCTCCTCGGCGGTGGCGGTGCGGGCGGTCTGCGGTCCGCTCGGGTGAGGAGCGGTGGGCGGCGGCAGGGCGCTGCCGGGGCCGCCGGCGCCCCCCGCGATCCACCTGCGGCGCCGTTCGAAGCCGGTGAGCGGGAGCGGGGCGCGGCGCGGTCGATGGCCTTCGGGTGCCTGCTCCAGCACCACATGGCAGTTGGTGCCGCCGAAACCGAAGGAGGACACCGCCGCGCGGCGCGGTAGCCCGGGCTCCGACTGCCACGGGCGACCGGTCGTGACGGGGCGGAACGGGGTGCGTTCGAAACCGAGCCTCGGATGGGGTTCCGTGCAGTGCAGGGTGGCGGGCAGATAGCCGTGTTGCACCGCGAGCACCGTCTTGACCAGCGAGGCGATGCCGCCGGCGTGCAGCAGTGCACCGAGGTTCGACTTCACCGAGCCGACCGCGCAGTGCGGGGTGTCACTGCCCATGCTGCGGTAGACCTCCGTCGCCGCGTGGATCTCGATGGGGTCGCCGAAGCGGCTGGCGGAACCGTTGACCTCCAGGTAGCCGATGGTGGAGGAGCCGACCCCCGCGGCCCGCATCGCGGTGCGCAGCAGGTCGGTCTGCGCCTCGTGGCTGGGGGCGGTGAGGCCGAGGGTCCTGCCGTCGTTGTTCACGGCGGAGGCGAGGAGGGTGGCGAGCACCTGGTCGCCGTCGCGCAGGGCCGCCTCCTCGGTCTTCAGCAGCACCATGCCGAGTCCCTCGCCGGGCACGGTGCCGGTGGAGGCCCGGTCGAAGACCCGGCTGTGGCCGTCCTGCGAGAGCACGCCCGCCCGGCCGAGGCCGAGGTAGACGAACGGGTCGAGCAGCAGCTCGCAACCGCCCGCGATGGCGTAGTCGCACTCGCCGGCCAGGAGGCTCTGCGCCGCCTGGTGCACGGCGACCAGGGAGGAGGAGCAGGCGGTCTCCACGGCCAGGGACGGGCCCCGGAAGTCGAAGACGTGGCTGATCTGCGTGGCCACCATGTTGGGCAATGCGCTGACCAGGAGTTGCGCAGTGGTCGGCGGGCCGCCGATGCAGTTGCGGCGGACGTAGTCGTTGGCGCCGACTCCGAGGAAGACGCCCACGCGTTCTCCGGCGACTTCCCTGCGGGAGTAGCCCGCCCGATCGAGGAGTTCCTGCGCCAGTTCCAGGCAGAGCCGCTGCTGGGGGTCCATCCAGGCGGCGTCCTGCTCGCTGATGCCGAAGTACTCCGCGTCGAAGCGGTCGATGCCGTCGATGAACCCGCCCCAGCGGGCCGCGGCGACCACTTCCGGGGCGGCGCCCGCGAACCAGTCGGGCGACCAGCGGTCGTCGGGGGTGCGGGACACCGAGTGGATGCCGTGCACCAGGTTCTGCCAGAACTCCTCGACGGAGGGTGCCCCCGGCACGCGGACCGCCGCCGCCACGACGGCGATCCGCCCGGTGGGCGCCGCCGGCCCGCGCGCGGGGACCGTACCCGACGAAGCGGCGGGTGGCCGATCCGGGACGGAGACAGAGACGGACACGGACACGGGGTCGGAGGTGGAGTCGGGGTCAGGGTCCGGTGCGTCCGCAGGACCCGCGGCGGTGGCCGGGAGTTCCTCGGCCAGGTGCTCCGCCAGGGCCCGCAGGGTGCGGCGGCGGGCGACCACGGACGGCGCGATGGCCGTGCGGTACCGCTGTTCGAGCACGTCGAGCGCGCGCATCGCGGCGATCGAATCCACCCCGTAGTCGGCGAGGTCCTCCTGTGGGTCCAGGTCCTGTGCGGGCAGCTTCAGGACCTCGGCGAAGACCTCGACCAGCTCTCGGCAGAGCGCGTCGGCGCTGACAGCGGTCCGCTCGACCTCGACCTCGACCGGGTCGGCGCCGGTGGGCGCCTGAGCGCGGTGCAGGGTGAGCCGCTGCTCCAGCCGTGCCGCATCCCCCCGGAACACGGCGAGTTGGGGCGCGCGGTGCCGCAGGGCGAACTCCAGGGCCGCCAGTCCGTCGGGGGTCTTCAGCGGTTCGAGGCCGTTGACTTCCAGCACCGTGCGTTCCACCGCGGGGTTGATCCGCATGCCGCCGTCGGCCCAGAGCGGCCAGTTGACCGACAGGCTGCGTCCGTGCCGGGTGCCCCGGGCGCGCAGTGCTTCGCGGTGGTGGGCGTAGGCGTCGAGGTAGCGGTTGCCCGTCGTGTAGTCGGTGGTGCCGACGGTGCCGAGCACCGATGTGGTGGAGGAGAACAGCAGGAAGTAATCGAGCGCGGCCTCGCTCGTGGCCTCGTCCAGCAGACGGGTGCCGAGGATCTTGGGCGCGGTGACGCGGCGGACGCCTGCGCCGTCCTTGTTGAGCAGCAGCCCGTCCTCGACCACGCCGGCCGCATGCAACACCCCGGTCAGTTCGCCGAGTTCGGCCACGACGGCGGAGACCGTCCCGGCGAGCGCCGACCGGTCGGTGATGTCGCAGCTGTAGTAGCGGGCACGGGCGCCCAGCGCGACCAGTTCGGCGACCGCGGCCTCCTGTTCCGCTCCGCGCGCGGAGCGGCCGAGGAGGGCGATCGCCACCCGGGCCCGCCCCGCGAGGTGACGGGCCACCAGCCGTCCGAGGCCCCCGGCCCCACCGGTGATCAGGTAGGTGCCGCCGTCCCTGGCCACGGGCACGGCCGGGCCTTCGGCCGAGAGGACCCGGCGAAAGCCCAGCACCTCCCGTCCCGCGGGGGTGACCCGCACTTCGATGTCCTGCCAGGCGGCGGCCTCGGCAAGTAGGGCACGGCACTGGTCCGTCCGGCCGAGGGCCGGGTCCACCCGCACCGTCTTCAGCGCCAGCTTGGGCTGTTCCCGCCGTACCCCGCGGGCCAGGCCCCCCACGGCGGCGTGTTCGGGGTCCTCCTGGGCCCCGGCATGGGCGTACACCACGGGCAGGGTGGTCGCACAGCACGTCAGCCAGGCGCGGGCCAGCGCGAAGGCTCCGTCACGTGCGGCGGCACCGTCCCGGTCCAGTGGCCACAGGTACAGGACGGCGGCGGGGGCGGTGCCCTCGTCGCTCAGGGCCCGTGCCAGGGCCCGGTGGTCGCCCTCGTTCGACGGGTCGAGCGTGAAGTCGTCGGGGCCCGTGCGGGCGAAGGCCGCCGCGGACCGCACGGCGATCACCCGGCCGGTCAGGCGGCGCAGTGCGGCCAGGCGTTCGTCGTCGTCGTCCAGGACCAGCAGCACGCCGTCCGGCCGGGCGTCGACCGCGGCCCCGGGCGCCCACACGGGCTCGTAGATCAGCAGGTCCGCGGGTGCCTCGACGCCCGCGACCGCGACCGTGGCCGTGTCCGTGTCCGTGCCCGTGTCCGTTACCGGGGAGGCGGAGGCGGCGGGTGTGCTCGCCGGCGCCTCCTCGGTACGAGGAGCGCGGTCGGCCAGCGGGATCCAGCACCGGCGTCGGTCGAACGGATAGGTGGGCAGCGAGATCCGCCGCCCGGCGGTGGCCGACCAGCCGGCGTCCGAGCCGACGACCCAGGCCGCCGCGGTCTCGGCCGGACCGCTGCCCGCGGCCGGGCCGCCCGCACCCCGCTCGACCCGGCCGGTGAACAGTCGGGTCGGGTCCGCCCGGCCGGCTCCGTACCGGGTGAGCAGGTCGATCAGTTCCGCGGTGTTCCGGGCGAGGGCCGCGAGCCGGTGTTCCATGGCCCGCCGTCCGATGCGCAGCGTGTGGGCGACGTCGCCGAAGTCCACTTCGGGGTGTTCGGTCAGGAAGCGGACCAACTGGTCGGCCTGGGCCCGCAGCGCCTCGGGGGTGCGGGCGGACAACGGCACGACCTGGACGTCGGAGGGTCCGGTCCGCGCGCCGTCCCCGGCGGCGGGATCCGGGTGCCCCTCGTACTCCTCCACCACCATGTGGACGTTGGCCCCGCCGAAGCCGAAGGCGCTGATCCCGGCCCGTCGCGGCGCGGGCAGGCCGGTGCGCGGCTCGGTCACCCGCGGCCAGTCCCGCCGCTCGCGCGCGACGTAGAAGGGGCTGTCGTCGAAGGGGATCTCCTGGTTGAGCCGCTCGGTGTGCAGCGTCGGCACGATGGTCCGGTGGCGCATGGACAGCAGCACCTTGGTGAGGGCGGCGATGCCCGCAGCGGCCTCCAGATGACCGACGTTGGACTTCAACGAGCCCACCGCACAGAATCCGCGGCGGTCGGTGGAACGGCGGTACGCCTTGGTCAGCGAGGCGATCTCGATCTGGTCGCCCAGTGTGGTACCCGCGCCGTGCGCCTCGATGCTGGTGATCGTCTCCGCATCGACGTCCGCCCGCCGCAGCGCCTCCAGCACCACCCGGCCCTGCGCGTCCGGACTCGGCACGGCGAAGCCGCTGGTGCGGCCGGAGTGTTGGACGGCCGACCCCCGGATGACCCCGTAGATGTGGTCTCCCGCCGCCTCCGCCTCGGCCAGCGGACGCAGCATGACGGCTCCGACCCCCTCACCCGGCACATAGCCGTCGGCGCCCGCACCGAAGACCCGGCAACGGCCGTCGGTCGACAGCAGGTTGTTCTCGGCGAGCCGGAGGTACTTGAACGGGTGCAGGGACAGGTTCACCCCTCCGGCGAGGGCCGCCCTGCACTCACCGCGCCGGATCGCCTCGCACGCCAGGTGGATGGTGGTCAGCGAGGAGGAGCAGGCGGTGTCGAGCGAGACGCTGGGGCCGCGGAAGTCGAAGGCGTACGAGACCCGGTTGGTGATCAGCGAGAACGTGGAGGCCACGATCTGCGGGTTGTCCCGGGCGAGTTCCTCGATGGCGTGGAGCTGGTAGTCGTTCCACATCACGCCCGCGAAGACTCCGACCGCGCCATCGGTCTGCCGGCCGAGTTCCTCCGGGGTGTAGCCGGCGTCCTCGACGGTCTGCCAGGCGGTCTCCAGGAAGAGCCGCTCGTGCGGGTCCATCAGTTCGGCCTGGCGTGGCGAGATGTTGAAGAACAGCGGGTCGAAGTCCTCGATGCCGTCGACGAATCCGCCCCACTTGCCGTGGGTCTTTCCCGGCTCGTGGCGTCCGGGCGCGAACCAGGGCGCGTGGTCCCAGCGCTCGGCGGGAACCTCGGTGACGCAGTCCCGGCCGTCCCGCAGCACCCGCCAGAACTCACGGACGTCCGCCGCGCCCGGATAGCGACCGGCGAGACCGACGATGGCGATGTGCCCGCCGTCGTCCGCGGACGGCTCGGCCGGGGGACGGGCTTGGGCGACCGGCCGGGAGTGTGACGCGGCGACCGGCCGGGTGCGTGGCGCGGCGGTCGGGACCTCCACCGCGGCCGGTTCGGCCCGTTCCTGCGGCGTCGCCGTGCCCGCGCCGCCCAACCGGTGTCCCTGGTCCTTGAGATGGACGGCGAGGCTGCTCACGGTCGGGTACTCGAACAACAGCGTCGGATAGAGCTCGGTGCCGAGCAGCTTCTCCAGCGAGACGGCGATGGTGAGCAGGTTGACCGAGTCCAGACCGAGGTCGTAGAACCCCCGCTCCTGGTCGACCGGTGCGTCCCCGTTGTCCAGGGCCTTGGCCACCAGATCGCTGATCGCCTCCTCCAGACTGCGGTGCTCCTCCTTCGCCTCCTCCCCGGCCTCCTCCCCCGGCGGATCGGCCGGGGGCAGTGCACGCGGCGCGGGCGGAGCGGACCCGGCGCCGGCCTCGCTCTCGGCCAGTCGGGTGATCAGGTCGGCGGTGCGGACCCGCTTGGCGCGGAAGCCCGTGATCCGGGCGACGACGCTGCCGTCCGGGTGGCAGATGTGGAGGTCGGCGGTGACCGTTTCGGCGTCCAACTCCCTTTGCTCCACGCGCGGGACGTACACCTGGGCCGCAGCGCCCAACCTGCCGTACGCGCGGAAGCACTCGATGTAGATCGGGATGAACGGCCGCGCGGCCTGTTCCCGTTGCCCGGGCTCGAACTGGAGGAACGGCACCAGGGTGGAGAAGTCGAGGGTGACCGGGTGGATGTGGAAGTGGTCCAGGTACTCCTGTGCGTCGGGACCGAGACGGACGTCACCGAGGGAGAAGCCGTCGCCGCGGTAGACGGTCCCGTCGACCTTCATGAAGTCGCGGTGCCGGATGTCCACTTGGCGGGCGAAGGCGTACAACGTGTCCGCGTCGTAGATCTGGTCGGCGGCCGACTTCAGTCGGTCCGTGTCGACGCGTCCCGGCTGTTCGGCCTCGGACAGTCGGATCTCGGCCTGGAAGTTGGTCTCCCACGCCTCGTCCAGCACGACACCACCGCTGGTCGGGCGGCTGCGCACGGTCACGGGGAGGACGCCCTGCGGGGACGGGGGGTCCACCGAGATCTGCAACTGCCGGTCGCGGTCGCCCGCGGCGACCACGGGCGCGATGAACAGGCAGCGGCGCAGTTCGGCCGCGGCCGGGTCCACACCGGCGTGGCGGAGCAGCCGCAGGACCAGGTCGAGGAAGAAGACGCCCGGCAGGACGGGGGTGCCGTGCACGAGGTGGCCGCGCACGATCTCGTCCTGGGCGGTGACGCTGGTGACCAGATGGCGGCCGGCCAGGCGGTGCTGGTCGGCCTCGAAGCGGGGATCAACCACGGGCGACATCGTCAGGTCAGCTCCTCGTGGAGTTCGAGCACGGGTCGGCGCGGAACGGCCGGCGGCCGGGGACTTGGTGGCGGAACGGAGGGGCCGGGGTCGGGCGCGGTGGGCAGCGGCAGACCGGGTTCCGGCTCCAGGGCGAGCAGTGGTTTGGCAGTTCGCCGGGGGGCCGGTGGCTCCGGGCCGTCGATCCAGTGGCGGGCGCGGCGGTACTCGGCCGGCGGGCGTGGCGTGCGGGTCGGCCGGTACGACGTCCGTTCCTCGGGCAGCAGTTCACGGACCAGCGCGTGGGCGTTGGTGCCGCCGAAGCCGAAGGCGCTCAGTCCGGCGCGCCGGACACCGCACTCCGGTTGCCAGGGCGCGGCGGCGAGCACGGGGTGGAAGGGCGACGTGGCGAAGGAGAAGCGGGGGTTGGGCCGATCGCAGTGCAGGGTCGGTGGGAGGGTGCGGTGGACCAGCGAGAGGATCACCTTGTGGAGCCCGGCCATGCCGGCCGCCATCAGCAGGTGTCCAATGTTGGACTTGACGCTGCCGACCGCGCAGTGGCCGACCGCGTCCGAGGTGCGGCGGAAGGCACGCGTGAGCGCCTGGAGTTCCATCGGGTCGCCGATCATCGTGCCCGTTCCGTGGGCCTCGACGTAGGTCACCGTGTCCGCGGTGACGCCGGCAGCGGCCAGGGTGTCGGCCACCAGTTGTTCCTGGGCCCGGGGGCTGGGAGTGGTCAGTCCCATCGTCCGGCCGTCGTTGTTCAGCCGGCAGGACTCGATCACGGCGTGGATGCGGTCGCCGTCGGCGAGCGCCCGGTCCAGCGGTTTCAGCAGCACGGCACCGGCGCCCTCACCGAGCACGATGCCGTTCGCCGAGGCGTCGAAGACGTGGCAGGCGCCGTCGGGGGAGAGTGCCCCGGAAGCGCTGAGCTTCAGGAAGGGGGTCTCGTCCAGGAGCAGGTCGGCGCCGCCGACGAGCGCGGCGTCACAGTCTCCGGCGTCCAGCGCACGCAGCGCGAGGTACAGCGCGGACAGTGCGGAGGAGCAGGCGCTGTCGACCGTCAGATGGGGCCCGCGCAGGTCGTAGACGTGGGCGGCGTGGGCGGCGATGAAGTTCTGGTTGAGGCCGGTCACCGTGTTGCGGTGCGGGACGGGCACCCGGCTGCCGTAGGTGCTGGTGCCGGAGCCCATGAAGAAGCCGATCCGCCCCCCGGCCACGTCCTCGCGGCGATAGCCGGCGTCGCGCAGGGTCTGTTCCACGGCTTCCAACGAAAGCCGGATCAGCGGATCGACGTGGGCGGCGTCGGCGGGTGCGATGTCGAAGAACTCCGGGTCGAACTCCTCGATCCCGTCGAGGAATCCGCCCCATTTGCTGATGCTGCGGCCGGGTGCGGGTTGCGGCGACCACAGGTGGCGGTGGTTCCATCGGGAGCCGGGGACTTCGGTGATCCCGCTGCGCCCTTCGCGCAGCAGTTCCCAGTAGCGGTCGAGATCGGGAGCACCGGGATAGCGGCCGGCGGCCCCGATCACGGCCACCGGTCCGGGGGCGGGGGCGGGCCGCCGGTCGGCGTATTCGTGGGCGACCGGGTCGGATGCCGTCGGACGGTCGTCCGTGCGGAGGGTGCCGGTGGGCCGGGCGTGGTCGACCTCTCCGACCGGCCGGGTCCAGCGGGCCGTTCCGGCGGGGTGTTCCGCCACCAGATGCGCGGCCAGCAGCGCCACCGTCGGGTACTCCAGGACCAGGGACGGCGACAGCGGCTCGCCGATGCGTTCCTCAAGGTCGGCGACGATGCCGGCGACCAGGATGGAATCGACGCCGAGTTGGCTGAAGTCCGTTCGGTGGTCGATCTTCTCGACCGGCATCAGCAGTGCGCGGGCGAGGAGTGCGGCCACGGCGCCGGCGACGGTGGTGAACGTCGGGCAGGCGTTCTCCACAGCCTCCCCGACCCCGACCCCGGCCTTGGCCTCGCCCCCGACCTCGTCATCGTGTCCAGGCGCGTCCTCCTGCACCCGTCCCTCCTCGTCCTCGTGAGCGGGCGACGGCGCGGGCCACACCGCCGGGTCGACCGCGGCCGCCACGACGTGCGAACGGCCGGACGCCAAGGCGGCTTCCAGAAGGTCCAGGCCCTGTTCGACGGTGTGCGGAGCGAACCCCAGCTCGGCGTAGCGCGGACTGCGTACAGCGCCCATGCCGGCGCCCGTCCAACTCCCCCAGCCCACCGAGACGTGGCGGGTACGGCCGGTGGCCCGCTCCGCCACGGCGTCCAGCACCGCATTGGCCGCCGCGTAGTCGGCCAGGCCGACGGCCAGCTTCGGCAGGGCGGCCGACAGCGAGGAGAAGAGGACGATCCAGTCGGGTTCGTCCGCGCGCAACTCGTCGAGGAGTGCGAAGAGTCCCTCGCCCTTCGGTCGCCAGGTGTCACGTATCGAACCGAGTTCCTTGCGGACGAATGCGGGTGTCTTCCGCTCGACCGACCCGGCGCAGTGCAGCACGCCCGCGATCGGCCCGAGGTCGTCACGGACCCGACCGAGGAAGGCGCGCAACTCCGCCGAGTCCGTCAACTCACCACTATGAACGGCGATGTGGACGCCCAGGTGCTCCAGGTGCAGGAGTGCGGCGACGCGCTCGTCGGGCGTGTCCGGGCTCCAGGCGGAGCGCGGGGGCAGGGGGCGTAGGCCCATCAGCGCCAGCCGCCGGGCGCCGCGTTCGGCCAGCCGTCGCGCGCTCGCGAGACCGAGTCCACCGGTGCCCCCCGTGATCAGGTAGGTCCGGTACGGGTCGACCCGTAGGGGTTGTCGCCCGTGCTGCGGCAGCCGCACCCACCGGGGTGCCAGCCGTCGACCGCCGGTGAGCCGGACCTCCGGTGCCTCCGGTCCCCACCGCCCCGCGCCGAGCGCCAGTTCCCCGCACACCAGACGCACCAGTGCTTCGCCGTCGGCGAGCGGCGCGTCGCACTCGACCGTGACGGCCGACACGTCGGAGTACTCGGCACCGATCGACCGGACGAGGCCCGCCATCCGGGCTGCCGCGGGCCAGGGCGCCCCGCTGGCGGCGGGGGCGAGGTGCACCAGCAGCAGCGGTCGGCCGCCGGACGCGGACACCAGTGTCTGGAGCAGCCCCAGGCGCCCGAACTGTCGTGCCAGTGTGGGCGGGCCGGCCAGATCCACGAGGTCCACCACGGCGTCCACCCGGGGGTGGGCGGCGCGCAGTCGTTCCCCGAGCGCGCGGCCCGCCGCACCGTCGTCCAGATCCAGTTCGTACTCGTCGCTCCCGAGCCGGGGCAGGGTCGAACGTTCCCGCACGACGATCCAGTCGGCCTCCTGCGCGCCCGGCAGTGCGGCGGTCACCGGCAGGGTGGTTTCGCGCCCGAGGAGAAGGACGTTCACCTGACGGCGGTCGCGCGGCGCGGCGGGCGGGGCCGGCACGGGGTGCCATTCACGAACGAGCAGTGCGGGCTCGTGGCGGGTGGGGCCGGTGACCGCCCGCCCGGCGCGCGGGGCGGTCACCGAAGCGGGAGCGGACGCGTCGAGGTCCGGCAGTGCGCTCTCCCCGGCGCCCGGGGGGCCGTAGCGCAGTCGGGTGTCGAACGGGTACAGCGGGAAGCGCACCCGCCGCCCGCCCCGGGGGAACAGGGCCGCCCAGTCCACCCGGTCGCCCGCCGTCCAGGTGCGCACCGCCTCGGCCAGGGCCGGGGTGAGCGGGTCGCCAGCGGGTCCCGCGTGGTCCCGTCCGGCGAGGAAGTCGCCGAGTTTCGCACGCAGTTCGTGGATGTCTCGGCACACCACGGCCAGCCGTACGGGCAGGGCGGTCCGCCCGGTGCGGGAGGTGTGGGCGAGGTCGGCGAGCGTCACGTCACCGTCGAACGGGAAGGCCCGCAGCCGCTCCGCGTAGGCGCGCAACCGCTCGTCGTCCGTTGCGGAGAGGGTCACCACCTGGAGCCCGGGTCCGACGACGGGAGCGGCCGGGACCTCGGGAGCCTCCTCCAGGACGGTGTGCGCGTTGGTGCCTCCGAAACCGAACGAGCTGACGCCTGCGCGCCGGGGTTCGCCCGGATGGCGCCGTTCCCAGGGCTCAGGACCGGTGGCCAGCCGCAGGACGCCCCCGGTCAGGTCGATGTGCGGATTCAGCTCGGTCACATGGGGGGTGCCCGGCAGGGTGCGGTGGCGCATCGCCTGGATGACCGCGATCAGCCCGGCCATGCCGGAGGCCGACTCGGCATGGCCCGTGGACGCCTTCACCGCCCCGAGGAGACAGCCGGGCGACGGGGACGCGCCCGGACCGCCGAGGGCCGTGCGCAGTCCCTCGATCTCGATCGGGTCGCCCAGCTCGGTACCGGTGCCGTGCGTCTCGACGTACGCCAGCGAAGAGCCCGGCACACCGGCGTCCCGCAGCGCGGCAGTGATCACCTCGGCCTGGGCGGACGGCCGGGGCGCGGTGAGCGAGTGGGCCCGACCACCGTGGTTGACGGCGGTGCCGCGAATCACGGCGTGCACGGCATCGCCGTCGGCGAGCGCCCGGGCCAGGGGCTTCAGCAGGACGGCCGCCACGCCTTCGGCACGGACGTAGCCGTCCGCCGTCCGGTCGAAGGAGTGGCACCGGCCGGTGGCGGACAGCATCCCGGCGCCCGCCAGCGAATCGAAGTACGTCGGCGTCAGCAACACATTGACCCCGCCCGCCAGTGCGAGGTCGCAGCTGCCGGAACGCAGGGCGGTCACGGCGTGGTCCAGGGCGACCAGGGAGCTGGAGCAGGCGGTGTCGACCGCCTCGCTCGGGCCGCGCAGGTCCAGTTGGTGCGAGACGCGGTTGGCGATGACGCCGTGCACGTTGCCGGGGGCCAGCTGGGCGTGGGCGGCGTCCCCGCTGCGGGTGAGCCGTTCGGTGTAGTCGCTGAGCGTCGCACCGACGTAGACGCCCGTGCGCGAGCCGGCGAGGGCGCGCGGGTCCAGACCGGCGTCCTCCACGGCGTGCCAGCACTCCTGGAGGAAGAGCCTCTGCTGCGGGTCCATCAGGGCCGCCTCGCGCGGCGAGATGCCGAAGAAGGGCGCGTCGAAGGCGTCCACATCGGTCAGGAACCCGCCCTGCGGACCGGAGCCGTCCGCCCAGGACCGCACCGGCCCGCCCACCCGTTCGCCCGGGTCCGCGTCCGGTGCGCGGCCGACGCAGTCGCGCCCGGCGAGCAGGTTCGCCCAGAAAGCGTCGACGTCGTCGGCGCCGGGGAAACGCCCGGCCATGCCGATGACGGCGATCGGCTCCGCGCCCGTAGCGGCGGGTTCCGGAGGGACGGGGACGGCGTCCGGTACGGTCCCGGGGACGGGGGCGGGGAGGGCCGAAGGGTGGGCCGACGCACCCGGTCCCGGGACGGCCGCCTCACCTTGACGCCCCGTCAGATGTGCCGTCAGCGCGGCGACCGTGGGGTGCTCGTACAGGGTCACCGGTGTCAGATCGCGTCCGAACAGCTCGTTGAGCCGGTTGACGAGCCGGATGGTCAGGACGGAGTCCATGCCGACGTCACCGAAGCGTTCGTCCGCCCCCAGGGCGTTGCGCCCCAGCTTCAGCAGGGCGGACACCTCCGCCGTCAGCCGTTCGCGCAGCGTCTCAGCGTCGGTCGCCACCGGCCCGACCGTACCGGCGCCGGGGTCCGTTCCGAGCGCCGCGGCGATCCGGTCCTGGTCGCCGTGGCCGACGAGGTAGGCACCCGGATCCGCCTCCAGCAACGCGTCGAGTGCGCTCAGCGCCCGGGCGGTGGCGATGGGCCTGAGTCCGGTGGTGGTCTCGGTCAGTCGTACGACGTCCGCGGGCATCCGCATGCCGCCGTCCTGCCACAGGGGCCAGGCGGCGGAGACCGTGCGCCCGCGCCGCAGGCCCTGGCGCCGCTGCTCCTCCCGCTGCTCGACGAAGGCGTCGAGGAAGCGGTTGGCCGCCGCGTAGTCGCACTGGCCGGCGTTTCCGGTCCAACCGACGAAGGAGGAGGTGAGGAGGAGGAAGTCCAGTGGGTCGGCGACGGTGAGGCGGTCGAGGAGCAGCGTGCCGTCCACCTTCGGAGCCAGGACCGCGCGCAGTGACCGGGGGGTCTTGGCCGCCAGTGGGGCGTCGTCGACGACACCCGCCGCGTGGATGACGCCCCGGAGGCCGCCGGTCAGTTCGCGGGCGTGGGCCAGGGCGGCGTCGAGGGAGCCCTCGTCGCTGACGTCGGCCCGCAGGTAGTGGGCGCGTGTCCCGTGGCGGCGCAGGCCGGTGAGGAACCGCTCGGTGTCCGGGGAGGGGTGCGAGCGGCCGAGCAGGACGAGGTCGGGTACCCGGTGTCGCTCGGCCAGATGGGCCGCCATCAGCCGCCCCACTCCGCCGAGCCCACCGGTGATCAGCACCCCGCCGGCAGCACCGCTGGTGCTCGCCGGTGTGGCGCTCCCGAGCGGTTCGGCGGGGACGTGCGCCACCGCCGCGGACCGCAGCGTCCAGCGCTGCGCCCCGAGCCGCCGGACCTGGCGGTCCGGGCCGCCGGCCTCGGCCAGCAGGTCCTGCACCGGAGGGAGTTGAGGATCGGCCACCTCGATCCGGCCGAGCCGCAGCCGTACCCCTTCCAGGGCGAGGGACCGGCCGAGTGCGTCCAGCGCCGTCACGGCGGGGTCACCGGGACGGCACACCACCGTGCAGGCGACGGGGTGGCCGTGCGCGGAGGACCAGCGGGCGAGCGCCAACGGCAGGTCGGCGGCGGCCTCCAAGGAGAGCGGCGGCGCGAGGTAGGGGCGCAGGTCCAGGACGACGGTCGGCTCCGCGCGGGCCTCCAGGAGACCGAGGACGGCTTCCGCGTCCACGGCGTGCGCCGTCGTCACGGCCGACCCCGCTTTGGCACCGCGGGGCGGCGTCTCACCGCCGACGGTCACCACGAACGGTCCGTCGTGCGCCGGGGGCGGCGTGCCGGGGTCCGGCGGGGCGGCCGGCGCCCATGTCGCGCGGTAGAGCACCGTCTCCGTCTTCGACACGTCCCCCGCGCCCCGGGGTTCCCCCGCGCTCGGCAGCACCGCGGCGGTCACCCCGGCCGGGAGCCAGTGTTTGACCGGCGCGAACCGGAACGGCGGCAGACTCACCCGTCGGCACCCCGGCTCCGTCAGTTCGTCCCAGGGCAGGTTCGCGCCGTGCGTCCACAGGCGGGCCGGCACCGTCAGGTCCCCGGCACGCAGCCGCTCCCGCAGGAAGGCGACGCCTTCCGGGCCCGAGCCGAACACGTCGCCGAGCGGGGAGCGGTCCCCGATCCGCCCGTGCACCAGTCCGGCCACCTCGGCGGACCGGCCGTCCGCGATCAGTTCGAGGGTGGCGAGCAAGTGCGGCAGGTCGGTCGCCGGGTACGCCACTCGTTCGTCCCGCGGCTGCCTCCCGACCTGGAGCGTGAAGGCGATGTCGGCGATCCGGTGCCCCGGCCCCGGTCCTGGCCCCGCCGACAGCGCGGACCGCAGCCGGCCCGCGTAGTCGCGCAGGTCGGCCCCGTCCCGGCCGGACAGCACGATCAGATGGGGCCGGCCCGCGGCGTCCTCGGCGGTCGGGGCCGTGGCCGGCGCTTCCTCCAGCACGAGGTGGACGTTGACACCGCCGGCGCCGAACGAGCTCAGCCCGGCGCGCAGCGGACCGTCCGGCGCCAGCCAGGGTTCCGCGGACCGCTGGAGGCGGAACGGTGTCCGCGAGAAGTCGATGTGCGGGTTGACCGGATCGGCGTGCAGGGTCGGGGCCAGGGTGCGGTGCCGCAGTTGCAGCAACACCTTGGTGAGCCCGGCGACGGCGGCGGCCGATTCCAGATGACCGATGTTGCTCTTGATGCTGCCGATCCCGCTCCGGCGCCCCTGCTCCCGCGGTCCCCCGAACGCCTCGGTGAGTCCCCGCACCTCGATCGGGTCGCCGAGCGCGGTGCCCGAACCGTGGGCCTCGACGTAGCCGATCGACTCGGGCTCGACTCCGGCGGCCCGGTGCGCCTCGCGCACCAGGGCGGCCTGGGCCGCGGGGCTGGGAACCGTGAACCCGTGGGTGCGGCCGTTGGAGTTGGCGACCGCGGAGCGGATGACGCCGTGGAGGTGATCGCCGTCGGCCAACGCCCGGTCGAGCCGTTTGAGCACGACGGCTCCCACGCCCTCCCCCAGCACGAAGCCGTCCGCCCCGGCGCCGAAGGACCGGCAGCGGCCGCCGCGCGCCAACATGCCCATCTGTGCGTACTGGACGTGCCGGGCGGGATGCAACACCAGGTTGACCCCGCCCGCCACCGCGGCGGTGACCTCGCCCCGCAGCACCGCGCTGTAGGCCAGCTCCAGGGCCGTTCCCGAAGCCGAGCAGGCGGTGTCGACGGTCAGGCTGGGACCGGTGAAGTCGAAGAGGTGGCTGACCCGGTTGGCGATCTGGTAGCCCTCCGCCCAGGGGTAGGGCGCGGCTCCGGTGAGCGCGCCCCGGGCGCTGAACAGTGCGTAGTCGTTGGCCATCGCCCCGACGTACACGGCGGTGTTCCGGCCGATCCCCTCGGGGGTGTATCCGGCGTCCTGGAGGGCCTGGTGGGCGGTCTCCAGGAAGAGCCGCTGGCGGGGGTCCATCAGTTCGGCCTCGGCGGGAGAGATCCCGAAGAAGAGGGAGTCGAACTCGTCGACGCCGTCGATCAGCGCCGCCCAGCGCGAGTAGGTGCGGCCCGGGCCGCCTTCGGCGTCGTAGAGCGCCTCGTGGTTCCAGCGCTCCGCGGGGATCCCGCCGACGCAGTCCCGTCCGGCGAGGAGGTTGTTCCACAGTTCGTCGACGTCGCGGGCTCCGGGGTATCGCCCGGCCACCCCGATGACGGCGACGGCGACGGCGACGGCGACGGCCTCGGGGTCGGGGTCGGGGTCCGCGGTGACGGAACTCCTCCGGGGGCCGGTCTCGGCACGGGCGGCGGCGGGTCCGGGGGGCGGTGCAGGGGGCACGACGGGTCCTCGGGGCGGCTTGGTCCGGGCCTCGGGAGCCAGTGCGTCGGCCAGTGCTCCGAGGGTGCGGTGCTCGAACAGCACGGTGGGGGGCAGTTCGCCGTACCACTCCTCCAGTGCCACCGTGGCGTCCACGACGGCGAGCGACGAGGGCCGCAGTTCCTCCAGGGTGGTGTCGGCGTTCAGGGAGGCCGCGGGCAGCCCCAGGGTGCGGGCCACGACCTGCACGACCCGGTCGAGTGCGGTCCGCCGACCGGTCGCGAAGGGGTCGGGGTCGCGCGGGCCGACGGCGATCGTGGCCGTCTCGTCCACGGCGGGGAGTGACCGTTCCTCGGCCAGCTCGGCCAGCTCGGCCAGTGCGCCGCGCCCCGGCGCCGCCGACGGGCGGGCCGGCCGGGCCGCGCCCTCGATCGCGGGCTCCTCGGTGACGGCCTCCGGGTGGAACGCGATCGCGGCGGCGGCCTCGACCGGCAGCTCGTACACGACCGATCCGTCGGGCCGCTCCCGGGCCCAGGCCCCGGCCACCGAGTCCAGGAACCGCCGGGCCGGCAGATTGCGTTCGGTGGGCCGGTAGGTCACCCGCAGCACCGTGCACGCGTCGGCCACCTCCGCCGCGAGCCGGGCCAGGAAGGCGTGTTCGACGCCCCTGCCGAGCACCCGGCAGCTCATCAGGAACATCTCCAGGTCAGCGGTCGGGCCGTCGGTGCGCACCACGGCAGCGCCGACCACCCCGTAGTCGCCGAACCGGTCGGTGACCTGGACCGTGCGGCAGCGTACGGCGGGGTCCGCGAGTAGCGCCGACAGTTCGGGCTCCTGGTACCGGGCGGGGGCCGCATTGAACTGGTTGGTCCGTTGGGTGAGTTGTGCGACGCGGGTGAGGGCCGCTCCCTGCGCGGGGCGGACGTCGACGCGCAGGTCCAGGTCCCGGATGAAGTCCGCCAGGGTGGTGAAGGTCCCGCGCAGCTCCTTGCGCCGGCCGGCCGCCTCGTAGAAGGAGGCGCGGGCGCGGTCCTCGTCGGTGACCTCGAAGCGGTCGAAGGCCCAGATGCGGTCGACGAAGCCGGGGAGGTCCGCGGGGTCGGCCGGGCAGGTGAGGGACAGCACCTGGGGGCAGGCCGCCCGTAGCTCCGCGATCTCGACGGGGTTGTCGTCGATCACCACGAACGAGTCGAGACCGAGGTCGAGTTCGCGGGCCAGATCGGCGAGGTTCGCGGACTTCGGCTCCCAGTCGATGCGGCGTGCCGTCAGGTGTTCCTCGCCGAGCGGCATGTCGTCCCGCAGGCGCAAGGCCTCGGACACGTCCTGGGCCTCGTTCTTGCTGGCGAGGCAGAGCAGCACGCCTGTGGACCGCAGTTCCAGCGCCCACTCCTGTAGTCGGCGGTGCCCCGGTTCCACCACCACCGCGTGCGGGCCGTCCTCCCCGAGGACACCGCGCCACAACGTGTGGTCGCAGTCGAGCACCAGCACCTTGGCCGGCGGGACGAGCGCCGCGCGGACGGCCCTCGCCGTCGCGGTGGCGAGCGCCGCGTAGCCAAGGGCCTCGTACGGGATGTGGGCGATGCGCAGGCGCCGGGCGTCGTGGCGGTCGGCGATCCGGGGACCGCCGCCCCGCCACTCCTCGGCGTCGAGCAGGTGTGCGCCGGGCACTGCGGCCAATGCGTCGACCAGCCGGCGGCGCAGCGTCGCGAGCCGGGCGTCGTCCGACCCAGGAGGGTCCGGGCAGAGCAGCACCAGCAGCGGTACCGGTGACCGGCCGCGCAACTGGGCGGCGGCGCCGGCGAAGTCGTCCACCGTGCGCTCGGGGTCGTCGCCGAGCCAGTCGTCGAGGCGCAGCAGTACGACGTTGCAGCCGCCCGGGTTGCGACCGCTCTCGCTGGCGGGGTCGAGCAACTGCTGGAAGACCTGGCCGTAGTCGGCGCACACGACCTCCAGTCCGAGGCCCAGGCGTTCCGTCCAGGCGCGCACTCCGTCCACCAGCGGGTCCGTGGTGAAGGTCGCCGAGATCACCAGGCGCCCGGCGGCGGGCGGTGCAGCGGCGTCGAACCGGTCGAGGACCGTGACCCGTCCGGGGTGGGCTTCGGCGTCGAGGCCGTCCACGACGGCGGCGGCGACCTGTTCGGTGGCGAGCACGGCGTCCGAGCCGAGGACGGAATCGGAGAACGCCGTACGCATCCGTCCCGGCCGTACGACGGTGCAGCGCAGTCGGGGCCGTTCCGCCGCGGCGGCGCGCACCAGACCTTCCAGGGCCAGCTTGGCGGTGACGTAGTGGGACCAGCCGGGCGGCGGGGTGTCCACCCATGCGGTGGAGACGGCGACGAGGTGGCCGGCGTGCTCCGCGAGGTCCGGCAGGAGGGCCGCGAGCGGTACCCGGGCGAGTCGGAGGGCGTCGTGCAGGTAGTCGGCGGCGCGCCCGTCCGTCTCCGGTTCCAGGGTGAGCTGGGTGACCGGCGGGAAGGCGTTGAGCACCAGGACGTCTAGGCGTCCCTGCTCGGCGATGATCCGCTCCCGGGCGGACCGCGCCCAGGACCCGTCGGCGGCGTCGCCGGGCAGCAGGTGCACCCGCTCGGAGAGTTCGCCGAGGGCGGCGCGGACCCCCGCGGCGTCGTCCGCGCTGCGGCGGTGTCCCAGGTAGACGGTGTAGCCGGCCAGGGCCAGGGCCTGGGTCAGGCTCGCGCCGAGGCCGCGGCTGCCGCCGACCACCAGTGCGGTGCGGCCGGTGCCGGGGGCGCCGGTGGGCATCAGTTCGCGCAGCTGGGTGACGTCGGGGGCGGGCACCGTGCGGCGGGCCAGCGCCCTCACGTCGACGCGGCCGTGTCCCGGCAGGGCGCCCGTGAGATCGATCCGGCCGTAGCGACCGTCGGCCGCACGGACCCGGAGTCGACCGGACGTGCCGTCCACGGAGTCGTCGAAGTGCAGGGTGAGTCCGGAGACCAGCGCGTCCCGGCCGGGTATCTCCATGCCCGCCAGATGGCTCGCCCAGCCCAGCAGCATCGCGTGCCGGACCGTGATGCCGGCGGCTTCGGCGCCCGTGGCCGTCAGCAGTTCCCGCCACTGGTCGACGGCGGCCGGGCAGCCGACCTCCCGCCGTTCCCCGATCCGGGTCCGCTCGACGGGCACGTGGTCGCAGTCCGCGCGTCGGGGTCCCGGGACGTCCACCGGGGTGTCGCGGCGGGGCCGGCCCGGCACGGTCCGCACCGTGAGGTCCAGCAACAGACGGCTTCCGTCGGTCACCCGGACGCCGAACCCGTCCTCGGTCCGCTCGACGGCGCGCCGGTAGGTCTGCCCCGGGTAGACGGGGGCGTGGAACCGCGCGGTGATCCTCGTGATGCGCCGCGGGGTCCGCCGGCCGGGCAGGGCCGCCAGCGCGTGCAGGGTGACCAGCGCACCATGGGCGATCGGTACGCCGAAGGACGTCTTCGCCGCGTAACCCGCGTCGGTGTGGAGGGGGTTGACGTCACCGCTCGCCGCTGCGAAGCGCTGCACGTCCTGTTCGGTGACGTGGAACTCGGTTGCGGTCACTCGGGTCACCTCTCCGCCCCGACGGGTGCTGCTTCACGGATCTTCCGGACCAGTCCGGTGAGCACCTGGCCGGGGCCGACCTCGCGCAGCACGGGTTCGGGCCGCTCCAGCAGGTAGCGCACGGTCTCGGTCCACCGCACCGGCGAGGTGAGTTGCCGCCGCAGTTCGTCGGCGAGCCGGTCGTCCGTGTGGGGGCGGGCGGTGGTGTTGGCCACGACCGGGATGCGCAGCGGTGCGAGGCGGTGACGGCGCAGGGTCTCTCCGAACTCCTCCGCCGCCGCGGTCATCCGCCGCGAGTGGAAGGCCCCGCTGACCTTGAGCGGGATCACGGCCTCCGCGCGTCCCTTCAGGGACCGGCTCGCCTCCCGTACGTCCTCCGGGAGGCCGGAGATGACGATCTGGGTGGGGGCGTTGAGGTTGGCGATGTCCACGTCGGAGTCCTCCCGGAGGGCTTCGCGCAGTGCCTCTTCGGTCAGGCCGATGACGGCCGCCATCGCACCGGGCCCCGCCTTGGCCATGGCCTCGGCCCGGTGCCGGACCAGTTCGAGTCCGGTGAGGAAGTCGAAGGCTCCCGCGGCGAACAGGGCCACGTACTCGCCGAGGCTGTGTCCGGCGAGGTAGTCGGGTACCTCGCCGCTCTCCCGGACCAGGTCGAGATAGCCCAGTGCCCCGACCACGTAGAGCGAGCACTGGGTGTAGCGGGTGTCGGAGAGCCGGTCGGCCGGTGCGTCGAGGCTCAGCTCCTCGATCGAGTAGCCGAGCAGGGCGTCCGCTCGCCGTACCAGGTGCGGATAGCGGGGGAAGAGGTCACGTCCCATGCCCTGCCGGTGGGCGCCCTGGCCGGGGAAGAGGTGGACGAGCGTCATGACGGTCACTCCGAGGGGTCGGTGAGGCGCCGGTGGACGGCCGGGCGGCGCGGGGCGGCCACGTTCAGTGCGCGGCGATTCGGGTCAGCCGGACGCGGAGCAGCGCCGCGGCCTCGGCCATCAGCAGGTCGGCGAGCGTGTCCGGGTGGCGGGCGCGCCAGTTCTCCAGCGAGGTGCCGGCGAGGTACCCGTTGAGCGCTCCCATGGCGGGTCCGCAGGCGACCTGGTAGTCCACCCGTCGCTCGCTCCTGCCGGCCATCGCCAGCCGGGTGGAGTGCACGAAGTACCACTTGAAGACCAGGGCCATCCGGTGTTTGGGGTCGGCTTCGGCGCGGGCCAGTCCGTCGGGGTCCCGGGTCGCGTAGTGCGCTGCGGTCTCCTGCCAGATCTCCTCGAAGCTGCGGCGGAAGAAGCGTTCTTGGAGCTGTCGGCGGGTAGGGGCGTCGATGGCTTCCAGGGAGTCGTACCGCCGGTAGAGCTCGTAGAGCTTGTTGGCGCGGGCGGGGAAGAGGAGCCCCTTTCCGAGCACCTGCGCCCTGGCGCCGATCTCCAGCATGTCGCCGGCCGGGACCATGGCGGTGTCCTGCACACCGGCGGCCTGGAGGAGGTCCTTGACGTCGTCGGCGGTGCCCGCCTCCACGGTGCACTGGTTGATGCTGCCGGTCAGTACGAAGTCGGCGCCCAGCAGGAAGGCCGCGGCGGTCGCCTCCGGCGTGCCGATGCCCCCGGCCGCGCCGATGCACACCGTCCGCCCCGCGGCCGTGCGGTCCCGCATGCGGACGATCTCGGGCAACAGGGTGATGAGCTGCCGCTGGTCGGTGTGGCCGCCCGAGTCCCCCTCCACGCAGAGGTCGTCGGCCATCGGTACGTACGGTGCCAGTGCCGCCTCGTGCGCACCGATGGCCGACGAGGCCGCGAGCGAGGAGACCAGGTGGGCGGGGGCCGGGGCGAGGAACGACCGTGCGGCCTCGGGGCGGGACACCTTGCCCAGCACGGAGTTGGGCACGACGACGGACCCGTCGGCGGCCCGGTGCACACCGCTGAGCCGGTAGCGGACCAGGGCCGCGCTCGGCTGGATGAAGGCGGCGGCCTCCACCCGCCGTACCCGCCGCGCGAGGAAGAGGTCGACCGCCTTCTCCTCGCGGCGCGGGTCCTCGGGATTGGCCAGCAGGTTCATGCCGAACGGACCGTGCGGGCCCACGGCCTCGCGGATCCGCCCGATCGCCTCGTCGATGTGTTCCGGGCGCAGACCTCCGGTGCCGAAGTAGCCGAGCAGGCCGGCCCGGCCCATCCGGCCGACGAGCTCGGCGGAGGAGATGCCCTTGTACATGGAGCCGGTGACGTACGCGAGGCGCACGCCGTGGCGACGGCGGAACTCCGCGCTGCCGAGTGCCTCGGCGGGTGGCCGGACTCCGGCCGGTGCGACCCCGTCCAGGGTGGTCATGTCTCCCCTACTCCTCGGATGGGCACGGCGGTCGTGGGGTGCGCGGTGCGCACGCACAGGGCGGCGCGGAAGTCCGCTGGGGCGTCGAGGCAGTGGCACGTCCAGAGCTCCGGCGCGGTCACGGTGGCGCTCCGGCCCAGCAACGGCCGGCCGTTCCTCCAGGAGAAGTCCAGGTCGGCGAACGGCAGGCGCAGTCCGGCGCCCACGGCCTTGGCCAGGGCCTCCTTGAGCGTCCACAGTTGGATGAACTCGGACTCCCGCTGCGCGGCGGGCAGGGCGGCCAGTCTCGTCAGTTCGTCGGGGGAGAGGCTGTTGTGCAGGAGCGCCCGCGGTCCGTCCGCTCGCCGTCGTCGTTCGATGTCCACCCCGACCCGTCGCCCCGTGGAGACGGCGACCAGACAGGTGCCTGCCGCATGGGAGAGGCTGAACTGGCGGGCGTCGCCGAAGCGACGGGCGATCCGGGGTCTGCCGTACTGCTCCTGGGTGAAGTCCCAGCTCTGCGGTGGTACGGACGTGCCGGTCGACAAGGTGAGTCGCAGCAGCCAGTGGGCGAGGACGTACTCGTCCCGGTCGGCCTGGCGGCGGAAGCGGGTGGCGCGCTGCCGTTCCGGGTCGGACAGGACACGGAACCGGTGCCGGCCGGCCGCCTCGTCGGCCGTGCCGGGGAGCCGGGCGAGGCGCAGCACCACATCGGGTTCGGGTGAGGGGAGTTCCCGGATCGACGGTCGTGGGGGGCCGTCCCGAGCCCCCGTCACGAGGCCTTCGCCGCGGCCTCCTCCTGGGCGGCGTAACTGGCGAGCAGCTCCGGGACCTCCTTGGCGATGAATCCGAAGAGGTGCTGGGTGCGGTCCAGGCGCTGCGTCCGCTCCGGGTCCTCGTCCTTGAGGGTGTGCTGGGCGTCGCGCAGGATCCGGTCGAACTCCGGAATGTTGGCGAAGACTTCGAGGACGGCGTTGGGCCAGGACTCGTTGTTCATGAAGAGGGCGTACTCGTCGGTTCCGGGGACGTCCCTGCGGAGCACCACATGGGCGGGGACGAGTTGGTCGGCGACCCGGTCGATCGCCTCGCGGGTGGTGCCGAGGCGGGCCGTCAGTTCGGCGGTCGTCTGCTCGGTCGGGTCGCAGATGATCAGCCATCCGATGACGCGTCCACGCTCGTGCGGCATGCCGTCGTTCTGCCAGTAGTACTCGGCGACTCCGTCGACGATGATGCGCTCGGCTTCGGTGAGGCCGGGCAGCTCTGCGGCTTCGCTTGCAGCGGTCGGATCGGTAACCATGAGTATCCGCCAATCTGTCGGCCAGTCGGCCCGTATCAGCCCTGTGATTACTTCTGATCGTTAGGCACATGCTGTCTGACGGATATTGAGCAAATCTGTCAGAGATCTGCAATGGCTGACGACATACCCTCGCTCCACCCCTGTGGCCATGGCCTCCTACCGGGAAGGCTGCGTCACGTGCTGAGATGAGGGACGTGGTTTCGGCAAGCCCCCCACCTACCGATGAAGGAACCGCTGTGTCTCATGCCATCGGCTTCAACCTGCTCGGAGCCATGACCGCGCATCACGGGGACCGGCAGATCAGGCTCGGCCCTGCGAAGCAGCAGTGCGTGCTGGCCGCCCTCCTGGTCGACGCGAACCGGGTGATCCCCTTGGACTCGCTCCTCGACCGCGTATGGCACGAGGACCTTCCGCCCACCGGAAGAGCGGTTCTGTACAGCTACGTCGCCCGCATCCGTCGGCTGCTCTCCTCAGCCGGGCAGGACGGTGAGGGAACCGAGATGCCCGCCATCATCCGCTCGTCGGGCGGCTACATGGCCCGGGTCTATCCGTCGCAGGTCGATCTGCACCGCTTCCGCAGCCTCGTCGTCTCCGCCCGCAACCGCGCGTCCGATCCCGCCGCCGCCGTCGAGCGCTACCGTGCCGCACTGCGTCTCTGGCGCGGTGAACCGCTGCTCGGACTCACCGGCCGCTGGGTGGAGGCGGTCCGGGAATCCCTCGCCGCCGAGCGAACGGCGGCGCTGATGGAATGCCATGCCGCGGAACTGCGCGCCGGACGACACGTCACCCTGCTGCCGGAGTTGGAGGCCGTGGCCAAGGGCCGCCCGTACGACGAGGTCTCGCTGCGGAACCTGATGACGGCCCTGCACCGCAGCGGCCGCAGCGCCGAGGCCGTGGCCCGCTACGACCGCACCCGCCGACTGCTCTCCGAAGAACTCGGCATCGACCCGAGCCCCGCCACTCAGGAGCTGTACCAGGAGCTGCTCCGGGCGACCGACGCGCACGGCCAGGACGGGGCCGGCGGTGCGCCACCGCGTGAGCCGGTGATCCAGCCCCAGCCGATCACCCGGCCGGCCCAATTGCCCCCGCTCTGTCGCGGCTTCACCGGACGCCACCAGGAACTAAGCTTCCTTGATGCAATCTTGACACAGTCCCCGTACGAATCCGGCCAGTCCCGAACCGTTCTCCTGGAGGGCATGGCGGGGATCGGCAAGACCGCCCTCGCCCTCCAGTGGTCACACCGCGCCCGCGAGGGATTCCCCGACGGACAGTTGTACCTGGACCTGCACGGAAGCGACCCGCGCCGACCCCCGCTGACCCCCGCGGCGGCCCTCCAACGCTGTCTGCGGCAACTGGGCATCCCCGTCCCGCTCGCCCAACACGACGTGGACGAGGTCTCCGCACTGTGGCGTTCGGTCGTCGCCGACCAGCGGCTGCTCCTGGTGCTCGACGACGCCGCCTCCGCCGACCAGGTCGAACCGCTGCTGCCCGGCGGCCGCGGCTGCGCCACCCTCATCACGACCCGAAGACGGCTCGACCGTCTGACGGTCCGCCACGAGGTCCATCCCCTGACCGTCTCGAACCTGCCTCCCGACAAGGCCACCGATCTGCTCGCCGCGCTCGTCGGACCGTCCCGGACGGACGCGGAGCCCGAGGCCGCCGAGCTGCTGGCGGATGCCTGCGGCGGGCTCCCCTACGCCTTCCACGTGCTCGCCGTCCGACTGCACCGCCGCCCCCGGGAGCCGCTGTCCGCCATGGTGGCGCAGCTCGACCGCACCTCCCCGCTGGACCTGCTGCGGACCGGCGCCTTCGGCTCCGCCTCGGTCCGTGCGCTGCTGGACACCTCCGTCAAGGCCCTGCCCGGCAGGGCGCGGCGCGCCTTCCCCACCCTGGGCATGCTGTCGGCCGATCCCTTCCACGCCGAGGAGTTCGCCGCGCAGGCGAAGTGCACACCGCTGGAGGCGCAGGACATCCTGAGCGCCCTCGCCGAGGAACACCTGCTGGACGACAGCGGTTCACACGAGTACACGACCCATGCCCTGGTCCGTTGCTACGCGCTGGAACAGGGCGACCGGTCGAACGCGGCCGTGGCCGCCACCCCGGGCCGAGGGGCCTGACACCACAGCACCGGTCCACTGCAACGACGCGGGGGACCCCGGCCGACCGACCACCCGCCGCCCTCTTCCTCTCCGTCGCGGGGCTCGTGGCCGCGGCGCTCGCCACGGCGCCCGGGGCGCACGCCTCACCACGGGCGCCCGGGACGACGTACTACGTCGACGCCCTGTCCGGCAACGACGCCAACAGCGGTACGCCGACCGCACCCCTCACCGTCACCGCGTACGGAGACCGCTCCGCCGCCCTCCCCGTCGTCGGCGGTCACCCGTCCCGTGAGCGCTGCGCCCCGCCGGGGCGCAGCTGCGCGCAGGGTCGGGAGCCTCGGTAACGTGACCGCGTGCCGTACGGAACGTCCATGCGGCCGGCCGTTCCGTACGAGGGCTGCCGGCGGAGAGCGATGAGGTGGCAATGAGTGGACCGACGAAGCCCGAGGTGGACGTGCCCGAGGGGGCGGCCCCCACCGAGCTGACCTTCCGGGACCTGGTCGTCGGGGACGGGGCCGAGGCGAAGCCGGGCAGGGTGGTGAGGGTTCACTACGTCGCAGTCACCTTCGAGTCCGGGAAGGAGTTCGACACCTCCTGGGACCGGGGCCAGCCGTTCAAGTTCGCCGTGGGTGGGGGCCGGGCCATCAAGGGCTTGGACCGGGGTGTGCGGGGGATGAAGGTCGGCGGCCGGCGCGAGATCATCGTTCCCCCGCGTCTCGGCTACGGCAAGCAGTCGCCCTCGCCCTTGATCCCGGCGAACTCGACCCTGGTGTTCGTGGTCGACCTGCTTTCCGTCTGAGGCAAGCGGGTTGCCGGTCGGCCAGGGAGCCGACGGGAGTGCGCACGGCCGAACCTCCCGGCCGTCGGCGTGGCACCGGCCACCCGGAACGCCTCCGGCACCTGACTTCCCCCCATTTCGAACCAGCGATCGAAAAATCGCGACGACTACGCTTATGATCGTCCGCAGCAAGGCCGTAGCGCAGAGGTCGTCGCGCCCACGCATCGAGCTGGAGGACGTCGGTTCGAATCCGACCGGTCTTGCGCCTACTTGATGTCGACGCGGACGCCGGGCCCCGGCGCAAGACCGGTGGAGTGGTGATGGACCAGCCGACAACGCCCGTACGCTGCCCCGCGATCGAGCATCCCGATCTGCCGCTCGCCGACCCCGCGCTGCTCACGCCGCTGATGGCCCGACTCACCGAGGCGCGGCCCGTCGCCGAGGACGAGGCGTTCCCGCTGGGCACCCTCCGCGCCGACGGCCGGGTGGACCTGTGCAAGCAGGGACTCGGCCCCGAGGGCGCGGCGCGCCTGCTGCCGGTGGCCGCGGGCTCCCCGCACGCCATGCACCTGCTGCTCGGCACCAACTCCCTCGGCGACGAGGGCGTGCGTTCCGTGACCGGTGCCCTGGCCGCCGCACGGGACGCCGGTACCGCACACGGCATCCGGACCCTGTACCTCGGCTGCAACCGCATCGGCCCGGCCGGCGTCACCGCACTCGCGGACGGGCTCGCCGAGGACACCTCGGTGCGCGCCCTGTGGCTCAAGCGGAACCCGGTGACGGTGTCCGGCGCCCGCACCCTCGCCGTGCTGCTGCGCCGCAACAGCACGCTGCGCACCCTGGACCTCGTCAACTCCGGGATCGGACCCGAGGGCGTACGGATCCTCCTCGACGCCCTCCTGGACCGTGGGGCTCCGCTCGAACGGCTCTTCCTCGGGGGCAACGGACTGACCGCCTCCGACGCCCCGCTACTGGCCGCCCTCGTGCGCGACGCCGGTGTCCGTGAGCTCTACCTGACGGCCAACCACCTCGGCGACGAGGGCACCGCCACCCTGACCGCCGCCACTGACCCGGCCCGGCCCGTGCGCCTCGGCCTGGGCGGCAACGGCATCGGCCCCGCCGGAGCCCGCGCCCTCGCCGACGCACTCGACGGCATCGAGACCCTCGACCTGGGCCGGGCCATGTCGGAGCGCAGCCTCGGCTCACCCGGCAACACCACCGGCGACGACGGCGCCCGGACCCTGGCCGCCGCCCTGCCCGGAAGCCCGCTGCGCCGTCTCGAACTACGTCACACCGGCATCACCGGCCGAGGCGCCAAGAGCCTGCTCGCCGCGCTCCCCGACGGACACCGTCTCGAATACGTGGGCCTCGGCCCCGGCACGCCCCGCCGCCTCAAGCGGTCCTTCACCGAACGGCTGCGGCCGGCCCTGCCGACCCACCCCGACCTGCGGGCGATCGGGAGCGTGTACCGGTGACCACGCGTCCCGTCCCGCCCGGCGGCCTCTCCCCCGAGGACGTCTCCTCCTGGGCCCGCGTCCGCCGCTACGCCGTACCCCGCTGGATGATCGAGCGGGCCACCCAGGCCCGGGAGGCCGGCGACTGGCGGACTGCCTGCGCCGTGGCGGCCGTGGACGTGCCGGACGACCTCGACCCCGAACGGATCGCCGACCGGTACGGCACCGACGTGGCCGCCCGCGTCGCCGACGACCTGCGGCACCTGGCGCCCGACCTGCTGCGCTGGCACCTCCCGCGCACGCTCGGCGGCCACACCACCCTCGCCTGCTGCCGCCGCGTCGTCCTCGCCGCGTACGGCGACGTCGGCTGCGTCCTGTCGCTGACGAACACCCCGATGCTGGCCGGGCCGCAGCGACTCCGCCTACACCTCGGCCCGGCCGTCGCGCCCGACGACGACGAACTCCACGGACTGCATTACTTCACGGAGGACTGGACCGCCGCCCGCCGCTTCTGGGACGCCCGCCGCACCGGCGAACTACGCCGGAGCGCGGGCGCCGCCGACGCCTTCGTCGCCGCTCCCCACGGCCGACTGCCGTTCCTCCACCTCGACGGCACGCCCCTCACCCCCGAGGAACTCCCGGACGAGCACCCCGGCAGCACCGACCCGGCCGCCCTCGCGGAGTGGGTCGCGGTCCTCCAGGCGCGCGGCGAGCACACCGAGGCGTACGCCGCCGCCGGACTCGGCCTCGACCTCACCGCGCCACCGCAGGGCCCACGCACCTCCCAGCCGCTCGACGTCGCCCGGCTCACCTCGTTCATCGCCCCCGACCTCACCCGCCTGGCCCCCGAGATCCGCCTCCTCGCCCGCGCGGGACGCGGGTCGCGCTTCCGCCTCCCCGTGGAGTGGCGCGGCCACCTCCGGGCCACACTCGACCCGACCGACCCCGACCGCGCCCCGCTGCGCGTCACCGGCCACGACCGGGGCCAGGAGGACGACAGCCCGGGCTTGCCCTCGTACGTCTGGCAGCGGCTGCCCGACATCGGTCTGCTGCGGGCCGGCCGGATACGGCCCGAGGAACTGCACCCGCTGGTCGCCGCCGCGCTGTTCCCGCACGCCGGCCCCGTGACCGGCCCGCCCGACCCGCGGATGCCCGAACCCGTCAGGGTCCGCTGCGGCGGCGCATGGCACGAGGTCGTGTCGCGCGACGGCGTACTGGCCGGCCCGCACACCGAACAGGAACGCCAGCGCGAGCTGGCGCTGCGCGCCTTCGGCGGCACCATCAGCGGCTGCTTCGCCGCGCAGGTCAAGTGGACCAGCGGCGAGGGACAGCTACCGAAGGCCCTGCGGGAACAGCGCAACGCCCTGTTCCTGCACGCCCAGCACGGCGACACGCCCGCCGTGACGGCGCTCCTCGACGCCGGCACCGACCCGCACGTCCGCGACCGCAAGGGCCGCGGCCTGCTGCACGCCCTCCACCTCCTCGACCACCGCGCGTTGCTGCCGCGGCTGCTGGCCGCCGGGCTGGACCTGGAGGCGCAGGACGGAGCGCACCGCACCGCGCTCCAGAACGCCGTCAACGAGGGCGGTTCCGCCGACCTGGTCAGGGATCTGCTCGCCGCCGGCGCCAGGATCGACGTCATCGACGAGATGGAACTGTCCCTCGCCCAGGTCATCCGCCGCTACGAGCGGACCGATCTGACGTTCCTGCGCATGCGCGTACTGCGGGAGCACCCGGGCATCGGCTCCGACTGGTTCGACAGCCACCTGGACGAGCGGTACTCGGCCGATGCCGACGTGGACGCCGACTGGGACGAGGAGGAGCCGGAGGAGGACGAGGAAACGGCCGGGGAACCGGACCCCTCCGCAAGCCCGAGCGAGGACCGCACCGCCGGCGACCCTGCGGCAGACGACGAGGACATGCAACCGTGACCGCCCCCGTACACGCAGCCCTCGCTGCCGCCGACGACCTCAACACCCGCCTGGGCACCACGAGGACCGAACCGGCCACCAACCCCCAACTGGAGGCCCTCGCCCTGGCAGTGACGGCGAACCAGCCCGTCCTGCTGTGGGGCGAGCCGGGCATCGGCAAGTCCGCCGGCATGGAACAGCTCGCCGACGCCCTCGGCGTACACCTGGAGACCGTGGTCGCCAGCGTCCACGAACCGTCCGACTTCGCCGGACTCCCGATCGTCGGCGACGACCCGGCCGGCTCGGGCGTGCCGATGGCGCCGCCGGACTGGGCGGTCCGACTCGCCCGCACCGGACACGGCCTGCTGTTCTTCGACGAACTGTCCTCGGCACCACCGGCCGTGCAGGCCGCCCTGCTCCGCGTGGTCCTCGAACGCCGGGTCGGCAGCCTGGCACTCCCCGCGTCGGTACGCATCGTCGCCGCCGCCAACCCGCCCTCCAGCGCCGCCGACGGCTGGCACCTCAGCCCGCCGCTCGCCAACCGCTTCGTGCACCTCGACTGGACGCACGACCCCCGTACCGTGGCCCGCGGCATGGCCGGCACCTGGCCCGAAACCGCCCTGCCGACGGTGGATCGGGGGCGCGCGTCCGGTTCGGTCGCCCGCGCCCGGGGCGTCATCAGCGGATTCCTGACCGCCCGTCCGGGCCTCGCCCACCACATGCCGAAGGAGGCCGAGGGTCGCGGCCGGGCCTGGCCCTCACCCCGTACCTGGGAGATGGCGCTGCGGCTGCTGGCCACCGGATACGCCTCGGGCGCCGGGCGCGAGGCACGGGCCACCGCCCTGATGGGCGCCGTCGGTGAGGCCGCCGGCATCGAACTCCTCGCCTATCTGGAAAACTTGGACCTGCCCGACCCCGACCGGGTGCTCGCCGACCCGTCGGCCTTCGCCCTGCCCGACCGAGGCGACCGCCAGCTGGCGTTCCTCATCGCCGTGGTCGCCGCCGTGCAGAGCGAACCGACCCGCCCCCGCTGGGAAGCGGGCTGGGAGGTCCTCGCCAAGGCGGTGGACGCCGGAGTGCCCGACGTGGCGGCACGGGCGGCCCGTGACCTCGCCGCGATGCGCGAACCGCACTGGCCCATCCCGCCCGGCATCGACGCCTTCCTCGAACTGCTCCAGCTCGCCGGCGCGCTGCCGGGCGCGCGCTGACCGGCCGTCGCTCCGTGACCCCCGCACCGGGCGGCGGCCTCGACCGCGCCAAGCTGCTGGCCGCCCGCTACCAGGCCGCCGAGGCGCGCCCGTACCTCGCCTCCGCCCTGTACGCCCTCACCGTCGTGCCGTCGGACCGGGTGAGCACGATGGCGGTGGACCGCTACTGGCGCTGCTACGTGGCGCCCGCCTTCGTCGACGCGACCGCCGTCGAGGAACTGGCCGGGGTGTGGATCCACGAGGCGGCCCATCTGCTGCGCGATCACCACGGCCGCGCCGACCGGCTGCCGGCCGCGGACCTGCGGGACCACCTCCGGGTCAACATCGCCCAGGACTGCGAGATCAACGACGACCTCATCGCCGACGGTCTACGGCTACCCCCCGGACGTATGGAACCGCAGCTCTTCGGGCTGCCGGCAGGGCGGCTCTTCGAGGAGTACCTGCGGGACGTCCCGGCCTCGCCCCCGCACCCGCCGAACTGCGGATCGGGGTCCCACGGCGTCCCCGCCCCGTGGGACCTGGGCGAGCACGCCGGCACCGGCACGGCCGGTGTCGGCCCGGTGGAGTCCGAGGCCCTGCGCCGCCAGACCGCCCAAGCGGTCCGCGCCCATGCACGGTCCCGGGGAACGGTTCCGGCGGGCTGGCGGCGTTGGGCGGAAGAGCTCCTGGAGCCCACCGTCGACTGGCGCGCGGCACTCACCGGCGCCGTCCGTGAAGCCGCGGCGTGGGCGGGAGGCGCGGTCGACTACACCTACCGCCGCCCCTCACGCCGCACCCCCGCCCTCGGCGGCCGGGTGGTACTGCCCAGCCTGCGCCGGCCCCTGCCCCGCGTGGCCATCGTGGTCGACACCTCCGGCTCGATGGGCGAGGACGACCTCGCCGCCGCCCTCGCCGAGGTCTCGGGCGTACTGCGCGAGGTGGGCGTCGGCGGCAACCGGGTCGCCGTCCTCGCGTGCGACGCGGACGTCCAGGCCGTCGCCCGGGTGACCGCCGTCGACCAGGTCGAACTCGCCGGCGGCGGCGGTACGGACCTGACCGTCGGCATCCGTACGGCACTCGCCGCCCAGGACCCGCCGAACATCGTCGTCGTCCTCACCGACGGCTACACCCCCTGGCCACCGGAGCCCGTCTCCGCCCGGCTGATCGTCGCCCTCATCGGCGAGGACCCGCCCCAGCCCCCGCCCTGGGCGGAAACCGTACGCATCCCCAACCCCGCTTGACGTGCGCGCTGGTCCCGGGCGGTGGGGGGATCACGGCGCGACCACTTTCGATCATTCAACATCTGACGTTGCGCTCGGGTTCATGCCGCGTGCACGAGGGGCCTCGACCGTGAGTCCCGGCCCGCTCCGCACCGTGAGCGGGTCGTGGACGCAGGTGGTTGATGGAGGTCACTGATGGTCAGGCGTCGTGAACTGCTCGGGATGGTCGGCGCGACCGTCGGAGCGGGAGTACTGGCAACGGGCGCGGCCGAGGCCGCCCCCCGGGGTGGGCGGAAGCACGGTGGGCCCTCACACCGCAAGCTCAAGGTCATGCAGTTCAACATCTGGCTCGGCGGCAGCCGGGTGCCGGGCGGGCGGGCCGGCATCGCCGACACGATCGCCGCGGTCGAACCGGACGTGGTGATGCTCAGCGAGTCGAACCCGGAGCGGGTGGCCCATCTCCTGGCCGATCTCGCCGACCGGGGGCTGACCTACTTCGACAACGAGAACCCGGTCGATCCCGCGGTGATCTCGCGCTACCCGATCATCGAGCACGCGTCGTTCCCGTCCTGGTCGAAGGCGGTCGTCTCGGTCGACGGCACCGAGGTCGCGGCGTACTCCGGGCACTTGGAGTACCGCTACTACGTCACCTACCTGCCGCGCGGCTACGGCGGCGGCACCCCGTCGCCCCTGGAGACCTCCGAGTACGGCTGGGGCGAGATCCCGACCGGTCCGATCACCGATGTCGACCTGATCACCCGGCTCAACACGGCCTCGGGACGCACGAAGGCGACGAGGACGGTGCTCGCGGATGCCGCGAAGGAACGGGCCAGGGGCCGGCTGACGCTGTTGGCCGGTGACTTCAACGAGCCCTCGCACCGGGACTGGAACCGCCGGACCCGCAACCTGTTCGACCACAACGGCGCCGTCGTCCCGTGGTCGACGACTAAGGCGATCGAGGACGCCGGTTTCCGCGACAGCTACCGCGTGATCCATCCGGACCCCGTCCGCAGGCCGGGCTTCACCTGGCCGAGTGACAACCCGGGCGTCGACGTCGGTCAGCTCACCTGGGCGCCGAAGGCCGACGAGCGGGACCGGATCGACTTCGTCTTCTACCACCCGGACCGGCGGATCCGGCTGCTCGACAGCGTCATCGTCGGACCGTCCAGCACCATCGTGCGCAACGAGCGGGTCGAGGAGTCGGGCAGGGACAGGTTCTGGGAGCCCACCTGGACCTGGCCGACCGACCACAAGGCCGTACTCAGCACCTTCCGGGTCACCACGCGCTGAGCACGTTCGCGCCCCGGTCCGGCCCTGCGCCGTCGCGCCCCGGCGTTCGCCAGCGACGCGCAGGGGCAGCGGGCCCGTTGACCCACCGGTGCAGCGCGGCGACGGCCTCCGTACGGTGACCGGGGGACAGGCCCGCGATGGTGACGTGGTGGTTGCCGCCCTCGACCCACCGCACGCGAAGCTGCGGGGTTCGATGGCGTTCGGGTACTTCAGGAGTCCGTTCAGATGATCGGTGGGCACGGTCAGGTAACCCATCTGGGTGCCGAGTTGGTACCAGTAGGGAATGAAGTTCCGGGTCGGCGCTGCCGATGATGCGGAAGGTGTCGTGGGCGGCGGCAGCCCATGCCTCGTAGCGGGCGACCAGGTGCGTGCGACGCAGCAGTACCTCCCGCTGCGCCGCCTTCAGGGCGTCGCGGGTGGCTGCGGGGCCCACCCGTTCCAGGAACCGCACGTAGGCGGAGTCCTCGTGGTCGTCGACGTTGTTCGGGGCGGAGTAGGCGACGGTGCCGTCCACGTCGTGGGGGTGGAAGCGGCGGTGGTGCACGCTGGCCATGCCGCCCTTGCTGCCGCCGGTGGATATCCATGCGCCGGGGTAGATCCGACGGAAGAGCTGGACCACTCGGTGGTGATCGTCCGCCGCTTGACGGATCGTCAGGTGAGTGAAGTCGTCGACCGTCGGACGCGAGGCCCCGAAGAAGCGGTGCTCGATGCCGAGTTGGTTGCCGTCCAGGAGGACCGTCGGTTCGGTCCGCCGCGCGGTGAGCGGCACTTCGTAGCCGGTGCTGAACAGGATCGTGGGGCGATCGGGGGATCCCCCGGGCGAGGGAACGGCCTCCCTCTGCCGGGGGAGACTCCCCCGAACGGCGATGCGTCGGCGTGCGATCCGCCCGGCCCGCGCGGGAATAGCGGCCCTGGGAGCCCGAGTTACGGAAAGCACGGCATCCGTACGGCAATTCGGGAGGGTTCATGACAGTTCAGGGCACGGTGGTCGACGGATTCGAGGGGGTACGGGAGGAGTTCGCCGCCTTTCTCGCGGGTGAGGAACACGCTCCGGGAGCACAGTTGGTGGTGCACCGGGGCGGCGAGCAGGTGGTGGACCTGTGGTCGGACGGGGTGACCGGGGAATCGCTGCTCGGCGTCTTCTCGTCCACCAAGGGCGCGGCCTACCTGGCGACCGCGCTCCTGGTCCAGGACGGCCTGCTGGACCTGGACCGCACGGTCGCCTCGTACTGGCCGGACTTCGCCGCCGAGGGCAAGGACGGGATCACGCTGCGCGAACTGCTCGCGCACCGGGCCGGGGTGCTCGGCCTGGACGCCGGGCTCACCCGGGAGGAGCTGGCCGACGACCGGGCGATCGCGGCCCGGCTGGCCGGGCAGCGCCCGTTCTGGCAGCCGGGGCGGGCCTTCGGCTACCACGCGCTCGTGATCGGCGCGCTGGTCGGCGAGGTGGTGCTCCGGGCCACCGGGCGCACTCTTCAGGAGTGGTACGAGGAGCGGATACGCGCCCCGTACGGGCTGGACCTGTGGCTGGGCCTCCCGGAGCGAGAGGAGCCGCGCTTCCTGACCACCCTGCCGATGATGCCGACGCCGGAGCAGGCGGCAGAGATCGAGGCCGCTGCCTACAGCCCGTACAGTCTGACCGGAATCGCCCTCAACGAACATGCGCCGGACCACGCCGAGCTGTACTCCCTCCCGAACTCCCGTACCGTCCGCGCGAAGGGCCAGGCGTCGGCGGCCGGTATCGGCTCGGCGCGCGGTCTGGCCGGCGTGTACGCGGCGGCCGTGTTCGGCCTGGACGGCCAGAGTCCGCTGCTGAAGCCGGACACGGCGGCCGAGTTCGCCCGGGTCCACTCCGAGGGCAAGGATCTGGTGGGCGGTGAGCCGGATGCGTTCGGCCTGGGCTTCCTCGCCTTGGACGTGCGCTTCCCGTTCCTCGGCGCCGGCTCCTTCGGCCACGGCGGCGCCGCGGGCTCCCTCGCCTTCGCCGATCCGCGGCAGGGCTTCGCCTACGCCTACACCCGCCGCCGGTACGCCTTCCCGGGCGGCCCGGCCCCGGAGAACGACCGTCTGCTGCGCTCGGTGGTCCGGGTGCTCGGCTGACCGGGCCGGCCTGCTGCTCCCTCAGGACGGCGTCGACTCCGCGCGCGGCAACTCCAGGACGAAGGCGGTGGCGCCCGGCTCGCTGCTCAGGGTCAGGGTGCCGCCGTGCGCGGCCACCAGGGAACGGGCCACCGCGAGGCCGAGACCGGTGCCGCCGCCCTCACGGCTGCGGGCCTTGTCGACGCGGTAGAAGCGGTCGAAGATCCGACGCTGGTCGGCGTCCGTGATGCCGGGCCCCGTGTCGGCCACGACCACCCGGGCGGACTCCGGCGTCAAGTCCACCGTCAGGGACACCTGCGTCCCCTCGGGAGTGTGGACGGCCCCGTTGGTCAACAGATTGTCGAGCACCTGGCGAACTCGGACGGGGTCCAGGCTCAGCGGCAGCGACCGGGGCCCGATGTCGAGGGTGAGCGGACGGCCGGGGTGGGCGGCGCGGAAGGCGTCGGCCGCCTGCCGGGCGAGGTCCGCCAGATCGCACGGTTCCAGGCGCAGCGACGCGTCCACCTCGGCGGCGTCGAGTCGGGCGAGCAGCAGCAGGTCGTCGAGGAGGACGCCCATGCGGGCGGCTTCGGAACGCAGTCGGGCGAGGTGCTTGTCGCGTTCCTCGGGGACGTTGGCGGCGGCGTACTGGAACAGGTCCGCGTAGCCGCGCACCGACATCAAGGGAGTGCGCAGCTCGTGTGAGGCGTCGGCGACGAAGCGGCGCAGCCTCTGCTCGGCCTCGGACCGCACGGCCAGGGAGTCGTCGATGTGTTCCAGCATCGTGTTGAAGGCGGTGCGCAGTTCCTCGACCTCGGGTCCGCCACCGGACCGGTCGGCGCGCAGGGGCAGCCGGGCCGCCGACTCGGTGAGGTCGTGCGAGGCGATGCCGTGTGCCGTGTGCGCCATGTCGCTGAGCGGTTTCAGACCGCGCCGCAGCAGGAGCCGTCCGGAGACGACGAGGGCCAGCAGGGCGACCGTGAACGCGATCACCTGGACCGTGATCAGTTGCTCCATCGTGTCCTCGGTCTCCGCCATCGGGGCGGCGCTGACCAGGACGACCCCGGGCACGACCTCGCAGGCCCGCAGCCGGTAGGCACCCATTCCCCCCACGTGCGCGGTGCTCGTCACATCACCGGTGGAGTCGGCGCGCCGCTGGGCGAGGGCAGTGAACTCCTCGATGTCGTCCGGCACATCGGCTGGTCGGCGCAGCGCCGCGGTGCCGTCGCGGACGTCGTACACAGCCGTGTACCACCCGTAGTACGGCTGACGTGTGACCGTGCCGTTCTCGGCGGCGTCCTTGGCCTGTACGTTCTGCACCAACTTCAGCTGGGCGATCTGCTGGTGTCCCAGGTAGTCGCGCATGTACGCGGTGAGGGCCGTGCCGACGACGGCGAACGCCACCAGGGAGAGCACGCCGAGACCGAGAGCGAGCCTGGTTCCGAGGCGGAGCCTGCGGTAGGTGTGGCGCAGCCGTGCGCTCATTCGGCTCGCCTGACCACGTAGCCGAAGCCGCGCACCGTGTGGATCAGTGGACTGCCGGTGGCGTCGAGCTTGCGGCGCAACCTGCTGACGACGAGCTCGACGACGTTCGAGCGGCCGCCGAAGCCGTACTCCCACACATGGTCGAGGATCTGCGCCTTGGTGAGTACGGTCGGGGACTTGCGCATGAGGTAGCGCAGCACGTCGTACTCGGTCGGGGTCAGTATCAACCGGCTTTGCCCACGCCGCACTTCCCTCGTGTCCTCGTCCATCGTCAAGTCGGCGACCCGTAGGAAGGACCGCTTGGATCCCGGCCCGGTGCTGCGCCGCAGCACGGTGCGGAGCCGGGCCATCAGTTCCTCCACCGCGAACGGCTTGACCAGGTAGTCGTCACCGCCGCGGGTGAGCCCCGCGACCCGGTCGGCGACGGTGTCGCGCGCGGTGAGGAACACCACGGGCACCATCGTCCCGGCTGCGCGCAGCCCGTCGAGCACGCCGAAGCCGTCGAGGTCGGGCAGCATCAGGTCCAGGACGACGATGTCCGGGGGCAGGCCGGCGGCCGACCGCAGCGCTTCGCGGCCCGAGTTCGCCGTGACCGCTTCCCAGCCCTCGTAGCGGGCAACCGTCGCGACGAGGTCGGCGATCGCCGGGTCGTCGTCCACGACCAGCACTCGTATCTTGTCCACCCGTCCATCCTGCGGCACACGGACGGCAGCGCGACCCCTGCTGGTCTGCGCCGGGGCACTTCGACACGGAGTTGAAAGTCCCCTGACAGGGAATCGACAGGTCCCGGCGGTCAAGCTCTCTCCACCGACTCGATCCAGGAGGTACCGGCCCGTGACCGTTGTCCCCTCGACGTCCGCACCGCCGCCCCCCGCACCGGCTTCGCCCGTTCCCCCCTCTTCGCTGCGCCCCCGGGTGGCGGCCAGAGCCGGCCTGTACGCCCTGCTCGGCGCGAACGCGGCGGCCGTCGGGTACTTCTTCTCCCAGGCGGGCTTCGCGTCCAACGCACTGATCGTGCTCGGTCGTCTCTGCGGCCTCTACGGCGCCCTGTTCATGGCCTTCCAGCTGCTGCTGGTCGCCCGGCTGCCCTGGCTCGACCGCCGCATCGGCATGGACCGGCTCACTGCCTGGCACCGCATCACCGGCTTCGGACTGCTGTGGTCGCTGGTCGGACACGGCGTCTTCATCACCTTCGGCTATGCCCAGGCGTCCTCGCTCGATCCGGCCGACCAGCTGATCGACCTGGCCGAGACCACCGAGGGCGTGCTGCGGGCTGTCGTCGCCATGGTCCTCATCCTGGTCGTCGGCGGGGCCTCGGCCCGCTGGGCGCGACACCGACTCGCCTACGAGACCTGGTACTTCATCCATCTCTACTCCTATTCGGACACCTCCGTCCCTCCGTCGACCTCCTCCGGCACCCGGGTGAACACCGGGGCGACCATCCCGACCGAGAAGGGTGACGTACAGGTCGAGGTGACGCTGACGGCAGGCAGAATCACTGCGGTCAAGGCCCTCAAGGCTCCCGCACACCCCCAGACCACGGCAGCCCTGCCGAAGCTGATCGAGGCGACCCTCGAAGCCCAGAGCGCCGACATCGACGCGGTGACCGGGGCGACGATCACCAGCGACGGTTACCGGGAATCCCTCCAGGCGGCCCTCGACCAGATGAGCGGCACCTGACGTGATCCGAGTCGAACACGTCATGGGTCTGCCGGTCTCCCTGCGCATCGACGACACGCACGTTCCCGCGGGGGCCGCGGACGCGGTCTTCGCGTGGCTCCGGGAGGCCGACGCACGGTTCAGCCCGTTCGCCCCCGACAGCGAGGTGTCCCGCCTCAACCGGGGCGAGCTGAACCTCACCGACATCAGCGCCGACCTCGCCCGTGTCCTGGAACTGTGCGAGCACTACCGGCGGGCGAGCGGCGGCGCCTTCGACGCGCGCATGCCGGGCCGGGAGCTCGACCCGTGCGCCGTCGTCAAGGGCTGGTCGGTCCAGCTCGCCGCCGAACTGCTGACGGCAGCCGGTGTACGAAGGTTCTGTGTGAACGCCGGCGGCGACGTGGTCGTCGGCGGCGGCCCCTGGAGGGTGGGCATACGCCACCCCGAGGACGCCAGCCGACTCTGCGCGGTGCTGGAGCTGACGGATGCGGCTGTCGCGACGTCCGGCCACTACGAACGCGGCGCCCACGTCCTCGACGCCCGGACCGGCCGCCCCGCCACTGGTCTGCTCTGCGTCACGGTCGTCGCGCCGACGCTCACGGAAGCGGACGCGACGGCGACAGCGGCGTTCGCGCTGGGTACGGAGGGCGTCGCTTGGGCGGCCGGGCGCCCGCACTGCGAGGTGTTCGCCGTCGACACGAGGCGCAAGGTCCTGAGCACGGCGGGGCTACCCACGCCACGCACACCCGCGCGTACCTCTTGACGGCCGCTGCTCCAGGTACCCCTCCCTGCACGTCTCGCTATCCGTCCAGTCGGATCCGGATGCCCACCGAGCGCTCGGAGCCGCCGCGCAGCCTGCTGCCGAGCAGCCCGACGCGGGCGATCAGCCCGTACTTCCGCTTCATCAGACCGGTGACGTGCGCGCTCTCATCCGGCGCCAGCACCTCGGCGAAGCCGGGTACCGAGGCGCCGAGCGGCCTACCCCGCACGTCACAGGGGCCGACCGTGACCTGACCGCCGTTACGGATCCGCTTCACCTTCCCGGAGTCCGCCGCGCTCCACACCGCCAGCGTCTGACCGTCGAGCATGACCCAGACGGGGGTGGGGACTGCTCTGCCGTCCCTGCGGAAGGTGGTGAGGAGCAGGTACTTGCCGGCGGCCAACTCATGCAGGACCGCGTCGATATGAGTCATAGCCGTAGGGTAACCGGTTAGTCAATTAGACTGCCGCCGGTACGGCCGACGGATGCGAACGACGCATTCGCGGTGTCCGCCATGGGTCGGGCCCGGTTGCGCTGGCAGTCCTGGCGGGCTCGCCGGAAGTCGTCGTCCGCGGTACGGGCGGGCTCGGCGACGGGCACACCCTCCGGCAGCGCAACGCCGGTTCGGACGGCCGCGGGCGGTCGGCTCTCCGGCCCCGCAGGGCGGCGTGCGCGCCGGATCTTCGAACGGTACGGCGTGGTGGGCTTCGGCATCGTCGGCCCCGCCCTCTTCGGCACCTGGGGCTCGTCCCTGCTCGGCGCCGCGCTGGGCATCCCCCGTTGGCGCCTGATCCGCTGGCTGATGGCCGGGGTCACCCTGTGGTGCACCGTCATGCTGTTCGCTTCGGATGCGGCCTTCGACGCCTTCGGATTCGGATGACCTGCCTGTGCACAGCCCCGTCCACGGCACTGCGTCGACCGGGTGGTCCCCCACTACGATGACCCGCATGTCCCGAGCCGAAGCCACCAAGATGCGTATCCTCCGGGCCGCCACCGACGAGTTCGCCGCGCACGGCATCGCCGGAGCCCGGGTGGACCGGATCGCCAAGGCGGCGTCGGCCAACAAGAACCTCATCTATGTCTACTTCTGCAGCAAGGACCGGCTCTTCGACACGGTCTTCGACACCCATGTCACCCACGGCCTGAACACGGTGGCCTTCACCCCCGACGACCTCCCTGGCTATGCGGGGCGCCTCTTCGACTACGGCCAAGAGCACCCCGAGGTCATCCGGCTCGCCATCTGGCACCGCCTGGAGCGCGGCGACAGCCCAGACCGGGACCCGGCCGCCGCGGCACCGACACGCGACGCCAAGCTGGAGGCGCTCGCCGCAGTACAGAAGGACGCAGGCATCGGCGCCGCCTTCTCGCCCACCGCGCTGCTCACCCTCGTGCTGAGCCTTGCCCTAGCGTGGAACCCCGGCAACGCCACCGGCATGTCCGCCGCCACGATCGAGACGGAGAGCACCGACGACCGCCGCCGCTCGATCGTCGAGGCCGTGCGCCGCCTCCTGTGAGTACCGGTCGCACCGGAGAATACCCGCACAGATACGAGTCGGGCCGACAGGGCGTGAACCTGTGACCCTTGACCCCCAGGAGTGCGGTTCACCAGGAATGTACGGAGATAACAGACTTAATGCGGGGGCAGGTTGTGCATGGAAGCCCCTCGCACGCCCCGACAGGACAGCCCGGCCCTGCACATCCGCTCGCACCAAGGGGCACCGCGAAAGGACAGCAAGCGCTCACCGCAGCCTTCCGGGAAGCGCGAGGGCGGGGACATTCACTGGCTCCCTCCGCGGCACTCCGCCTGCGGGATGCCGCACCGACCGGGCAGGGTGCTGGTAGAGGCCGTCCGCGGTCGCTCCGGACGGTCCGAAAGACGACGACGGCAGCTGCTGCCACGTGCAGCCTGACGTGGCAACGAACACGATCGCGGCCAGCACTTCCCGGTCGCCGTGCCGATGTCGACCACCGCCCTGCACCCGCGACGGCGCCTCTGGCGCCACTCGCTGGGACGACCCCACCACTCGTCCGGCGCCAGCCGCTCAACGATTCCCACGCCGGGCGGCTACCGACCGCAAGGCAATGAGTTGCAGTCAGCGGCCCATTCGGCGCTGCTCGTCGAACCGAAGCAGCACCCGCACCAGACGCCATACTCCGGCCACCGCTCCGAGCAGTGCACCCCCTACCCACACGCCTCTCCCCGTCGATCCAGAGAGGTCAAGGACCAAGGCGAGAGCCCAGGCGGCGGCAAAGATCACTCCAGCCAGCACGGCGGCCGTCACCAGGGCGAAAACGATCTCCACCGTCATTGCGTCCTTCTCCCACCGCGACTCACGCCCCATGTCCATGCTTCAAGTCTCACACCACGTTCAAACCAACGGGCCCGCCTTGGCCTCCGATGTGCACGGGCGGCTCGGTCACCAATGGAGATGACTTCTTGGTGTCGGGTCCGACCGACCTCCCGGTGACGGGGAGTGTCCGCACCCTCGTCCGCGCGTGCTGCCCGGCGCTCTGGGTCCGCCCGGCGGGACCACCGGCGACCCTCCGCTGCGGGAACGGCGACTTCGGCGGTGGCCCGCGTTCGGTGCGGCTGGCGCGCGGGACGGATGGCCGTAGCCGATCGGGCCATCGGCCGTCCTGCCCGCGCGACTCCCCGGACGCACAGCGGCCTGCGGTGCGGGTCGCGGGCGCACCACCCCGGGGAGCGACTCTTTCGCGAAGGTCGAGTTTCAGCCGCCGCATTCATCTCCGCCGTGAACTGTTCGTGATCACGCTCTACCGACTACCTCCCTTGACTGGCGGTTTAGAGATCACGTAACGTAATTCACGCAGCACGGTTGGTGCAGCGAAGTCATTCGAGAATGAACACCGATCCCAGGAGTTCCCTCTCAAATTCCTAATGGTGTGCGAACGCAACGAACGCGGAGGAAGCGTGAAAGAGCCGCCCCGCGATGACAGAACCGAAGAGAGTCACCGACTTCCCCTCGGTCGCGGGCTCTCAAGGGTCGACACACCAGCCGTGTTCTTCTTTCCGGTGACGAACCGGCATGCTGCATCGGCGAACCACTCATGAAATCACCACGTCCCCGTCCGGCTGTGTGCGGCCGAGCCTCAGTAACGACCGGCGGTGAATGTTGTTTCACCTCCGGATGCAGACAAGATTTTCCTTGTTCGTTTGTTTGCGCGGAAATCTCTTCCCAGGGGGATCGCAAAAAATGATCAGAACTCGGGCGGACCTGTCCAGCACCCGAAGCAAGGAACAACGGGCGCCCAATTCACCTCCCGGCACAGTACGCAACGGTCGGCCCGAGCCGGAACAGCTCCTCATGACGAAGGTCGGGCTGCGCTTTCCTCCGAATCTGAGCTTCCATGAGTGGGAACGAGCCGGGCGGCGTCTCTCCGACATCGTGGACTCGTCCTCCTGGTGCTTGGGCGACTGGCTGATCTACGGGAAGGAGCACTACTCCGACCGGTATCAGCGGGCCTTGCGGGCGGCCGGGCTCCAGTACCAGACGCTGCGCAACTACGCCTGGGTCGCCGGTCAGTTCCCCCTGGCGCAGCGGCGGTGCGGGCTGAGCTTCCAGCATCACGCTGAAGTGGCGTCGCTCGCGCACGACGAGCGGGACCGGCTGCTCGACAAGGCGGAGCTCAACCAGTGGACGACCAAGCAGTTGCGTGCCCGTATCCAGGTGGAGCGCTCGGGGTGCGGGAGCGAGACCCCCGATCTCGCGATCATCCCGCGTATCCAGGTGCCCAGCAGCAGGCTGGTGTCCTGGCGCCGGGCCGCGGACCACAGCGGCAGCGACTTCGGGAGCTGGGTGCTCTCCGTGCTCGACCACGCGGCGGAACAGACCCTCGCCGAGGGGACCGAGCCGGCGGCCTGAACGCCCCGCCCGGCGAACCGGGTCGGTACCCCCGGGGCCGGAACCGAGCACGGTTCCGGCCCCGGGGGTCACTCTTGCGGCGGGTCAGGCACGCGGCCCGCTGATCGAGTACGGGTCGAGCAGATCCTCCGGACGGCCCTCGATCGAGACCTTGGTGCCCAGCCCCAGTTCCTTGGCGAGGTCCATGAACACGTCCAGCGCCAGATGGTCCTCGAAGGCGAACCCCGTGGAGTCGAAGACCGTCAGCCGGTCCCGGTACGCCTCGTCGGGCGAGGCGCACACCTCGGCCAGCGTCGGGCCGATCCCGTCGTCCGCCAGCTGCTGGCACTCCCCTTCGCGCAGCGCCTGGCCGCGGTGGTCCGGGCAGACCAGCGCCCGCCGTAGCAGGGTGACCGGTAGTTCGGTCTTGCCGATCTCGTCCGCGCCGATCGAATTGATGTGCAGATGCGGCGCGTGGTCCCCGTCCGGGAACACGGGCCCCGCCCCGACCGGTACCGAGGTCGCGGTGCACAGCACGTCCGCCGCGGCGAGGATCTCGCCGGGTCGGGCCGAGCGGACGTCGAGGCCGAGGAAGTCCGCCCGCCGGGCGAAGGTGCGCTCGTGCGCCGGGTCGATGTCGTGGACGAGGACCCGGTCGATGTCCAGCACCAGGCTGAGGCCGTGCAGTTGGGTGACCGCCTGCGCGCCCGTGCCGATCATGCCGACGGTCCGGGACCCGGCGTGCGCCAACCGTGTGGTCGCCACGGCGGACGCCGCACCGGTACGGATGGCCGTCAGCAGGACCCCGTCGGTGAGGGCGACGAGCCGACCCGTGTCGTCATCGACGCGCGCGATCGTGCCGAGGATCGTCGGCAGATGATGGTCAGCGATGTTCCGGGGGCTGTAGGAGATGGTCTTGACGGTGACCCCGGCCCGCGGTTCGCGGTGCGGCATCGTCTCTATGACGCCGGGGACGTCTCCTGTCCGGGTGAAGCCGGTGCGTATCGGTGAATCGGACCACAGGCCCTGCCCCAGTTCCGTGAAGCCTTTCTCCAGAGTGGAAATCATGCGGCGCATCAAGGCGTCGCGGCCGACGATGTGCAGGATGCGCGCGACGTCGTCCTGACCGATCAGCCAGGTGTTCTCCACAGAGCACTCCTCACCTCAGTTCGGTGGCTGCACGACGCCCAGAAATCCGGCAGCGTGCTGTGATCCGATGACATTCCGGGACAACGGGCCGAGGGAATTCCCCATATGGCCGGTGGATCGCGGCCGGCGGTCCCGCAGACGGCGAACAGCCGCCGGGTAGCAAAGCGAAAGGTCACGCTAGCAGCCGGTCGGCGCCCTTCGCGAACACGTGGACGATCCCTTTCCCGGTATTCCGCGCACCACCGGCGCTGTTCGTCCTGTCGACAGGACGGCACCCACCTGTCGGCAAGCCTGCCCCAAGTCTTTCAAGCGAGTTGACCACCTGGTGCGCAGCCCTGAGTCTGAGGGCCTCCGCGCGATCTCCAGTTCCCGCTTTCCGCCGTTGAGGAGATGTCCGCATGCGTTCTTTGAGTGTGTCGTCGGCCCAGGAGCGCTTCTGGCTGGCGCAGCAGTTGACGCCGGACGTACCGAACAACGTGACGGCGCTCTGGGACGTCGCGGGCACGGTCGACACGGAAACGCTCGGCGCCGCCCTGCGGGAAGCCTTCGCGTCCACACCGACCCTGCACGTCAATTTCCGGGAGGAAACGAAAGGATTGCGCCAGGTCACCCGTGACCTCGGGGACTGGCAGCCCTTCTCGGTCGATCTCCGCGCGGAGCCCGACCCGGAGGCGGCGGCACGGGACCTGATCACCGGACTGATCGCTCAAACGTTCGATCTGGCCCATGACGTGCTGTTCCGCGCCGGGGTGGTCCGACTGGCCGCAGATCGCTGTCTGTTGGCCCTGGTGTTCCCCCATGTCGTCACCGACGCGCATGGGGTGTTCACCCTGCTGTCGCACCACATCGCCCGGGTGTACTCCGCGCTGCGGGCCGGGACCCCGGTACCGGAATCCGGGTACGCGGAGCCCGGGGTCCTCGCCGCCGCGGACGCCGACTACCGTTCCTCGCCCCGGTTCACCCGCGACGTTGAGTTCTGGCGCGGCTACCTCACGGACACCTCGCAGGCGGCCCGGCTCCCCCGCGACCTCGTCTCGGCGCCCTCCGCGCCCTCCGCGCTCTCCTCCGCCCCCGGCGGGGGCCGGGGCGCGCCCCGGCGGCATCCGCGCGACTGGGGCGAGGTGACCCGCGTGCTCGGCGTCGGCAACCACACCGTGGCCGTTCCCCGGCGGGACACCGATGCCTGGGCCCGCGCGGCCCGGGAGGCGGGCATGGACCTGGCCGGCCTGCTCGGCGCGGGAACCGCGCTGTTCCTGCGCAATCTGAGCGGACTGCCCCAGCCGCTCTTCTCCGTGACGGTCGGCAACCGCTTCGGACCAGGACGGCTGACCCCGGGCGTGCTCTCCAACATCCTGCCCCTGCGGCTGCCCGTCACCCCGGAACAGAGCCTGGGCGACGTGGCGCAGGCCCTCGGCGACGCCCGGCGCCGGGTGTTCCGGCACGCCGGGCTCCAGGTCTCGGAGATCCGCCGGGCCACCGGGCCGACCGGCTCCGGGCGGAGCCCGTTCGGCGCCATCGTCAACGTCATGCCCCCCGTGGAGCCGCTCGACCTCGCGGGCACCCCGGCCACCTTCGTCGGCGGCTCCTTCGGAGTGGTCGACGAGGTGATGGTGTCGACGTACGGCGACGGCCACGAGGACGGTGAGCTGTACGTCCGGGTCGACACCCCGCCCGGTCTGTACCGGGACACCGACGCGGCCGTCCTGTGCGAACGGCTCGTCGCGTTCCTGCGCACCTGCGCACAGGCCCCGGCAGCGCCCGTGCGGGCCCTCGGCATGCTCGGCGACGACGAACAACGGCGACTGCTCACGGAGTTCAACGCGACGAGGACCCCCGGGCCCGGGGACAGCATCCCCGAACTCTTCGCGCGGCAGGCCGCCGCCACCCCCGACGCCGAGGCCGTGCGCTTCGAGGGCGCCACCCTGACCTACCGCGAACTCGACGCCCGCTCCCACCGGCTGGCCCGGCTCCTGCGGGAGCGGGGCGCGGGCCCGGAACGGATCGTCGCGGTGGCGCTCCCCCGCTCCCCGGAGCTGGTGGTGTCGCTGCTCGCGGTCCTCCGGTCGGGGGCCGCCTATCTGCCCGTCGACCCCGGATACCCCGCGGACCGGGTCGGGCACGTACTGCGGGACGCGGCGCCCGCGCTGCTGCTCACCACCACCGGTCTGGCGGACCTGCTGCCGGCCGCGGACACCCCGCGACTGACCGTGGACACGGTCCTCCCCACCCGGCACCGCCCGGACGACACGGACGATGCGGGGCCCGACCGGCCGCCCGCCCCGGCCCATCCCGCGTACGTGATCTACACCTCCGGCTCCACCGGACAGCCCAAGGGCGTCGTCGTGTCCCACGGCGCGATCGCCAACCGACTGCGGTGGATGCAGGAGGCGTACGGGCTCGATGCCACCGACCGGGTGCTCCAGAAGACCTCCGCGGGCTTCGACGTGTCCGTGTGGGAGTTCTTCTGGCCGCTCGTCACCGGAGCCACCCTCGTGGTCGCCCGTCCGGAGGGACACAAGGACCCCGCGTACCTGGCCGGGCTGATCCGGCGCGAGGGCGTGACCACAGCACACTTCGTCCCGTCGATGCTGGCGGAGTTCCTCGGTGATCCGGGCGCGGCCTCCTGCACCAGTCTGCGGCGCGTGGTGTGCAGCGGTGAGGCGCTGCCCGCTGAACTCGCCAACCGGTTCCGGCACGTGCTGGACACCCCGCTGCACAATCTGTACGGGCCGACCGAGGCGGCCGTCGACGTGACCGCCTGGCAGTGCCGCGCCGGGGTGTCCCCCGTACCGATCGGGCGCCCCATCCACAACACCCGGCTGTACGTCCTGGACGACTGGCTGCGTCCCGTACCGCAGGGCGCGCCCGGCGAGCTGTACCTGGCGGGAGCGGGTCTGGCCCGCGGCTACCTGGGCCGGCCCGCACTGAGCGCCGGGCGGTTCCTGGCCGACCCCTTCGGCGGGCCGGGAGAACGCATGTACCGCACCGGTGACCTCGCCCGGTGGAACGACGACGGCGAGATGGAGTTCCTCGGCCGGGCCGACCAGCAGGTCAAGATCCGCGGGTTCCGGATCGAGCCGGGCGAGATCGAGGCGACGCTGCTGCTTCATCCCGGGGTGGCGCGGGCCGCGGTGGTCGTACGGAACAGCCCGGCGGGCGGTGGCCATCAGCGGCTGGTGGCCTACGTCGTCCCGGTGGGCTCCGGAGGGGTCGGCAGCAGTGTGGCCGGCCGGGCCGGGGACATCGACTTCCGGGCGGGTGTCGACGCGGGTGAGCTGCGGACCTTCACCGCTGCCCGGCTGCCCGACTTCATGGTGCCCGCGGCGTTCGTGACGCTGGACCGGCTGCCGCTCGGCCCCAACGGGAAGCTCGACCGGGCCGCGCTGCCGGAGCCGGAGTCCGGCGGGGGCGTCCGGCGCGCACCGAGCACCCCGGAGGAACGGGTCCTCGCGGAGGTGTTCGCCGATGTCCTCGGGCTGGACGGGGTCGGCGCGGACGACGACTTCTTCACTCTGGGCGGCGACAGCATCCTGGCGATCCAGGTGGTGTCCCGGGCCACCGGGTTGGGGCTGCGGCCCCAGGACGTGTTCCTGCACCGGACCGTCACCGCACTCGCCGGAGCGGCCCGGACCGCCACAACCGCCGGTGCCGACGGTCCCGTACCGGAGCCGGCGGGCACCGGACTCGGCCGGATGCCGCTGCTCCCGGTGGCGGCGGCCCTCGCCGCACGGGGCCCGGGGCTGGACCGGTTCGCCCAGTGGATCGCGCTGGACCTGCCGTTGGGCATCGACGCGGACGGTCTCGCGGCGACCCTCGGCGCCGTGCTCGACCGGCACGACGCGCTGCGCGCACGGCTCCTGCCCGCGACCCCGGAGACCCCCTCGGTCCCCTTGGGCACACCGGCCCTACCGGACGCGCCCGACGCGCCGGCCCCGGCAAGCGCGCCGGGCGGGAGCGTTCCGGCCCGCGAGGACGGTGCGACTGACGGCACGGACGATGACCGCGACGGGAGCAGTGGGCCGTACGGGAGCCTGCTCGTGCCCCCGCGCGGCAGCACGGACGTACGGCGACTCGTCCACCGGGTCCGCTGGCATCCGGACCCGGCCGACGACGGCGAGGGCGGCCGACCGACCGACGACCTGATCCGGCGCGAGGCCGCCGCGGCCGTGGCGCAACTGGACCCGGCGGCCGGGGTCATGATCCGCTTCGTCTGGCTGGACCCGGGGCCCGAACGGGCCGGACAGCTGCTGGTCGCAGTGCACCACCTGGCCGTCGACGGGGTGTCGTGGCGGGTGCTGCTGCCCGATCTCGCGGACGCCTGGCGGCAGGTCGCCGCGGGGGAGAGCCCCGAACTGCCGGACGTGGCGACCTCGTTGCGCGGCTGGACGCACGCACTGCTGGCGGAGGCCGTCCGACCGGGACGCACCGCGGAACTGCCGCTGTGGCGCCGGATCACCGAGGCACCCGAACCGCTGCTGGGGACACGGCCCGTCGATCCCGCCGTGGATCTGATGTCCACGGCGGACACCGTCCGGGTGGAGCTGTCGGCCGCGCTGACCCGCGCCCTGCTCACGGAGGTCCCCGCGGCCTTCCACGGCGGTGTCGAGGACGTCCTCCTCGCCGCGCTGGGGATGGCCCTCGTCCGCCGCCGCCGGAGCCGGGGGGAACGCGGCACCTCGGCACTGATCCGGATGGAGGGCCACGGCCGCGCCGAGGACATCGTCCCCGGCGCCGATCTGTCCCGTTCGGTGGGCTGGTTCACCACCGTGTTCCCGGTCCGGCTCGACCTCGGCGACAGCGACCTCGACCAGGCGTTCGCGGGCGGCACCGCAGCGGGCGAGATGATCTCAGCGGTGAAGGAGCAGGTACGGTCCGTCCCCGACAAGGGCATCGGCCATGGACTGCTCGCCTACCTCAACCCGGAGACGGGTCCACAGCTGCGGCAGTGCCCGCCGGGACAGATCCAGTTCAACTACCTGGGCCGGTTCTCGCACACCGACATGCCCGCCCGGCTGCGTGGACTCGGCTGGACCCGGTCGGCCCGGACCCCCGAACCGGTCGCGGCACCCGGCCCGGCGACCCCGGTGGCGGCCGCGCTGGACATCGGGGTCGTCGTCACCGGCGACGGACCGGGCACGGAGCGGCTGACGGGGCTCTTCACCTTCCCGACCGGGGTCCTGTCCCGTACCGAAGTCGAGGCGCTGGCCGGGCACTGGTCCACCGCGCTGAGCGGGCTCGCCCGTCATGTCACCGAGCACGGCGGCGGCGGTCTGACCCCCTCCGACCTGCCGCTGGTCCAGGTCGCAGCGGACACCGTCAGCGCCTGGGAGCGGCGCTTCCCCGGCCTGTCGGACGTATGGCCGCTCACGCCGCTCCAATCCGGGCTGCTGTTCCACACCCGGTTGTCGGACGAGTCGTCCGACGCGTACCAGATGCAGTACGTCCTGCATCTGAGCGGTCCCGTCGACCCGGAACGCCTGCGGACCGCGGGCCGCCGGCTCCTCAACCGCTACCCGAACCTGCGGACGGCGTTCGTCACGGACCCCGCGGGCGATCCGGTGCAGCTCGTCATCGACGGGGTGGCCCTGCCGTGGCGGCAGGTGGACCTCAGCGGCCTGCCGGAGGCGGAGCGGGACGCCGCGTTCGAGGAGCTCCTGACCAACGACCTGGCGACCCGTTTCGACCCCGCGGCGCCGCCCCTGCTGCGGATGACGCTGGTGACCCTCGGGCCGGACCGCGCCGAACTGGTCCTCGGGGTCCACCACGTCCTGCTCGACGGCTGGTCGCTGCCGGTCCTCATCGGTGATCTGCTGCGCCTGTACGCGGAGCGGGACACCGCTGCCGCGACGGCCCCGGACCGGGGGTACCGGGAGTTCCTGCGGTGGCTGTCGGAGGTGGACCGCGAGGAGTCGCTGCGGGCGTGGGCCGAGGAGTTGGCCGGGGTCGCGGAGCCGACGATGCTCGCGTCGGCCCTCACGACCCGGCCCGCGGCATCCGGCGTCGGCCACACCGACGTACCCCTCGACGCGACGGACGCACGGGCGCTGGCCCGCTGCGCGGCCGGGGCGGGGGTCACCCTCAACACCCTGGTGCAGGGCGCGTGGGCGGTGCTGCTCGCGGAGGTGACGGCCCGTGGCGACGTCCTGTTCGGGACGACCGTGTCGGGACGTCCCGCCGGGCTGCCCGGCGCGGACACCATGGTCGGGATGTTCGTCAACACCGTGCCGGTACGGGTGCGGTGCGCCCCCGACGGGCCGTTCGGGCCGCTGCTCGCGGGCCTCCAGGAGCGGCAGGCCGCGCTGCTGGAGCATCACCACTGCGGGCTGGCCGACATCCAGCGTGCCTGCGGGCACGACGCGCTGTTCGACACGCTCGTGGTGTTCGAGTCGTTCCCGGTGGACCGTGCCGCGCTCAGCGACGCCGACGCCTCGGCCGGGCTCACCGTCACCGGTATCCGTCCCTTCGCGGCCACGCACTACCCGATGACCCTCCTCGCGGTGGCCGACCCGCTGCTGAGACTGTCCCTCCAGTACCAGCAGGACGTGTTCGACCAGGGCACGGCCGACCGGCTCGCGCGGCGGCTGGCCCACGTGCTGCGCCGGGTCGCCCGGGACCCCCGGCTCCCGGTCCGGGAGATCGGCGTGCTGGAACCCGCCGAACAGGAGCTGCTCGACTCCTTCAACGACACCGCGGAGCCCACCCCGGAACTCACCCTCGTCGATCTGTTCGAGCGCCGGGTGGCGGCAGCGCCGGACGCCCTCGCCCTGGTCTGCGAGGACGTGTCCCTGTCGTACGGGGAGCTGAACGCACGGGCCAACCGGCTCGCGCACCAGCTCATCCGGCGCGGCATCGGCCCGGAGTCGGTGGTGGCGGTGGCGCTGCCCCGGTCGGCGGAGCTGATCGCCGGCCTGCTGGGCGTCCTCAAGTCCGGTGCCGCGTACCTGCCGATCGACCCCGAGCACGGTTCGGCCCGGCTCGCAGCGGTGCTCGCGGCGGGCTCCCCCCGGCTGGTACTGACGGACACCCCGAGCGGGGCGGTGCTGCCGGACACCGAGGCGCCCCGGCTGTACCTGGACGAGGTGGGGCACGGCGACGGCTGGGACGACGATCCCACCGACCGGGACCGTACGGCGCCCCTGCGGCCCGGCCTGCTCGCGTATGTGATGGGGACCTCCGGGACGACCGGGGTGCCCAAGGGTGTGGCCGTCACCCACGGCGGCGCGGTGAACGCCGTGCTGCGGATGCCCGACTGGCTCGCCGTGCCCGAGGGCTCACGGATGCTCGCGGGAACGTCCGTCGCCTTCGACATCTCCGTGTTCGAGGTCTTCGCGCCGCTGTGCTCCGGCGGCGTCCTCGAACTGGTCCGCGACGTCCTGGTGCTGGCCGAGCGCGACGGCTGGGCGGGCGGGGTGATCAGCACCGTGCCCTCGGCGTTCGCCGAACTCGTGGAGCAGATGACGGGGCGGATCAAGGCGGACACCGTGGTGTTCGGCGGTGAGGCACTCCCCGCCGACCTGGTGCGCCGCGTCCGTGAGGCGATCCCCGGGGTCCGGGTGGTGAACACGTACGGTCCGTGCGAGACGTTCTACACGAGCGCGTTCACGGTGGCCGGGCCACGACCGTGGGACGGTACGGGCAGTGTCCCCATCGGGACCCCGCTGCCCAATCTGCGCATCCACACCCTCGGCCCGGGGCTGACTCCGGTGCCCCCGGGAGTGGTGGGTGAGCTGTACATCGCGGGGGACGGCACGGCCCGCGGCTACCACGGCCGCCCCGGCCAGAGCGCCGAACGGTTCGTCGCCGACCCCTACGGTCCGCCCGGCACCCGTATGTACCGCACCGGTGACCTGGCCCGGCTCGACACCGACGGGCAACTGGTGTTCGTGGGCCGCGTCGACCACCAGGTCAAGATCCGCGGCCATCGCGTCGAACCCGCCGAGGTCGAGGCGGTACTGACCCGGCGGCCCGGTGTCGCCCAGGCGGTGGTCGTCGCCCGGGAGAGCCGCGCGGCGGGCGGCGGACGCTATCTCGCCGCCTACGTGGTGCCCGGGGAGCCCCGCACCCTGCCACGGCCCGGCAGCCCGGACCCGGCCGGCGACCCGGCCGACCTGAACGGTGAGGTGACCGCGTCGGCCCTGCGCACCTACGCGGCCGGCGCCCTGCCGGACTACATGGTCCCCGCCGCGGTCCTGGTCATGGACCGGCTGCCGCTCACTCCCAACGGCAAGCTCGACCGGTCGGCGCTGCCCGAACCGGAGTTCACCGGCGGGACGCACCGGGCGCCGCGCACCCCGCGCGAGGAAGTGTTGTGCGCCCTGTTCGCCGAGGTGCTCGGGGCCGAGCGGATCGGTCTCGACGACGACTTCTTCGCATGCGGGGGCCACTCGCTGCTCGCCACCCGGCTGGTGGGCCGCATCCGCGCGGCGCTCGGTGCGGAGATCCCCGTCCGCTGGGTGTTCCAGGCCCCGACGGCCGCCGCACTGGCTCTGCGGCTGACGAGCGGCGGACGGGTGCGGCCCGCGCTGGGACGCCGGGTGCGGCCGGACCGAGTGCCGCTGTCGTTCGCCCAGCGCAGGCTGTGGTTCCTCCACCGCTTCGAGGGGCCGTCGGCCACCTACCACATCCCCATGTCCGTGCGGCTGCGGGGCGAGGTGGATCTCGACGCGCTGGCGGCGGCGGTCGGGGACGTCGTCGAACGGCACGAGAGCCTGCGCACCGTGTTCCCCGAGGACGCCGACGGCACCCCGTACCAGCGGGTCCTCGACCCGGAACACGCCCGGCCCGCCGTCCCCGTCCACGAGGTCACCCCCGGCCTGCTGTCACAAACGGTGGACGCTCTCGCTCGACGGCCGTTCGACCTCTCGGCGGACGTGCCGCTGCGGGCCGATGTCCTGCGGACCGGACCCCGGGAGCATCACCTTTTGTTGACGGTCCATCACATCGCCGCGGACGGTGCCTCGATCGCACCGCTGACCCGCGATCTCTCCACCGCGTACGCAGCCCGCCGGGACGGGACGCGGCCCGTGTTCCCCGAGCTGCCCGCGCAGTACGCCGACTACACGCTGTGGCAACGTGAACTCCTCGGGGACGACAACGATCCGGGAAGCATCGCGGCGGTCCAGGCCGCCCACTGGCGGGACCGGCTCGCCGGGGTCCCGCAGCCGCTGGCACTTCCCGCCGACCGGCCACGGCCCGCCGTCGCCGGGCACCGGGGCGAAACCCGTTCCTTCCTGCTGGACCCCGCGCTGCTGGGCGCGGTCGAGGAGTCGGCCCGCGAACGGGGCCTGACGACGCCGATGTTCCTCCAGTCCGCACTGGCCGTCCTGCTGCACCGGCTCGGCGGCGGCTCCGACCTCACGATCGGCTCGCCCATCGCCGCGCGCACCGACGAGGCGCTCATCGATCTCGTCGGCTTCTTCGTGAACATGTGGACGCTGCGGGTCGACCTCGGTGACGACCCGACGTTCAGCCAGCTCCTGGACCGCACGCGTGACACCTCGCTCGCGGCCTACGACCACCAGGACCTGCCCTTCGAACGGCTGGTGGAACTGCTCAACCCCGCGCGCTCGACCGCGTACCACCCACTGTTCCAGGTGATGTTCGTCTGGCAGAACACGGCCCGGCCCGAACTGGAGTTGCCGGGTTTGGATGTGACGCTCGATCCGGTGACGACGGGTACGGCCAAGTGCGACCTGTTCTTCAATCTGGCGCCGGGGACGGACGGGGGTGCGGTCGGGGGCATCGAGTACGCGACGGACCTGTTCGACCCCACCACCATCGAACTGATCGCAGAACGCTACGTCCAGGTACTCCACCACCTGGTCCACAACCCCGACCAACACGTCTCCCGCATCGACGTCCTACTCCCCGGCGAACGCGAACGCCTACTCCACACCAGCAACGACACAGCCCGAGAACTCCCCGACACCACCGTGCCCGACCTCTTCGAAACACAAGCAGCCCGCACCCCCAACGCCCTCGCAGTCGTCTGCGGCAACGACGAACTCACCTACCACCAACTCAACACCCGCGCCAACCACATCGCCCACTGGCTCACCGAACAAGGCGTCGGACCCGAACAACGCGTCGCCATCAAACTCCCCCGCTCCACCGACCTCGTCGCAGCCCTCCTCGCCGTCCTCAAAACAGGCGGCGCCTACATCCCCATCGACCCCGAACACCCCACCCACCGCATCAACCACGTCCTCCACGACAGCCAACCCATCGTCACCCTCGAACCCACACACCTCGCGCTGGACCTCACCGGATACCCCACCAACAACCCCGACCGAACCACACTCCACCAACACAACGCCGCATACGTCATCTACACATCAGGCTCGACAGGCAAGCCCAAGGGCGTCGTCATCCCCCACCAAGCACTACTCAACGTCCTCATCGCCATGCAAGACCACCTCCACCTCACACCCAACGACCGACTCCTCGCCCTCACCACCATCGCCTTCGACATCGCCGCCCTCGAAATACACCTCCCCCTCACCACCGGAGCCACCACCCACCTCGCCCCCCAACACACACTCAAAGACCCCACCACCCTCACCCAACTCATCCACCACACCCAACCCACCCACATCCAAGCCACCCCCTCCCTCTGGCACCTCCTCACCACCCACAACCCCCACACCCTCCAACACATCCACGCCCTCACCGGCGGCGAACCCCACCCCCACACCCACGCCACCACCCTCAACCACCACACCAAACAACTCACCAACCTCTACGGACCCACCGAAACCACCATCTGGTCCACCCACCAAACCCTCACCACCCACACCCTCACCACCACCCACACCCCACCCATCGGCACACCCCTCCACAACACCACCCTCCACACCCTCGACCACCACCTCCAACCCACCCCACCCAACACACCCGGCCACCTCTACATCGCCGGCACCGGACTCGCCCGCGGCTACCACAACCAACCCACCCTCACCGCAACCCACTTCATCCCCAACCCCTACGGCCCACCCGGCACCCGCATGTACCACACCGGCGACCTCACCCACACCACCACCCACGGACACCTCCACCACAACGGACGCACCGACCACCAACTCAAAATCCGCGGCCACCGCATCGAACCCGCCGAAATCGAAGCGGTACTGACGGAACATCCGGGAGTCTCACGAGCGGTCGTCGTCGCCCGGGACAGCCGCGCGGAGAACGGCGGCCGGTATCTGGCGGCCTATGTCGTACCGACGGACCAGGTGGACCGGCTCGACCCGGTGGACCGGCCGGACCCGGCGGCGGGGAGTGTCGCCGCGGCGAACGGGGCAGCGGCCGTGCTCCCCGGTTCCGCGGCGGTGAGCGGGCCGGAGCTGCGGGCCCACGCGGCGGGGCGACTCCCCGAGTACATGGTCCCGGCGGTCGTCGTGACGTTGGAGCGGCTGCCGCTGACCCCCAACGGGAAGCTCGACAGTGCCGCGCTGCCCGAGCCGGAGTTCTCCGGCGAAACGTACCGGGCGCCGCGCACCCCGCGCGAGGAAGTGCTGTGCGCCCTGTTCGCCGAGGTGCTCGGGACCGAGCGGATCGGTCTCGACGACGACTTCTTCGCATGCGGGGGCCACTCCCTGCTCGCCACCCGGCTCGTCAGCCGCATCCGTACCGAGCTGAAGGCCGACGTACCGATCCGCACGCTCTTCGAGGCCCCGACCGTCGCCGCGCTCACCGACCGCTGGCAGGACCTGGCCGCGTCCGCACGCAAGCCGCTCCGCAAGATGATCGAAAGGTGAACGTGAATGATTCCGTTGTCCTTCGCGCAGCGCCGCCTGTGGTTCATCCACCGGCTGGAAGGCCCCTCGGCGACGTACAACCTGGCCGCCGCGCTGCGGTTGCGGGGCGACCTGGACGTGGCGGCGCTGGTGGCCGCCGTACGGGACGTGGTGGGACGCCACGAGAGCCTGCGGACCGTCTTCCGTGAGGACGGTGACGGCACCCCGTACCAGCACATCCTCCGCCCGGACGAGGCCCGCTTCGACATACCGCTGCACGAGATGGCACCGGGGGAGCTGGCGTCCGCGCTCAGGGAGCACGCCCGGTACGGCTTCGACCTGTCGCACGACCTGCCGCTGCGGGCCACGCTCTTCCGTCCGGCGCCCGGCGAACACGTCCTGCTGGTGACTCTGCACCACATCGTCGGGGACGGGGCCTCGATGGCCCCGCTCGCCCGTGACATCTCGGCCGCGTACGCCGCACGCCACCGGGGCACCGCGCCCGACTTCGTGGAGCTGTCCGCGCAGTACGCCGACTACACGCTGTGGCAGCGTGAACTCCTCGGGGACCACGCCGATCCCGGCAGCCTGGCCGCGCGGCAGGCCGCGTACTGGGGCGAGCACCTGGCCGGCCTTCCCCAGCCGCTTCCGCTGCCCACCGACCGGCCCCGCCCGGCGACCGCGACCTATCACGGCCGGACCCACTCCTTCGAGGTCGGCCCCGATCTTCTCACCGAGGTCGAGCGGCTGGCGCGGGAGCGGAGACTCACCGTACCGATGGTGCTCCAGACAGCACTCACGGTGCTGCTCCACCGGCTCGGCGCGGGGGACGACATCACCATCGGCTCGCCCATCGCTGCACGCACCGAGGAGGGTCTCGCGGATCTCGTGGGGTTCTTCGTGAACATGTGGGTGCTGCGTTCCGACCTCAGCGACGATCCCACGCTCGGCGATCTGCTGGGCCGCACCCGTGACGCCTCGCTGACCGCGTACGACCATCAGGATCTCCCCTTCGAGTACCTGGTGGACGTGCTCAAGCCGGAGCGGTCGACGGCCTACCACCCCTTGTTCCAGGTGATGTTCGCTTGGCAGAACACCACACCTCCGGAGCTGGAGTTGCCGGGTTTGGATGTGGTGCTCGATCCGGTGACGACGGGTACGGCCAAGTGCGACCTGTTCTTCAATCTGGCGCCGGTGGCGGACGGGGGTGCGGTCGGGGGCATCGAGTACGCGACGGACCTGTTCGACCCCACCACCATCGAACTGATCGCAGAACGCTACGTCCAGGTACTCCACCACCTGGTCCACAACCCCGACCAACACGTCTCCCGCATCGACGTCCTACTCCCCGGCGAACGCGAACGCCTACTCCACACCAGCAACGACACAGCCCGAGAACTCCCCGACACCACCGTGCCCGACCTCTTCGAAACACAAGCAGCCCGCACCCCCAACGCCCTCGCAGTCGTCTGCGGCAACGACGAACTCACCTACCACCAACTCAACACCCGCGCCAACCACATCGCCCACTGGCTCACCGAACAAGGCGTCGGACCCGAACAACGCGTCGCCATCAAACTCCCCCGCTCCACCGACCTCGTCGCAGCCCTCCTCGCCGTCCTCAAAACAGGCGGCGCCTACATCCCCATCGACCCCGAACACCCCACCCACCGCATCAACCACGTCCTCCACGACAGCCAACCCATCGTCACCCTCGAACCCACACACCTCGCGCTGGACCTCACCGGATACCCCACCACCAACCCCGACCGAACCACACTCCACCAACACAACGCCGCATACGTCATCTACACATCAGGCTCGACAGGCAAGCCCAAGGGCGTCGTCATCCCCCACCAAGCACTACTCAACTTCCTCATCGCCAGGCAAGACCACCTCCACCTCACACCCAACGACCGACTCCTCGCCCGCACCACCATCGCCTTCGACATCGCCGCCCTCGAAAAACACCTCCCCCTCACCACCGGAGCCACCACCCACCTCGCCCCCCAACACACACTCAAAGACCCCACCACCCTCACCCAACTCATCCACCACACCCAACCCACCCACATCCAAGCCACCCCCTCCCTCTGGCACCTCCTCACCACCCACAACCCCCACACCCTCCAACACATCCACGCCCTCACCGGCGGCGAACCCCTCCCCCACACCCTCGCCACCACCCTCAACCACCACACCAAACAACTCACCAACCTCTACGGACCCACCGAAACCACCATCTGGTCCACCCACCAAACCCTCACCACCCACACCCTCACCACCACCCACACCCCACCCATCGGCACACCCCTCCACAACACCACCCTCCACACCCTCGACCACCACCTCCAACCCACCCCACCCAACACACCCGGCCACCTCTACATCGCCGGCACCGGACTCGCCCGCGGCTACCACAACCAACCCACCCTCACCGCAACCCACTTCATCCCCAACCCCTACGGCCCACCCGGCACCCGCATGTACCACACCGGCGACCTCACCCACACCACCACCCACGGACACCTCCACCACAACGGACGCACCGACCACCAACTCAAAATCCGCGGCCACCGCATCGAACCCGCCGAAATAGAGGCCGCGTTGACCGGCCATCCGCAGGTGCGTCAGGCCGTTGTCGTGGCCCGGGAGGAGCAGGCGGACGACCATCGGCTGGTGGCGTACGTGGTCCCGGACACCCGGTCCGGGCCGCGCGGCGGAACGGCCGACGGCACCGACGAGGACGACGTGGACGTCCGCACCGGCGAGCAGGTGCGGGAGTGGCAGCAGGTCTACGACCGGGCGTACGCGGAGTCGGCCGAAGAGCCGTTCGGCGAGGACTTCGGCATCTGGACGTCCGCCTACACCGGGGAGCCGATCCCGCTGGAGGAGATGCGGGCCTGGCGGGACGCCGCGGTGGAGCTGGTGCGCTGCTGGTCACCGCGCCGGGTGCTCGAACTGGGCGTCGGCACGGGGCTGGTGCTCGCGCAGATCGCCGGGGAGGTGGACGAGTACTGGGGCACGGACTTCTCACCCTCGGTCGTCGACCGGCTGCGCGGCCAGGTCGCGGACGCGGGCCTCGCCGACCGGGTGCGGTTGCACTGCCGGAGCGCCGACGACATCTCCGGACTGTCCAGCGGGCACTTCGACACCGTGGTGCTGAACTCGGTGGTGCAGTACTTCCCCCACGCTCGGTACCTGGAAGAGGTGCTGGTAGGGGCGTGGGAGCTGCTCGCGCCGGGCGGCCGGATCGTCGTGGGTGACGTCCGGCGGGCCGCCACCCTGCGGCTGCTCCAGGCCGCGGCGCGTCGGGTGTCGCACCCGGACGGCGCGGCGGGGCCCGCCCGCGCCGCGGTGGAACAGGCGGTATTGCTGGAGCGCGAACTCGTCATCGAACCGGAGTGGTTCGCACGCTGGGCCGCGCCGCGCGGGGCGGCCGTGGACATCCGGCTGAAGCCGGGACGCGACCACAACGAACTGACCCGCCACCGGTACGAGGTGGTGCTGCACAAGACGCCGGCCGATCCGCTCCCGCTGACCGGTGCCGATCCCCTGACGTGGGGCGTCGACGTCTCCTCGCTCGACGCCCTGGCGGCGGCGCTGCACGGACGCGACCGCCCCCTGCGGGTACGCGGGGCGGGCAACGCCCGGCTCGCCGGCGAGGCCGCGCACGCCCGGACCCTCGGTCTGGCGGCCGGGTCGACCGGTGCCGCGCCGGACCTCGACCCGGAGGAACTGCGGGAGTGGGCCCTGGAACGGGGCTGGGAGGCGCTGACGACGTTCTCGCCGCTGGGCGCCGACCGGTTCGACGCGGTCCTGTTGCCCGGGCCGCCGGTGCCCGGCCGTACCGTCGACGGGACGTACGAGGGGGCCGGGGCAATCCCGTCGGCGGCCGACCGGGACCTGGTGAACGACCCGGCGGCGGCCCGGGAGATCGGCCCGCTGACGACGGCCCTGCGCGAGTGGGTGCGGGAGCGACTGCCCGAGTACATGGTTCCGGCGACCGTGGTGCCGATCGGTGAGGTGTCGCTGACGCCCAACGGCAAGATCGACCGGGTGGCGCTGCCGGCCCCGGACTACGCCCTGTCGGGCGGGGGCCGTGCCCCGGCGACACCGCAGGAGCGTGCGCTGTGCGCCCTGTTCGCCGAGGTGCTCGGGGCCGACCGGGTCGGGGCCGACGACGGATTCTTCGTGCTGGGCGGGCACTCGCTGCTCGCGACCCGGTTGGTGAGCCGCATCCGCACCGAGTTCGGCGTGGACATCCCGCTGCGGGTCGTCTTCCAGGCCCCCACGCCCGCCGGGCTGGCCGGACATCTGGCGGGCGGCGGGCGGCAGCGCCCGCCCTTGCGGGCGGCCGAGCGGCCGGAGCGCGTACCGCTGTCGTTCGCCCAGCGCCGGATGTGGTTCTCGCACCGGTTGGAAGGCCCGTCCGCGACCTACAACTGGCCGCTGGCCCTGAGGCTGTCCGGGGAGCTGGACGGGGCGGCGCTGCGCGCGGCGCTGGGGGACGTGGTCACCCGCCACGAGTCGTTGCGGACGGTGTTCACCGAGGTGGACGGCCACCCCTGTCAGCGGGTGCTGCCGCCGGAGGCGGTGGAAGTGCCGTGGCGGGAGCGGCGCGTCGATGAGGCCGAGCTGGCGGCGGTGATGGCGGAGGCGGCCCGGGAGACGTTCGACCTGTCGGCTGAACTTCCGCTGCGGGCGTGGCTCTTCGAGTGCGGCCCGGGGGAACACGTCCTGTTGGTGCTGTTGCACCACATCGCGGGGGACGGGTGGTCGCTGGAGCCGTTCGCGCGGGACCTGATGTCGGCGTACGGGGCGCGCCGGGAGGGCCGGGCAGCGGATCTGCCCGCGCTGCCGGTGCAGTACGTGGACTACACGCTGTGGCAGCGGGAGCTGCTGGGCGACCGGGAGGACCCGGCGAGCCCGTACAGCCGTCAGCTGGAGTACTGGAGCGCGCAGTTGTCGGGGCTGCCGGAGTCGCTGGAGCTGCCGGGTGCCCGGCAGCGGCCTCCGGTGGCCTCGCACCGGGGGGATCTCGCGGGCTTCTCGCTGGGGGCGGGGTTGACGGGGCGGCTCCAACGTCTGGCGCGGCGCTGCGGCGCGACGACGGCGATGGTCCTCCAGGCGGGGCTGGCCGCGTTGCTGTCCCGGCTGGGGGCGGGTGACGACGTGCCGATCGGGTCGCCGATCGCGGGGCGTACGGACGAGGCGCTGGACGATCTCGTGGGCTTCTTCGTCAATACGTGGGTGCTGCGGGCGGACACCTCGGGCGATCCGTCGTTCACCGAGCTGGTGGGCCGGGTGCGGGCGACGAGCCTGGCGGCCTACGAGCACCAGGACCTGCCGTTCGAGCAGTTGGTGGAGGTCCTCAATCCGGCGCGTTCGACGTCGCATCATCCGTTGTTCCAGGTGGCGCTGGCGTTGCAGAACAACGCACGGCCGAACTTCGAGCTGCCGGGGCTGCGGGTGCGGCCCGAGTCGGCGCCGACCGGTACGGCGCGGTTCGACCTGTTCCTGAGCCTGAGCGAGCACCATGACGAGCTGGGCAACCTGACGGGTGTGTCGGGAATCGCCGAGTACGCCACCGATCTGTTCGACGCGACGGCGGTGGAGGCTCTGCTGGCCCGCTGGCGGCGGTTGCTGGACGAGCTGGCCGCCGACCCGGACGCCCCGATCGGTCGGGCCGAGCTGGTGACGCCCGGCGAGCGGCAGCGGTTGTTGGAGTGGTCGGGCGGCAGCCGGGAGGCGGTGCGTTCCGAGGCCACCGTGCCGGAGCTGTTCGCGGCGCGGGTGGCGCGGGCGCCGGGTGATCCCGCGCTGGTGCTCGGCGACCGTACGTGGTCGTACGCGGAGCTGGACGTGTGGTCGAACCGGATCGCGCACCGGCTGACCGGTCTGGGTGCCGGCCGGGAGCGCCGGGTGGCGCTGCGGATGCGGCGGTCCCCCGCGCTGGTGGCCACGATGCTGGGGGTGCTGAAGGCGGGCGCCGCGTTCGTGCCCGTCGACCCGGACCATCCGGCCGGTCGCGTCGCGTACATGCTGGCGGACAGCGATCCGGTGGTGGTGGTCGACGACGTGTGGGCCGGGGAGCCGTTGGACGGGTTCCCCGAGGAAGCGCCGGAGCCGTCCGCCAGGGCGGACAACGCGGCGTACCTCATGTACACCTCGGGTTCGACGGGGCAGCCGAAGGGGGTCGTGACGACCCATCGCAACATCGTGGACCTGACGGCCGACGACTGCTGGGGGGAGGCCCATCGGCGGGTCCTGATGCACTCGCCGCACACCTTCGACGCGTCGACGTACGAGCTGTGGGTGCCGTTGCTCAGCGGGGGCACGGTGGTGTTGGCTCCACCGGGGCGTACCGATCCGGCCGTGCTGGCGCGTACCGTGGCCGAGGGCCGGGTGAGCGCGCTGTGGCTGACGGCGGGGCTGTTCGCGGTCGTCGCGGACGAGCATCCGGCAGCCCTCGACGGGGTCCGCGAGGTGTGGGCGGGTGGTGATGTGCTGCCGCCCGACTCGGTGCGGCGGATGCTGGCCGCGCATCCGGGTCTTCGCGTCGTCAACGGCTACGGTCCGACGGAGACCACGACGTTCGCCGCCCGGTATCCGCTGTCCTCGGCGGAGGACCTGGGCAGCGGGTCGGTGCCGATCGGCTCGCCCCTGCGCGGCGGGCGGCTCCTCGTCCTCGACCGGGGGCTGCGCCCCGCGCCGCCGGGTGTGGTGGGTGAGCTGTACGTGGCGGGCGACGGGCTCGCGCGGGGATACGCGGGACGGCCCGCGTTGACGGCGGACCGGTTCGTGGCGTCCCCGTTCGGGCCGGTCGGGGCGCGGCTGTACCGGACCGGTGACCTGGTGCGCTGGGACCGTGACGGGCGGCTGGTGTTCGTGGGGCGCGCCGACGAGCAGCTGAAGCTGCGGGGTTTCCGTGTCGAGCCGGGCGAGATCGAGACGGTGCTCCGGGAGGAGCCCGGGGTGGCCCGCGCGGTGGTGGTGGCGCGGGCCGACCGGCTCGGGGAGCGGCGGCTGGTGGCGTACGTGGTGCCGGACGAGGACGCGGCGGCGGAGAGCGAGGCCACCGAGCAGGTCGGCGAGTGGCGGGAGATCTACGACGGGATGTACGGGGGCACCGGGGACGGCGCCCTCCCGCTGGGTGAGGACTTCACCGGCTGGAACAGTTCGTACTCGGGGCGGCCGATCCCCGTCGCGCAGATGCGCTCGTGGCGGGACGCGGCGGTGGCGCGGGTCCGGGAGGGGCGGCCCCGGCGGGTGCTGGAGATCGGGGTCGGCTCGGGTCTGCTGTTGGCCCCGCTGGCACCGGACACGGAGGTCTACTGGGGTACCGACTTCTCGGCGCCGGTCGTGGAGCGGCTGCGCGGTCAGGTCGACGCGGACGGGGCGCTGCGCGGGCGGGTGGAGCTGCGCTGCCAGGCCGCGGACGACGGGACGGGGCTGCCGCGCGGGTTCTTCGACACGGTGGTGTTGAACTCGGTGGTGCAGTACTTCCCCGACACCGCGTACCTGGAGCGGGTTCTGGAGCTGGCGATGGAGCTGCTGGCGCCCGGGGGGCGGGTGTTCGTGGGCGATGTCCGCAACCTGGCCACCCTGCGGTCGTTCCGGACCGCGGTGCACCGGGCCCAGTATCCGCAGGACCCGCCGGCCGCGGTCCGTGCGGCGGTGGAGCGGGCGGTGCTGGGCGAGAAGGAACTCGTCCTGGACCCGGGGTTCTTCACGGCGTGGGCCGAGGGCCACCGGGAGGCGGGCGGTACGGACGTCCGGCTGAAGGACGCCGCCGGGCACAACGAGCTGACGCGGCACCGCTACGAGGTGGTGGTGCACAAGCGGCCGGTGGAACGGGTCCGGCTGGCGCAGGCGCCGGTCCTGGTGTGGGGCCGGGACGTGCACGGCACGGAGGGTCTCGCGCGGGCGTTGGAGGCCCAGCAGGGGCCGGTTCGGGTGACGGGTGTGCCGAACGCGCGGCTGGTCGGCGAGGGGGCACCGGTCACGGACGGCGCGGTGGCCGCGGACGCCCCGGACGTCCCGGTGGCCGGGGTGGACCCGGGGGCGCTGCGGGCCTGGGGCACCGAGCGGGGGCTGACGGTGCTGTGCACCTGGTCGCCGGAGGCGGCGGACCGGTTCGAGGCGGTCGTGGTCGACGGCACGGGCACCGGACGCTGGGACGGGGTCCTCCTGCCCGCGGCCGGGGCCAGGGCGTCCAATGCGCCCGCGGTGTCCCGGAGCGCGGCCCGGCTGCCGTCGCTGCTGCGTGAGCGGTTGTCGGAGCGGTTGCCGGAGTTCATGGTCCCGGGGGCGTTCGTGGTGGTCGACCGGCTGCCGCTGACGGCGAACGGCAAGTTGGACCGGGCGGCGCTGCCCGAACCCGACACGGCCGGGGACGGTTACCGGGCGCCGGGCGACGAGCGGGAGGAGGCGCTGGCCGGTCTGTTCGCCGAGGTGCTGGGGTTGGACCGGGTCGGTGTCGACGACGACTTCTTCGCGCTGGGCGGGCACTCGCTGCGGGTGATCCGACTGATCTGGCGCATCCGGGAGGTTCTGGGCGCGGAGGTGCCGATCCGTACGGTGTTCCGGTCACCGACGGTCGCGGAGCTGGCGCGGCAACTGCTGCCGGAGGGCGGGGAGTCCGCGCCGGGCGACCCGTACGCGGTGCTGCTGCCGATCAGCACCGAGGGTGAGCGGGCGCCGCTGTGGTGGATTCACCCTGGTGGCGGACTGTGCTGGCCGTATCTGGGGTTCGCCCCGCACCTGCCGGGTGACCGACCGGTGTACGGGGTGCAGGCGCGGGGGTTCCAGCCGGGCGCGGTGCGGCCCGAGTCGATCGAGGAGATGGTCGACGACTATCTGGAGCAGGTGCTCGCGGTGCAGCCGCGCGGGCCGTTCCATCTGCTGGGGTGGTCGTTCGGTGGCACGGTGGCGCACGCCATGGCGGCGGAACTCCAGCGGCGGGGGCACGAGGTGGCGCTGCTGGCGCTGCTGGACTGCGTGCCGAGCAGTCATTTCGCCCGGTACGACGCGCCCGACGAGGCGTCGGTGCGGGAGTTCCTCGCGCATTACATGGGGCATCTCGACGGAATGGAGGAGTATCCGTTCCTGGTGGAGACCGCGGCGTCGATCCTGGTCGACCACACGGTCCTCATGCAGAAGTTCGAGCAGCCGGTGTTCGACGGGCAGGCGGTGTTCTTCGACGCGCTGCTCGATCCGGCGACCCGTGCGCCCCGGCAGTTGGACGACCAGTTCTACGACCTGTGGGCGCCGCATGTGGCGCGGGGCGTGCGGACGCATCCCGTCTCCTGCACGCACCAGGAGATGTACTGGCCCGCCAACGCCGTTGAGATCGGCGCGGTCATCGGCCGGTTGCTGGCCGGACAGTGACGCGTACCGCCCCGCGCGGGGCGGTGTGCGGACCGCGGGCCCGGGGCAGTGACCGGGACGCGGGGTTCCATCAGGAGTACCGACACCCAACCGAGTCTCTGGGAGGACCGGATGAGCACCAACCCGTTCGACGACGAGGACGGCCGTTTCCACGTGGTGGTCAACGACGAGGAGCAGTACTCGCTGTGGCCGACGTTCGCGGACATCCCCGCGGGCTGGCGGGCGGTCTTCGGCGAGGAGAGCCGCGCCGCGTGCCTGGCCTATGTCGATCAGCACTGGACGGACATGCGTCCGCGCAGTCTGCGGGAGGCGATGGCCGCGGACCAGGTCTGAGGGGCCGGGGGCCGCTCCGAGGTCCGGCCGGGCGCGGGGTGGGGCGGCGCCCCGCCCCGCGCGGCGTCCGCGGACCGCGGCGCCGTTCGTTCGTGTGACGGGCCGCCATCCGCCGGAGCGGAATGTTCCGGATGGCGCAGCGGATACACGATCAACTGTAGTATCCCTGCTACAAAAGACAGTTGAGGAACCATCAACATCGTGGAGGGAGAGGGGGAGCATGGCCCTGAACACCGCACCGGACGCGGTCCCCGGCGAGGTCAAGGAACCGCCCGACGGCGAAGCCGTCATCGAGACGCGCGGCCTGCGGATGCGCTACGGCACCACCGATGTGCTGACGGGTGTCGACCTGACGGTGCGCCGGGGCGAGGTACTGGCCCTGCTCGGGCCCAACGGAGCCGGCAAGACGACCACCATCGAGATCCTCGAAGGCTTCCGGCGGCGCTCCGCCGGGGAGGTCCGTGTCCTCGGCACCGACCCCGACGACGGCGACGAGGCGTGGCGCGCGCGACTGGGCGTCGTGCTCCAGTCCTGGCGCGACCACGCGAAGTGGCGGGTGGGCGAGCTCCTCGACCACTTCGGCCGCTATTACGCCCCCTACAGCTCCGAGGGCCGGGTCCGGCCGTACGACGCGGCCGAGCTGATGGACCTCGTCGGACTCACCGAACGCGCCGGTGCCCGGGTGGGCACCCTCTCGGGCGGGCAGCGCAGACGCCTCGACGTGGCCGTCGGCATCGTGGGCCGGCCGGATCTGCTGTTCCTGGACGAGCCGACGGCCGGATTCGACCCGCAGGCCCGTCAGGACTTCCACGACCTGGTGCACCGGCTCGCGGATCTGGAGGAGACGACCATCCTGCTCACCACCCACGACCTGGACGAGGCGGAGAAGCTCGCCGACCGGATCGTGATGCTGGCGGGCGGCCGGATCGTGGCCGACGGCAGCCCCGCCGAGCTCGCCCGCGAGGTGTCGAGCAAGGCCGAGGTGCGCTACAGCCGCGACGGCGAGCACTACGTGCACGCGGCGGACGACGCTACCGCGTACGTCCGCAGGCTGTTCGAGCAGTACGGCGACGCCGTCGGCGATCTGGAGGTGCGCCGGGCCAACCTGGAGGACGTCTACATGGCCCTGGTGCAGGAGTACGAGTCGGGGCAGCGCGCCGGTGTGCCGCCCCAGTTGCGGGAGGCGGCGTCGTGAATCCTGGTGCGGTGGCCCTGCGGGCCGGACTCCATCGCGGCTGGATCGAGTTCCGGCAGAACGTGAGCAACTCCCAGGACATCTGGGGCGCCGTGTTCCCCCCGGCCGTGTCGCTGGCGGTGATGTACATCCTGCGGGACAACACCGTGCCGGGCACCGACGCGTCCCTCGGCTCCCAGGCGGTCCCCGGCATCCTCGCGATGAATGCGATGCTCACCGGGCTCATGGGACTCGCCATCGCGCTGACGATGGACCGTGAGGACAGCACCCTGCTGCGGGCCAAGGCGGTACCGAACGGCGTGCTCGGCTATCTGACGGGCAAGGTCGTCAGCCGGGCCGCGGTGACCGCCGCGAGCCTGTTCGCCGTGCTGGTCCCCGCCTCGTTCCTGTTCGGCGGGCTCGAACTGGGCCGGGCCATGTCCTGGGTGACGCTGACCTGGGTCCTGGCGCTCGGGCTGTTCGCGACCCTGCCGCTCGGTGCGATCCTTGGTTCCCTGTTCAACAGCGCGCAGAGCATGAGCTTCACCACGCTGCCCCTGATGGGCCTGGTCGCGATCTCCGGGGTCTTCTACCCGATCAACGGATTCCCCGACTGGCTACAGTGGCTGGCACAGGTGTTCCCCGTGTACTGGCTCGCCCTGGGTCTGCGGTCCGCGCTGCTGCCCGACGAACTGGCCGCCGCCGAGATCGGGGAGTCCTGGCGGCACGCCGAGACACTCGGAGTGCTGGGTCTGTGGGCGGCTCTCGGGTTCCTGTTGGCGCCCGTCGTGCTGAGCCGGATGGCCCGGCGCGAGTCCGGTTCGAGCGTGGCCGCCCGCCGGGCGAAGGCCGAGCAACGACCGATGTGAAGCGAAGTGACCATGAGCGAGACGATCCACAACCGGATCACCATGCTGCGGGCCGAGCGCCGGATATCGCGCCGCGAACTGGCCGACGCCCTCAGCGTGCACTACCAGACCATCGGGTACCTCGAACGGGGCGAGTACAGCCCGAGTCTGCATCTCGCCCTGCGGATCGCGACGTACTTCGAGGTGCCCGTCGAGGTGGTCTTCTCCATCGAGCCGTTCCCCCGGCTGGGCAGCGAAGCGGTGTGAGCACACCGTCACGACACACCGGCCGCGCCCGGGACACGGCACGGTCGGACCGCACTGAGCCGGCAGGAGCCGGCAGGAGCCGGAAAGAGGTGTAATCAGGAATGCCGCTCGACAAGCAGGACCACACCGCGCTGACCCTCTGGGCCGTCGACTGCGCCGAACACGTGCTGGCGCACTTCGAGGCGGAGCGCCCCGACGACGACCGGCCGCGCAAGGCCGTGGAGGCCGGACGCGCCTGGGCCCGCGGGGAGATCACCATGGGCGCGGCGCGCACCGCCGCGTTCGCCTCGCACGCCGCGGCCCGTGAGGCCGGACAGGCCGCCGCCCGGGCGGCGGCGCGCGCCGCGGGCCACGCCGCGGCCACCGCGCACGTGCCCACCCACGCCCAGCACGCCGCGACCTACGCGGTGAACGCGGCGACGCACGCGGGGGCCGCCGTCCAGCTGTCCGCCGAGGGGGCCCCCGCGTACGCCGTGGCCCCGACCGATGCGGGCGCCACCGAACGCGCCTGGCAGGTCGGGCACCTCCCGGAGCATCTGCGCACCGCGGCCTTCCCCGCCAAGGGCTGACCCGTTCCTGGGCCGAGCACGAGCGCACCGAAACGGAACGCGGGAGGGGGCCAGTGGCGTTGTCGCCACTGGCCCCCTCCCCTGCGTCCCGGTCCCTCCCGCGCCCGCCGGGTCAGGACCGGGGACCCGCGGTGAACCTCTCGTGCAGTCGCGCCCGGGTCTCCCGCAGTTCCGGGAAGGGCACCGTGATCCGTCCGGCGAGGAAGGCCGCCCCGCTGGACCCCCCGGTGCCCGGCAGACTGCCCAGCAGCTTGGTCATCAGCACCAGATGCGCCACCTTCCAGCGCCAGTACGAGTTGGCGATGTCCAGCAGCGACTCACTGATCCGGTGATGGACCCCGGCGGCGGGCCCCAGCCCCGGCAGCTCCGCGAGCGGTATCCCCGCGTGGTCCAGCGCCGCGGTGAACGCCTCGTACAGCCTTCCCGGCCGCTGGTCGTCCCCCATCAGCTTGTCGAGCTGGCGGAACTGCGCGGACTCGGCGCCGCTCGCACTGTCCAGATGGGGCCGGAACTCGGCGAAGTGCCGCAGTGGGAGCCGTTCCAGGGCGACGAGCTGCCCGTAGAGCACCCACAGCAGTTCGTCGGCCCGGTGCAGATACTCGGCGCTCAGCTCGGCGGCGCCCTCCTCGAACCGGGATCCGAGGGTGTCGGCGGCGGCCTCCAGATCGGCGATGATCTGCTTGAGCCACAGCTCGCACGACTGATGGGCGACGATGAAGAAGTGCTCCGACAGGAGCACCGCCCGGTCCGCCGTGTCCGGGGTACGGGTCGCCTGGAGGGACAGCAGGGTGTTCAGCCCCAGGTAGTCGGAGTAGGTCAGACGGGCCATCTCAGCGCTCCATGTCACGGACGAAGTCGAGGAGGCGCGCCACCCCGGTCGACAGTGCCTCCGGGTCCACGCAGAAGGCGATCCGGATCAGACTCCGCGACCAGGGCGGGAAGGCGGTCGAGGTGATCCGGCCGAATTCGTCGAGTCCGGGGCGCATCGCGAACCCGGCGCCCGCGACCACGGCGACCTGGTGCGTGCTCAGTAGCCGTTCGGTGAACGTCTCCGCGTCCAGCCCGGTCCGCCCGATGTCCGCCATGGCGTACCAGCCGCCGGCCGGGAGCCCGCGGAGCAGGCCCGCTTCGACGAGCGGCGCCAGCGCGGTGTCCCGGTTGTGCCGGACCAGTTTGCGGTGCGTGTCGGCGGCGCCCGTCAGTCCCAGGGCGGTGACCCCCGCGTGCTGGACGGGTGCGGACGGTCCGATGATGCTCGCCTCCTGCACCACCCGCAGAGCCTTCGCGGTGCGCTCGTTCGCCGCGACGACGTACCCGAGCCGGTACCCGGTCATGGCCATGCTCTTGGAGAAGCTGTAGGTGCTGTGCACGATGCGGTCGGCGGGCGGCACCTCGCGTTCCAGTGACGCCAGCGCGACATGGGCGCCGTCGTAGACGTAGTGCTCGTACGCCTCGTCGCTGATGATCTGCCAGCCCTCCTGGCGGGCGACCCCGTACAGCTCGCCGAGGAGTGCCGCGTCGAGCACCACGCCTGTGGGGTTGGCCGGGGAGTTGACCAGCAGCACCCGGGTACGGGGCGAGGCAGCGGCGCGGACGCCTTCCGGGTCGGGCCGGAAGTGTTCGTCCAGCGGGTAGAAGACCGGCCGGAACCCGGCGAGCAGGGCCTGCTGGAGATGGACCGGCCAGTGCAGCTCCGGCAGCAGGATCTCCGCGCCCGGCTCCGCCAGGGTGTGCAGCAGTGCCGACAGGCCCTGGCAGGAACCCGGGGTGATGAAGACCCGCGACGGGTCGGTGTCGGCGCCGCCGGTCACCGCGAGCTTGTGGACCACCGCCTCCCGGAGCGCGAGCAGCCCCTCCACCTCGGTGTAGGAGGTGCGGCCCCCGCGTACGGCGTCCACCAGGGCCTCGGCCACGGCGGGCGGCGGCCCGAAATAGGGCTCCCCGACATGGAGTTTGATCACCTCGGTGCCGGCCCGTTCCGCGCGGTCGGCCGCGCGGAAGATGTCGTGCAGGCACGACGACGGGATCGTCGCCGCGACGGACGAGAGGCCCGGCTCCTCGGTCACTGGAATGTGCGCGCTCATGCCACCTCCACTTGAACGGACAACTTGGGATGTCGATCGGTCATGCCGTCCGGCCGCCGTCCACCGGCAGCAGCGCGCCGGTCGTCCAGCCGGACTGCTCCGGGTCCAGGAGGAAGCACACGGACCGGGCAATCTCGTGGCCCTCGCCGAAGCGGCCCATCGGGGTCGCGGCGAGGAGCGTGTCACGCAGCGCGGCGGTCTGTGCCGCGCTCATCCCCGCCTCGTGCCACATGGGGGTGTCGACGGGTCCGGGGAGTACCGCGTTGACCCGTACGTCGGGGGACAGTTCACGGGCCAGTGAGCGGGTGAGACTGTTCAGCGCCGCCTTGCTCGCCCCGTAGAACGACCGTCCGGGCATCGCGAGGACACCGCCCACCGACGACACGTTGACCACCGCGCCGCGCCGCGCCCGCAGTTCGGGCAGCGCGTGCCGTACGACCGCGGCGGGTGCCCGGACATGGAGCGCGAACATGGCGTCCAGATCCGCCGGGTCGGCGTCCTCCAGCCGGGCGAAACGGGCCGTACCGGCGTTGTTGACGACACCGTCCAGCCGTCCGTACCGCGCAACGGCGGCGTCGACCGCGCGGGCCGCGGCGCCGGGTTCGGTGAGGTCCTCGCCGACCACCAGCACGGGCCCGTCGATCAGGGCGGCCAGCTCCTTCAGCGGCTGCTCCCGGCGTCCGACGACGGTGAGGAGGGCGCCCCGTTCGGCGGCGAACCGGGCGATGTCCGCCCCGATCCCGGAGCCTGCCCCGGTGACGATGACCGATCTTCCGACGAGACCCATCGCGTACCCCTTCCGTCAGACACCCGTGCCCGCCATGGGCAGGACCGCCGTCACGGCGGCGGCGAGATCGGCGGTGCCGCCGACGTAGAAGTGCCCCCCGGGACGCACGTCCGTGACGAGTCGGCCCGAGGTGACCGCGGCCCACCCGGCGAGGTCCGCCGCGCCGACGAGCGGGTCGTCGGCGCCTCGGAAGGCGTCGACGGGGCAGTGCAGCCGTCCGGACGTGGGCCGGTACGTCTCGTGCGCGGTGACGTCGGAGCGCAGCGCCGGGAGCAGCAGTTCCCGCAGTTCGTGGTCGTCCTCCAGATCGGGGGCGACACCGCCGAGTCCGGCGACCGCCGACCACAGCTCGTCGTCCGGGGCCCGGTGGGTGCGTCCGCCCGCGGCCCCGGCAGGCGCCTTGCAGCCGGACACGCAGAGCCGGTGCGGGGCGTGTCCTGCGGCCTGGAGCGCGAGGGCGGTCTCGAAGGCGACGAGCGCGCCGAGGCTGTGGCCGAGCAGGACGGACGGCAGTGGTGCGAGGGCAAGGAGCTCCCCGGCGAGCGCGGCACTCATGGCGCGGACGTCGGGCACGGGGGGTTCGGCGAGCCGGTCGGCGCGGCCGGGGTACTGCGCGGCCAGCAGGTGCGTGCCGGGCGGGAGGGCGTCGGCCCAGGGCAGGAAGCCGCCCGCCGAGCCGCCGGAATGCGGGAAGCAGACCAGCCGGGCGGCGGGCGCCCGCGGTGTGTTCCCCAGTGTCCGCAACCATGTTCTGCGAGGCATTCTCAAGCGTCCCCCGATTTCTTCCGGCGCGTCCGGGTTCCGACGCGGGTTCTCCTTCCGGACCTCCGCTCCGGTAATGGCGAGAGTCCCACGGGTTTTCTCCACCCGCCGTCAATCTTTCCCCTATCAGTCAGTTCCGGGGCCGGGGTGAAAGACCTGGGCAAGGGTTTCCGTATTCGGCGAACGGTGGCGGTGACGATCCCGGGGACAGGCGCGGCGAAGCCGGGGTGTCGTGGGACAGGACCGGCACGATGAATAAGGAGAATCCCTTATGGAACTGCCGATTTCGCTCGTGCGCTCGCTCGATCTCACGGACCCGCTCACCTTCGCCCGGTACGATCCGCGCGATATCTGGCCGCAGGCGCGTCGGCACGCCCCGGTGTTCTGGCATGAGGCGAGGGACGGGAAGCCGGGGTTCTGGGTGGTGTCCCGGCACCGGGACGTGCAGGCCGCGTACAACGACGCGCAGGGGCTGGCGTCCGGCCGGGGGACGGTGCTGGACGTGCTGCTGCGCGGGAACGATCCGGCCGGCGGGAAGATGCTCGCCGTCACCGACCGGCCCCGGCACCGTCAGTTGCGCCGGCTGATGCTGCGGGCGTTCTCGCCCCGGGTGCTCGGCACGGTGGCGGCGGGGATCGCGGAGCGGACCTCGCGGCTGGTGGAGTCGTTCACCGGGGGCGGGGCGTTCGACTTCGCGGCCGAGGTCGCCGACCGGCTGCCGATGACGACGATCTGCGATCTGCTGTCGGTGCCGCGGGCCGACCGGGCGCAACTGCTGCGGTGGAACAAGATGGCGCTGTCGGCGCAGGCACCCGGGGACGACGGGCTGGACTCGCTCGGGGCGCGCAACGAGATCGTCCTGTACTTCATGGATCTGGCACTGGAGCGGCGGGCCGCGCCGGGCGACGACGTGATCAGCATGATGGCGACCGCGGACGTGGAGGGCGAGCGCCTCACGCCCGAGGAACTAGCACTCAACTGCTACAGCCTGATCCTGGGCGGCGACGAGTCGTCGCGGATGTCGTCACTGGTGGCGGTGCACGAACTGGCCGGGCATCCGAAGCAGTGGAGTGCGCTGCGCGACGGCGAGGTGCCGGTGGACACGGCGGTGGAGGAGGTGCTGCGCTGGGCCACCCCGGCGATGCACTTCGCGCGGACCGCGACCCGTGACCTGGACCTCGCGGGGCAGCCGGTCGCCAAGGGGGACATCGTCACCCTGTGGAACACCTCGGCCAACGACGACGAGACGGTGTTCACCGACCCCCGCTCCTTCGACCTGGCCCGCACCCCGAACAAGCACATCAGCTTCGGGCACGGCGCCCACTTCTGTGTCGGTGCGTATCTGGGGCGGGCCGGGCTCCGGGCGCTGCTGTCGTCGCTGGCGGCGACGGTCCGGGAGATCGAACCGCACGGGGAGCCGGAGCGGATCTACTCGACGTTCCTGTTCGGCTACCGGACGCTGCCGGTCGCGTTCACGCCCCGCTGACCGGTGCGGTCGGCGGGCCGCTCAGCCGGTGGTGGAGGGGGTTCCCGACTCCCTTACCCGGCGGGCCAGTTCCCGCAGGTCCTGGGCCTCGAAGATGGCGCGCATCGGTACGGTGACCGCCAGTTCGCGGCGGATGCGGCGGGCGAGATGGGCGGCGAGGACGGAGTGTCCGCCGAGGTCGAAGAAGTTGTCCCCGGGACGGGCCGCGGGCACCGCGAGGATCTCCGCGACCAGCCCGCACACCGTGCCCTCCACTCCCCCGCCGTCGTCCGGGGCGGGCGCGTCGCCGTCCTCGCGGGGGCCGTCGGCGGGAGCGGTGGCCGCCGGGGCCGCGTCCTTCAGTGCGGACCGGTCGATCTTGCCGTTGACGGTGGTGGGGAACCGGTCGAGTGCGACCACGACGGAGGGCACCATGTGCTCGGGCAGCGCCTCGGCCACATGACGGCGCAGCGCGGCGGGCGAGATGTCGGCGCCGTCGGCGGCGGTGACGTACGCGACGATCCGCGCGTCGCCGAGTCCGCCCTCGACGGCGGCGACGGCGAGGCCCACCGACGGATGGCCGGTCAGCCGGGTCTCGATCTCGCCGAGTTCCACCCGGAAGCCGCGGACCTTGACCTGGCCGTCGGCACGACCGCCGAAGAACAGCTCGCCGTCGGCGCGGCGCCGTCCCAGGTCGCCCGTGCGGTACATCAGCCCGCCGGCGGGTCCGAAGGGGTCGGGGAGGAACTTCAGGGCGGTGGCACCGGGGCTGCCGAGGTAGCCGCGGGCGAGTCCGCTGCCGGCCACGTACAGCTCCCCGTCCGTGCCGTCGGGGACCGGGGCGAGCCGTGCGTCGAGGACCCTGACCTGGTTGCCGGTCCAGGGGGTACCGATCCCGGTCTCGTCCTCGCCGGTGAGGGGACCCGCCACGGTGGCGCCGACGGTCACCTCGGTCGGCCCGTAGCCGTTGAACATCCGTCTGCCGCGTGACCATTCGCGGACGAGGGCGCCGGTGCAGGTGTCCCCGGTGGACATGACGGTGCCGCCGAGCAGCACCTCGTCGCTGTCGGTGACGCTGAGGGCCACCGGGGGCAGGACCGCGTGGGTCACGTCGTGGCGCAGCAGGGTGGCCTTCAGCGGCTCGCCGGGCAGCAGGTCGTCCGCGTCGGCCAGCACCAGCGCGGCGCCGGAGAGCAGTCCGAGGGTCAGGTCCCAGAACGCCGCGTCGAAGCTGATCGACGCCCACTGCAGGACCCGGTCGCCGGGGCCCGCGCCGACCGTCGCCGCTTGGGTGGCCACCATGTCGGCCACCCCGCTGTGTGGTACGGCGACCCCCTTGGGGACGCCCGTGGAACCGGAGGTGTAGATCACGTACATGAGGTGGTCGGGACGCAGCGGCGCGCGGCGGTCGGCGTCGGTGAGGTCGTGGGTCGGTTCGCCGGCGCAGCGGGCCGCGAACCCGGCTTCGTCGAGGACCAGTTCGGGAACGTTCCCGGACGGCACGTCCACGGTGTCCGCGCGCAGCAGGAGCCGGGGCCGCGCGTCGTCGAGCATGTGGGCGAGCCGTGGTGCCGGGTAGGCGGGGTCCAGCGGGAGGTACGCCCCGCCGGCCTTGAGGACGGCGAGGACGGCGGTGACCAGTTCGACGGACCTCGGTACGGCGATCGCGACGAGGGTGTCGGGTCCCACTCCCCGCGCGACCAGCCGCCGGGCCAGCTGGTTGGCGCGGGCGTTCAATTCCGGATAATCCACCGTGGTGTTGCGGAAGATGACGGCGGGTGCGTCACCCGATCGCGCGACGCTGGATTCGAATAGCTGGGGCACCGTCTTCACCGATCGGCCCTCTCGTTCGGGGAGTTCACGATTTCGCACCGCACCCGGTCATCATAGAAGTCCGCTCACGGTGATCGGTGGAAGATGAAAGAGGGGCGAAAGGCTGGGCGCGGGGATATCCGGCCGGGCGCACAATCACGGCAGCCGACCTGCCCGGTCGGGTGTGCGTCCTCCACCGAACGGGAGTGGAATCATGCTTGATGGCTGCGTACCATGGCCCGCCGAACTGTCCGAAGAATACCGCCGTGCGGGGTACTGGTCGGGCCGGCCGCTCGGTGAACTCCTCGCGGAGTCCTGCGCGGCCAACGCCGATCGGGTGGCAGTGGTGCACGGGGAACGCCGGGTGACGTACGGGGAACTCGGTGCGGCGTCGCTGGAGACGGCGGGCGGGCTGCTGGCGCTGGGGATCGGTCCGCTGGACCGGGTGGTGGTGCAGTTGCCCAACACCCCGGAGTTCGTGGTGGTGGTCCTGGCGCTGCTGCACGTGGGGGCGATACCGGTGCTGGCGCTGCCGGGTCACCGCAAGAGCGAGATCACGCATCTGTGCGGACACTCGGGGGCGGTCGCGTACGTGGTGAAGGACGTCCACGGGGGCTTCGACCACCGGGAGCTGGCTCGGGAGGTGCTCGCTGCGGTGCCGGGAGTGCGGCATGTGGTGGTGGACGGTGACGCGGCGGAGTTCACGGCGCTGGACTCGCTGCGCGCGGGGTCCGCGGACCTGCCGCGGGTCGATCCGTCGCAGCCCGCGCTGTTCCTGCTGTCGGGCGGGACGACGGGCCTGCCGAAGCTGATCCCCCGGACCCACGACGACTACGCGTACAACATGCTGGCCTGCGCGCGGGCGCTGGAAGTGGACGCCGGCAGCGTGTATTTGGCGGTGAACCCGGTGGCGCACAACGCGGCGCTCGGCTGTCCCGGTGTGCTGGGCACCCTGCTGGTGGGCGGCCGGGTGGTGATGGCCGGGGGGCTGCGGCCGGACGAGGCGTTCGCCCTGGTGCGGCGGGAGGGGGTCACCTTCACCACCCTCGTGCCGCCGCTGGTGCGGATGTGGGTGGAGGCGGCGCAGAAGAGCGGGGCGCGGATACCGGACGTGCTGCTCCAGGTGGGCAGTTCGAAGTTCAACCCGGCGGAGGCCGAGCGGGCGCGGAAGGTGCTGGACTGCCGCCTCAGCCAGTGGTTCGGGGTGGGCGAGGGGCTGCTGACGTACACCAGGATCACGGACGCGGACGAGGTGGTCCTGCACACCGAGGGCCGTCCGCTGGCGGACGCCGACGAGGTGCGGATAGCCGGACCCGCGGACGAGGAGCTGCCGCCGGGGCGGGAGGGCGAGTTGCTGGTGCGCGGTCCGTACACGATCCGCGGCTACTACCGGGCCCCGGAGCAGAACGCGCGGGCGTTCACCGACGACGGGTTCTTCCGGACGGGGGACCTGGCGGTGCGGCGGGCCGACGGCAACCTCGTGATCACGGGCCGGATCAAGGACGTCATCAACCGGGTCGGGGACAAGGTCCCGGCGGAGGAGGTCGAGCGGCATCTGCTGGCGCACCCGGGGATACGGGACGCGGCGGTCGTCGGGGTCGAGGACCCCGTACTCGGGGAGCGCTGCTACGCGTTCGTCGTGGGGCGCGGGGAGGAGCTGCGGGCCCCGGCGCTGAAGGCGTTCCTGCGCGGTTCGGGGCTCGCCACGTACAAGGTGCCGGACCGGATCGTGGTGTTGGACGCGTTCCCGCACACGGCGGTCGGCAAGGTCGACAAGGGTGCGCTGCGGGCGTCGGTGGCCCGGGGCTGATCCGGGCCGGGGCGGGGGCGGCGGTCATCTGGGCGCGCCGGCCCGGCCCGCGGCGAGCAACTCCAGGATGCTCCGATTCACCGGTCAGCGTGTGGAGGCGGTCCGGGACCCGGGTGAGCCGTTCCTGGGCGAGGACCCCGGGGCACTCGCCGCTCGGTGGTGTCCCCCGGCTGTCCCCCGTGACGACGCGGTGTCCGGCAGCCGTGAGTACGGGCACCTGGTACGGGTCCACACGCTGCCGCCCGCCCCCAGGCCCGTGATCATCAGTATCGGCGCGCGCGCTTCGCCGGGTCCCCGGGCCGGCGCGGGGACCCGGCAGGGTGGTCGTCGAAGCGGATGCGGACGCCGTCGAGGCGGGCGACGGGCACGGGCAGCTCCTCTCTAGACGCAGGTACGTTCCGGTTGGACCGACCGGTCCTGGGGTTCCAGCAGATATCCCTTGCCCCAGGCGGTGCGGATGGAGAGGTGGACCGGGTCGAGGCGGCGGCGCAGCCGCATGATGTGCAGGTCCAGGGAGTTGCGGGTGGGGTTGCACTCCGCGGCGCCCGCCAGCCGCCGACGCAGTTCGTCGCGGTGGACCACGGCTTCGAAGCGCTCGACGAACAGGGCCATCAGTTCGGTCTGGGTGGTGGAGATGCTCACGGACCGGGTGGCGTAGTAGAGCGTTCCCGAGGCGTCCAGGACGGGGGTCCGGCGGCTGGTCGCGCGGTGCCGCAGGGCGGCGACCCGGGCATCCAGGTCGATACGGGATATCGGCGCGCGTACCCAGTCCTCGTGCGGATCGCTGCAGAGCGGGGGTTCCGCGCCGCCCTCCACCACGAGCAGACAGGGAATTCCCTCTCTTTTGCAGTGGTCGCGTAAGTTCGCCTGGGCGGGCCAGCGCACGAATCTGACACTACTGTTGGAGTTCCTGAACACCAAAGCTCCCCAGGGCAGCTCTCCGATCACGGCCACGGAACACTAGCAAGCCCGCCAATCCCGGACAAGAAGTGTTCGGGGCAGCCGGACCGCGTTCGGCGCATTACCTTCGCCGACGAATTAGCCGGTCCCTTCCGGTGCGGTGTCCAAGACTTCGGACGGGGCATCTGACGACGCGTCGGAGGAAGGGGCGGGCGGTGGTGGTCCGGCCGCCTCGTGCTCGGTGTCCTGTCGACGGGACGCCCCGCCGGCACGCCGGCCGGAGTAGCGGGCCCGCAGGGGTGCGCTCGCGGCGGGCCCGGCGGTGAAGACGTGGTGCGCGGTGTCGACGCGCAGACCGGTGGCCCGGTCGACGACGACGGGTTCGACCTCGCGGCCGGTGCGCGCGTCGACCAGGATCATGCTGCGGTCCTGCGGTGGCAGCCGCTCGTTCACCCAGGCGGCCATGGCCAGCAGCAACGGCCGCAGGGCGCGTCCGGGGCCGGTCAGCAGGTACTCGTGCGCCTCCTGTGTCCGGGGCTCCGACGGGCCGGAGTCGGTGCGACCGGAGCCGTCCGGGCCGGGCCGCGGGTCCTGCCCCGGGCAGGGACGGCGGGTCATGAGTCCCTGCCGCACGAGGGTGTCGAGCCGGGTGGCCAGTACGTCGGGCGGGGTGCCCAGACTGGCCCGGAACTCCTCGGGACGGGTGAGTCCGTCGAAAGCGTCGTGCAGCAGTTCCAGTGTCCACCAGTCCCCGATGTGTTCGACGGTCGCCGCCAGTGGGCAGTCCTTGATCCGGGCCTTCATATCCTCTCCCTCTGAATGCCGTGCTTTCCGGTGGAACGATCCGGCCGTGAATTTTGCCAGGTGTTCCGTTGCGGCACCACACTAATCTCCGGAACCCGGCAGGAAAATGACGCAGGCACTCGGGGAAAGAGCTGCCGGGTACGAGAATGGGGCTGGGCCTATTGATCCGAAACGACTTGGGTTCGCGCTTATTGACCTTGCGTGAGCGATCCGGTAGGGGATGCACGGACCTGGTCGCCGGACACGCAGGAGCCGTGAACCAGGCCGGGCAGGTCGCTCGCCGCCCAGCGTCCGGTGCCGGTGACGTCGGGCACCCCGCCCGCCCACGGGCCGCCGTCGCGCGAGGTGCGGACGGAGCGGATCTCCACGAAGGTGACGAGGCCGGCGCCTTGGACATCCGGCCCGACGGCGATGACGCCGACCACGACCGCGCTCGGGGCCGCTCGATCCGCGATCGCGAAACCGACCGGGCAAGACGGCACGTAACAAGGCGTCAGGGCTTTCGGCCCAGCCGTATGGATGGCGTAAGGGACCAGGAAACCATCGATTTCGGGGTCTAACGTCCATCCTTTCGAGCAGAAAGATGCACCTGACATGAAACCCCTCTCCCGTCTGAGGAGCGCCCTGGCCTGCGGGGTCGCCGCGGTCGTCGTCGCCTCCGGCCTGACCGTGTCGCCGGTCCTGACCGCGCCGGCCCAGGCCGCGCCGACGCCGTTCCCCGTGGACAAGACCTGTGGGACCCCGGCCGTGCCGGGCGGTGGCAACTGCATGACCTCGCTGATCGGTGCCTCCTTCGACGTGATCAAGGGCATGCGCAAGGCGGCCAACCTCAACAAGCTGACCAACGCGGAGTTCACCCAGGGCACCGCGGCGAAGCTGAGCGAGAAGTTCCCGGGGTTCAACGTCATGGTGTTCAAGTCCGTGGGCACCGCCCTGTACGACACCGAGTGGTTCCACAACGAGCACAAGGCCGACATGAAGGGGGTGCTGCTCGACACCACCTACAAGCTCAACCACTTCATGGACCAGGAGAAGAAGGAACCCTCCGGCTACGACGTCTTCAGGATCTGGGTCTTCCAGGGGGACTCCACGTTCCGCAACCGGGGTGACGGCGGCTACATGAACTGGGCGTTCGTCGGCCACGACAGCGACACCGTCAAGAAGGAGCCGTGGACCTGCCGGGCGAAGACCGCGCGGCCCTACAAGTGCGACGGAGACGTGCGCACCATCCACTTCCCCGCGCGGTCCGGCCACGGCAGCAGGACCGGCAGCCTGACCCCGGACTCCAGCGCCCCCGGCTACCGGGCCTGCCTGGACGTCAGCGGCAACGGCACCGCGAACGGAACCCCCGTGCAGCTGTGGGAGTGCAACGGCGGCAACGCGCAGAAGTGGACCTACAACGGCTACAAGCTCCGCGCGGCCAACGGTAAATGTCTGGACCTGGCGGGCAACAACACCGCGAACGGGACGAAGCTCCAGGTCTGGGACTGCCTGGAGATCCCCGGTCAGCGCTGGCACATGTCGCACAGCGGCAGCCTGCGGAGCATGTCGCACCAGGAGGACCGGTCCAAGGACGTCTGCGTCGACGCCCTGTACGGCCGGACCGGCAACGGCAGCACGGTGGCGGCCTGGGCCTGCGGCTCCGAGACCAACCGGGACGCGCCCAACCAGAACTGGGCCTGGGGCGGCAACATCCCCTCCAAGCCGACGAACCCGACCACACCCGGCAACGGCGCCGACGCGCATCTGAAGCTCTCCAACGGGCTGGGCGCCGTCCCGACCGGCGGTTCCGCCGGCGCAGCGGTCGTCCCCGGGATCCGGGGCGGCAACGAATCCAAGTGGAAGGTCGCCTCGGCGGGCGGCGGCCGTTACCGGATCACCAGCTCCCACGGCTTGGAACTCACCAAGAACTCCGGCAGCTACCTGGCCGAACTACAGCCGTGGAGCAACTCCTCCAGGCAGAAGTGGGAGTTCGTCGACCTCGGTAGCGGCAAGTACCGGATCCAGATCTCCGACGACGACTGCCTCACCCACCACTCCGACTTCAAGCAGCTCGGGGTGTGGACCTGCAAGGGTGGTTCGAAGCAGGAGTGGTCCCTCCAGCTCCGCTGATCAGCACCTCTGAGCAGAACCTGCCCGAGCAGGACCGAGAGGCCCTGTTGTCCGTTGCGTACGCGGGTGCGGCTGTCGGCTTGGGCCCGCCCGCCCCGATCGTCCTGCACCCGCACCGCAACGCTGCCGACCGCCGCGCGGGGACGTCAGCCGCGCGGCGCCGGCACCGCCGCCAGCAGTTCGCGGGTGTACGGGTGCCGTGGTGCCCCGAGGACCTGCTCGACTTCGCCGTACTCGACCAGCTCGCCGAGGTGCAGGACGGCCACCCGGTCGCAGAGGGCCCAGGCAAGCCCCACGTCGTGGGTGATGAACAGCAGTCCGATGCCCTCGTCGCGGCGCAGCTCGGCAAGGAGTCCCAGGACTTGAGAGCGGATGGAGACGTCCAGCGCGGAGACGGGTTCGTCGCAGATCAGGGCCTCGGGACCGAGTGCGACGGCGGCGGCGATCACCACTCTCTGGCGCTGGCCGCCCGAGAGCTGGTGCGGGTAGCGGTGCCAGTAGCGGTCGACCGGGGCCAGCCCGCAGCGTTCCATGGCGGCGACCGCGAGGGCGGTGCGCTCCTCCCCCGGCGTGCCGATGCCGTGGACGTCCAGCCCTTCGAGTACCTGCGCGCCCACGGTCCGGCGGGGGTTGAGGGACTGATAGGGATCCTGGAAGATCATCTGAACTCTGCGCCGGAAGTCCCGGCCGCGGCGCCCCGTGAGCGGCTCGCCGCGGAACCGCAGACTTCCTCCGCCGGGCCGCTGGAGCCCCATCAGGGTCCGGCCCAGGGTGGACTTGCCGCTTCCGGAGGCCCCCACCAGGCCGAGGATCTCGCCCTCGGCCCAGCTGAGGTCCACACCGCGGAGTGCGTGGACGGGCTCGCCCCGGCCGGGGAAGGTCACGCCGAGGCCCTCGGCCTCGAAGAGCGGATGGGCGGTGGCGGTCATCGGGACGTCTCCGGGTTCGTGACGGGCCAGAGCAGGAGATGGCAGCGGACGGTGCGGTCCGCCCCGCCCGGGTCGCCGGCGGCCGGCGGAGCGGAGGCGCGGCACCTGTCCTCCGCCCGGTCACAGCGAGGGGCGAACGCACAGCCGGGTTCGGGCGCGGCCGGGTCGGGGGGTGAGCCGGGGATCGGCGGCGGCAGTTCGCGCGGGCCTCCCACCGTGGGGAAGGAGGCGAGCAGCCGCTGGGTGTAGGGGTGTTCGGGCGCTCCGTACACCTGATCCACGGTGCCGGTCTCCACGACCCGTCCGGCGTACATCACCGCGATCCGGTCGCAGGTTTCGGCGAGGACGGACAGATCGTGGGTGATCAGCAGTACCGAGAGGTCGAGTTCGCGGCGCAGCTCGTCCAGGAGTTCCAGGATCCGGCGCTGGGTGATCACATCCAGCGCGGTGGTCGGCTCGTCGCCGATGACCAGATCGGGTTCGCAGGCGAGGGCGAGCGCGATCATGAGGCGCTGCCGCTGTCCGCCGGAGAACTCGTGCGGGTACGAGCGGATCCGGAGCGGGTCGAGCCGTACCTGTTCGAAGAGTTCACGCACCCGGGCGGTGACCGCGGTCCGGTCCAGCGCGGGACGGTGCAACCGGACGGCCTCACCGATCTGCTCGCCCACCCGCATCACCGGGTCCAGCGCGTTCATGGCCCCCTGGAACACCATGGAGACGCGCCGCCAGCGCACGGCCCGCATACCGCGTGGCGACAGGGTGTGCAGCGGACGCGGCCCCCGCCCCGAGTCGAGGTGCATCTCACCGGCGGTGCGCACCAGGCCGTCGGGCAACAGGCCCAACAGCGCCAGCGCGGTCGTCGTCTTGCCGCAGCCGGATTCCCCGGCGAGCCCCAGGGCCTCGCCACGGCGCAGCTCGAAGCCGACGGAGTCGACGATCCTGGCGGTGGGCAGGTCCCGGCGGACGACCGTGAGGTCGCGGACCGAGAGCAGCGGAGGGTCGGTCGGGGACGGGGCGGGGGCGGTCATCGGACCGCCGTCCTTGCTGCGGGTGTCGCTCATCGCTGCTCCCTCAGGCGTGGGTCGACGCGGCTCTCGATGGCGTGGCCGAGCAGGGAGAACCCCAGCACGACCAGGGTGATGCCCAGACCGGGGGCGAGGAAGTAGCCCCAGGCCCCGGTGCTCATCGCCCCGGCTTCCTGAGCGGACTGGAGCATCCCGCCCCAGGAGAAGCGGTCGGGGTCGCCGAGGCCGAGATAGGACAGGGTCGATTCGGTGAGTACCGCCAGCGCCACGTAGACCACGGCGTTGGCGAGGACCAGCGGCGCCACGTTCGGCAGGATCTGGGTGCGGATCACCCGCAGCTGTCCGGCGCCCAGCACCACGGAGCGTTCCACGAAGGCCCGGTGTTTGAGCGAGAGCACCTCGGCGCGGACGATCCGTGAGGTCCCCGCCCAGCCGAACAGTCCGATGACCATGATCAGTACGGTGGTCCGGCCGAGCGGGAGGTGTGCGGCGCGGTTTCCGAGCAGGCTGGCCGCGAGCACGGTCACCGGGATCATCGGCAGGACGAGGAACCAGTCGTTGAGGATGCCGAGGATCCGGTCGGTCCACCCGCCGAACCAGCCCGCCGCTATGCCCACGGCGGTGCCGATGACGGAAGAGACCAGCGCGGCGGTGAAGCCGACCAGCATGGTGTCCTGTGCGCCGAGGAGCAGTTGGGACAGCAGGTCGCGGCCGTTCTCGTCGGTGCCGAGCCAGTGCGCCGCGCTCGGGTCGGCGAGGATCGCGGACGAGAAGGAGCCGGCCGCCCTGGGGTCCTGCGGGGCCAGCCAGGGGGCGAGCGCGGCGATCAGCGCGAACGCGGTGAGCAGTCCGGCGCCGATCGCTCCGCGCCGGTCCCGCAGTACGCCCCGGACGGCTCCGGCGGCGCGGGCGCACCGCCCGCTCCGTCCCTCGCCGAGCAGCCGCCGGGCGGTCGCACGGTGCTCGTCGGTCGCGGCGAGGCCGGCCCCTCCCGGTGTTTCCCGCTCCATCCGGCCCTCCCGCACTCGGTCCTCCTCCATCCGCCGCTTTCTCTCGCGTCCGTTCTCCATGAGCGGTGTCACTTCCGGATCCGGGGGTCGAGCCTGCTGTAGAGCAGATCGGTGGCCAGGTTCATCGCGATCACCAGGGCGGAGGAGAGCAGGAACAGGCCCTGCAGCATCGGGTAGTCCTTGCCGTTGATGGCCTCCATGGTCAGCAGGCCGAGGCCGGGCCAGGAGAACAGGGCTTCCACGGTGATCGCCCCGCCGAGCACGAAGCCGAGGTTGAGACCGATCACGGTGACCACGGGCAGCATGGCGTTGCGGACGATGTGCCGGCCGCGGACCTGGCGCGGGGCGAGACCGATGGCCCGTGCGGTCAATACGTAGTCCTCGCGCATCGTGTCCACCACCGCGCTGCGCATGTTGACCGCGTACTGGGCGAGTAGGCCCAGGGTGAGTGTGGCGACCGGCAGAACGGCGTGCCGGGCCACGTCCCGGGCGTGGGCCCAGCCGGTGGCGGTCGATCCCGGGGTCGAGGCGAGGCCGGTGGGCAGCAGCTGCCACCACTGGGAGAAGACCGCGATCAGCACCATGCCCAGCCAGAAGCTCGGCATGGAGTAGAGCACCACCGCGCCCTGGGTGAGCACGGTGTCGCGGGTCCGGCCGCGTTTCCAGGCGGCGAGCAGGCCGATCCACGGCCCCAGCAGCGAGGCGAGCACGGTGGCGAGCCCGGCCACGATCAGGGTGTTGGGCAGGGCGTTCAGCAACTCCTCGGCGACGGAACGGTTGGTGATGAAGGAGGTGCCGAGGTCGCCGGTGAGGGTGTCCCGGAGATAGCGGGTGAACTGGACCCATTCGCTCTCGTCCAGCCCGCGCTGCTGGATCAGAGCGGTCTGCGCCGCCTCCGTGAGGTGCGGATTGCGGGCCAGGTCGTGCTTGGGGTCGCCCATGGCGCGGAAGATCACGAAATTGAGCACCAGGACGAAGGCGAGGGTGCCCAGCGCGGTCAGGACGCGGCCGGTGAGGCGGCGGAAGGTCGTCATCTCGTCGCTCCCGCGCTACTCGTCGGTCCAGTCGCGGACCTCGGCCGGGGCCGATCCGCGCCGGCGGCCGAACAGATAGCCGGCTCCGGCCGCGACCAGGGCGACAGCCAGCCAGGCCGGTGTGCTCATGGCCGCCGCAGGTGCCGCCGCGGCGGTGACGGTGCCCGGCGCAGGACCGGCCCGCAGCGACGTCAGCTGGAGCCAGTTGGCACCGAACGGCGATCCCGCGCCGGTGGCGGGGGAGGGTTGGTGGGCGTGCCAGGTGTCGTTGCGGGTGAGCATGATCCTCACCGCGAAGACGGTGGGGACGTAGGGCAGATCGGTGAGGGCGATGCGCTGGGCCTCGTGCATGGCGGCGACCCGTCGCGGCATGTCCATGGAACGCACCGCGCTCAGTGAGGCCCGGTCGTAGGCGGGGTTGGAGTAGTACGAGTCGGACCAGGAGTTGCCGGTCCGCAGCACCTCCAGGTTGAGGTCGGGGGTGCCGATGTCACCACTCCACGCCCAGTAGAAGGCGTCGTAGCTCGGGGCGTAGCGGCCCTTCTTGGAGCCCGGGTTGTAGATGGTGTTGTTGAGAGCGTCCTCGGTCACCACGGTCATGGTGATGGCGATGCCGATCTGGGAGGCCCAGGCCCGGATCCGGCGGACGGCGTTCTGGTCCTGGGAGGAGGTGGAGCGGACCAGCATCTCGAACTCGGCCTTGACCCCGTTTCTGACGCAGGGGGTGGTGTCGCACCGCCAGCCACCGGCCCTGAGGATCTCGCGGGCTCTGGCCGGGTCGTATCCGTAGCCGACCTCCGGGTCCTCGGCGAAGCTCCGGTAGTACGACGAGTAGTAAGGGGAGATCAGGCCGTCGGCGGGTGGGTTCTGCCCGGCGTAGATGGTCCGGGAGAGGTTCTCGCGGTCGATTCCCCAGGCGAGCGCCTTGCGGATGGCCGGGTTCTGGACGACGGCGGTACGGACGTTCTTCGCCGGCCGGGTGCAGGAGCCGGCTCCGCCGGGCGGGCAGGAGTTGAAGGCGATTTCGGAGTAGCCGGGTGACGGCGCCGTCCAGACGGTGATGTCCTTGTCCTTCTTGAGTTTGTTGACCCAGCTGCTGTCGCCGTCCGCGATCATGTCCAGGCTGCCCAGCTTGATGTCCCGCAGCGCGGCCTGGCTGCTCTGGTAGTGGACGAACAGCACGCGCTTCACCTCTGGGCGGTCTCCCCGGAAGCGCGGATTGGTGTCGAGGACGGTGGTGCCGTTCTTCTGGTACGAGGTGATCCGGAAGGGCGCGGTGGTCACCGCCGGCAGGGGTATGCGCATCTTGTCCAGCGAGGCCACCGGGTGGCGGGCGAAGACGTGTCTGGGCAGGATCGGCACGGAGGCGGATTCCAGCCGGGCGTCCGGTTCGGAGAGCCGGAACACCACGGTGAGCGGGTCGGGCGCGGTGATCTTCTTGACGTTGGTGACGTAGCCGCGCAGCACATTGGTCTGGTTGGCCATCACCGCCTGATAGGTCCACTGGACATCGGCGCTGGTCAGTGGCTTGCCGTCGGACCAGGTGACACCGGGGCGGAGCCGGAAGGTCCAGGTGCGGCCGTCCTTCGAGGTCCGGTAGGACCGGGCGAGGGAGTTGTCGAGGTCCGGGCGGCCGTCCGCGGTGCGGTAGTTGAGGAGCATGTCGTAGGCGGTGAGGCTGACCGAGTTGGAGATGACGTTCTGCTGCCCGAAGGGGTTGACGCTGTCGATCGGCTGGGCGTGGCCGATGCGGTGGTCACCGCTGCCGACGGAGGCGCGGACCGAGTCCGGTGCGGTGGCCGGCGCCGGCGCGGCGGCGGTGAGGGCGAGGGAGGTCGCCGTGGCGAGGGCGACGAGTGGCGCGGCCCGGCGGGTGCGCTGACGGTTCCTGCGAAGCATGGCGCGCGGGCCTTTCTAGGGATGGTCGAGGGGAAGGTGGGTCCGGAACCAGTCCAGGAGCCGTTCATGGCGGTCGAGCCGCCGGTCGAAGCGCCCGTTGCCCTGGTAGAGGTGGCTGGATTCGGGATAGAGCACGTAGCGGACGGTTCTGCCGAGTCGCCGCAGCGCGAGGAACAGTTGCTCGTTGTCGGCGGCCGGGCAGCGCAGATCGTCCTCGGCCTGGAGCATCAGCAGGGGGGTGCGGATCCGGGAGGCCAGCCGCAGCGGGGACGCCTCCCAGAGGCGGGCCGCGCCCTCGTCGTCCAGCGGGTCGCCCATGCCGGAGGCCGTGCCGTAGGAGGGGCCGATGTCGCAGTTCGCCCAGGCGGAGACCTGGTTGCTGACGCCGTTCTCGGCGACGGCGGCGGCAAAGCGATCGCCGGTGGCCACCAGCCAGTGCGTCAGGAAACCGCCGTAGGAGAGCCCGCAGACCCCGAGCCGGCCCGGGGTCGCCCTGCCCGTGGCGATCAGGTGGTCCACCACGGCATGGACGTCCTCCGCGTCGGCCCGCCCCCAGGCCCCGTGCAGGCCGGCGACCCAGGCGCTGCCGCGGTCGGTGGAGCCGCGCGGATTGGGCAGCGCCACCCGGTAGCCGGCGCCGGCCAGCAGCAGTGCCTCGATGTTCGGCAGCGGCCCCCACTGATTGGTGGGTCCGCCGTGCAGGGACACCACGGTGGGCAGTGGGTCGGACGGGTCCGAGCCGGGGGGATGCAGCAGATGGACGGTGACCGGCCCGGCCGGCCCGGGCGCCTCCAGGCGCTCCATGACGGGCGGCTCCCAGTCGTCCAGCCACGCGGAGCCGAGGGTGGTGAGCCTGCGGACGGTGCCGTCCGCGTCCAGCGCATGGACCTCGGGGGCGGCGATCGGCCCGGCGGGCACCAGGACGGCGACGGTCAGCGGACCGTGCCGCGCCAGTGAGCCGACGACGGTACCGGGCCCGGCCAACGGCTCCCCGGTGATGAGGTCGTAGGGGCGTACGCCGCCGTCATGGGCGACCCCGGTCGCCTCGGCGCAGTCCTCGGCCTCGGTCCACCAGTCGTGCAGATCGCTCTCCCCGCCCAGCGCCCCGACCCACTGATCGCCGCACCGCGGCAGGAGATGAACGGGACGGTCCGCCGCCGGGTCGACGTGGAACGCCTGCGGAGGGTCCTGGTCCCTCGGATCGGGCCGGGTCCGACCGATGACGGTGAGTGTGCCGTCGGCGCGCACATGGTGGCGGACCACACCGCCGGCCAGCGCGGTGACCGGGCGCAATGCCCCGTCGGGCGTCACCGCATGCACCTGTGGGCAGGGGACGAGGTCCGCTTCGGGGCCGGGGTCGGCGAGGACGTACACCGTGCCGTCCGGGCCGGTGCGCGGCCGTGCGACCGAGCGGGGGCCCGCGGTGAGCCGCCGGGCCGCGCCCGTGGTCTCCACTCGGTGCACCTGGCGGGGATGGAGCAGCAGCCCCTCGCCGTCGAGGCGCCAGCCGGCGCGCTCCAGCACCCGGCAGGTCGGCTCGCCGTCCGTGCTGTCCGCGGAGCCCTGCTCGTCAGTGCGGTAGGGGGTGTCCTCGCGCCGCTCCTCGGGCGCCCGCGCGTCCTCGGCGAGGACGGCGAGCCAGGTGCCGTCCGGGCCCCAGTCGAAATCCTGGACCCCCCGGGGGAAGTCCGTCACCCGCCGGGGCGCCGAGGTCCCCGCCGGTGCCAACAGATACAACTGCCCGTCCCGGAGGAAGGCCAGACTCCGCCCGTCCGGGGAGAAACGGGGCCGGGTGTCGCACCACGGGCCGTCCGTCAGCGGGCGGGCCGGACCCCCGGCGTACGGCACCGCCCACAGGCCGATCCGGTCCCGTCCGCCGACGACCGTGCGGCAGGTGAACACGACCAGCCCGTCCTCGGCGCAGGAGTGCACGGCCAGGTGTCCGATCGCCACCTGGGTGTGCAGTCGCCCCGGAGTGAACCGCCGGCGCGACCGGGTGGATATGCCCATCCGTGCGCTCCTTCCCTCGGTTTGTCGTTGGGTGGCGCACAGCTTGCCAGTACTTCTATTTTCAGACAAGAGTTCTCTTGAACTTAACGGAATCAGACATCTAAAGTTCTCCTCATGATGGAAACAGACAGTCTTGATCGGAGGATCGTTGCGGCGCTCCAGATCGACGCCCGAGTGCCGTACGGCCTGCTCGCACAGGCCCTGGGGGAGGTGGAACGCACGGTCGCCCGCCGGGTCCAGCGGCTCGTGGACGCCGACGCCCTGCGCTTCACCGCCTTCGTGGACGAGCTGCGCACCGGACTCGGACAGACCGTCAGCCTGCGGATCCAGGTCGATCCGGGGAGCGCCGACTCAGTCGCCGAGGCGCTCGCGCTGCGCGCCGACACCCGCTGGGTCGCCGTCGTCACCGGCGACGCGGACGTCTCCTGCGAGCTGCTGGCGGACGGCCGGGCGGCGCTCCACCGGGTGACATCCCAGGAGCTGCCGTCCATCGCCGGGGTCCGCAGCACCCGCAGCTATCCGGTGCTGCGCCACATCAAGCCCACCACCGCCTGGCACGCCGAATATCTGACCCCCGAGGAGGCCTCGGCGGTCACCTCCGGAGCACCGACGGCCACCGATCCCGGTGCCCCCGTCGACCTCCAGCCCAGCGACCACAGGCTGATCGAGCTGTTGGTGGAGAACGCCCGCTACAGCTGGGTGGAGCTCGCGGAGCGCCTCGGAGTGGTCCCGGCCACCGCCCGGCGCTGGACCGAACGCCTGCTGGGCAGCGGCGCGGTGGCACTGCGCGCCGAGATCGAACCCGAACTCCTCGGCTACGGCGTCGAGGCGGAACTGTGGCTGGAAACCCTCCCCTCCGCGATAGAGCCGGTCGCCGAAGCCTTGGCACTGCACCCCGCTGTCCGCTACTGCGGTGTGGTGGCAGGCACCCGGGCGGTGAACATCCTCGCCGTACTGCCCTCCATGGACGACCTCTTCGGCTTCCAGGTCGAGGTCCTGGGCCGGCTGCCCGGGCTGGTCCGTTGCGAGGCGACCCTGGTCACCCGGGCCCACAAGCGCGGATTCGTGGCCAAGCGGTGAACCCCGGCACCCGCGACGCGGTCGACCTCCTCACCGACCTGCTCAGGATCGACACCTCCAACCCCGGTGACGGAAGCGGCCCCGGTGAACGCCGAGCAGCCGAGTACGTCGCCGCGAAGCTCTGCGACGCCGGGCTCGAACCCGTCTATCTGGAGTCCGCGCCCCGGCGCGGCAATGTCGTCCTGCGCATACCGGGCCAGGACCCCGCCCTGCCCGCCCTGCTGGTCCACGGCCATCTCGACGTGGTGCCCGCGGATCCGTCCGAGTGGTCCGTGCCGCCCTTCGCCGGGGAGCACCGGGACGGCGAGATCTGGGGCCGGGGCGCCATCGACATGAAGGACATGGACGCGATGATGCTCGCCCTGGCGCGCTCCTGGGCCACCGAGGGCCGGCGCCCCCGCCGGGATCTGGTGTTCGCGTGGATGGCCGACGAGGAGGCGGGCAGCACGCTCGGCTCCCGCTACCTCGTCCAGCACCACCGGGAACTCTTCGAAGGCTGCGCCGAAGCCATCAGCGAGGTCGGCGGCTTCTCCGTGGAAGCCGGACCGGAGCGCCGGCTCTATCTGATCGAGACCGCCCAGAAGGGGCTGCACTGGATCCGCCTGGTCGCGGAGGGCCGAGCCGGCCACGGCTCGATGCTGCACACCGACAACGCGGTGGCCGAACTGGCCGGCGCAGTGGCCAGAATCGCCGCCCACCGCTGGCCGCTGGTGCTCACCCCCACCACCCGGGCCTTTCTCACCGAGGCCGCCGACGCGTTCGGTGTGCCCTTCGACGCCGACGACCCCGATCCGGCTCAGGTACTGGACTGCCTCGGCCCGCTGGCCCGCTTCATCGGCGCCTCCTTCCACCACACCGCCAACCCGACCCGGCTGACCGCCGGCTACAAGACCAATGTGGTGCCCGGCCGCGCCTGTGCCGAGGTCGACGGGCGATTCCTGCCCGGCCTTGAGCACGAGTTCGAGCAGGCCCTCACCGAACTCGCCGGACCCCGGGTCCGGTTGGAGACCGTCGAACGCGATGTCGCCGTCTCCGCGCCCTTCGAGACACCGCTGGTGGCGGCCATGACCGAGGCCCTGCTCGGCGAGGACCAGGGAGCGCGCACCGTCCCGTACTGCCTGTCGGCCGGTACCGACAACAAGGCCTTCGCCGGGCTCGGCATCACCGGCTACGGCTTCGTGCCGAGACGGCTGCCGCCGGGGCTCGACTTCTCGGCACTCTTCCACGGTGTCGACGAACGGGTGCCGGTGTCCGCCGTCGACTTCGGCATGCGCGTCCTCGACCGGCTGCTCATCCACTACTGAGTCGGACGCACCTCCGTCCACGACCTGCGGCCCGGCCGCACACGGAGCCCCGATCCCGAGGCCGTCGCCGCGCTGTCGGAGTGCGACGTGGCGACGAGGCCATGGGCCGGACGGGACTGATGCGTCCCTACCTGCGCCCCGGAAGGATCCGAACCCGTACCGCGATCAGGCCGCGACGAGCTCCTGGTCTCGGTCCGGCGTCTTGGCCTTCGGCTTCCTGTTGGGCAGGGACAGCCGGAAGACCTTGCACCACGCGGAGAAAACCTGCTTGGGCAGCGGCCCGGTGACGTACTCCAGCTCGTACTTCTCGAACAGCGCCCTTACCTTCACCGCGACCTCGGCGTACCGGTTGCTCGGCAGGTCCGGGAACAGGTGGTGCTCGATCTGGTGCGACAGGTTGCCGGACATGAAGTGCATGGCCTTGCTGCCGCTGATGTTCGCCGAGCCCAGCATCTGGCGCAGGTACCACTGGCCGCGCGTCTCGTTCTTGATCGACCGGCGCTCGAAGACCTGGACGCCCTCGGGGAAGTGCCCGCACATGATCACCGAGTGGGTCCAGAGGTTGCGGACCAGGTTCGCGGTGAAGGTGGCGGCGAGCGTGGTGAGGAACGACGGGCCCGACAGCAGCGGATGGATCACGTAGTCCTTGAGCACCTGCTTGCGGATCTTGCGGCCCACGGCCTTGGCCCGCGCGCGGAACTCCGGGTCCTTGCGGCGGCGCTTGCGCAGGTTCTTGCCGAGCTCCAGGTCGTACGCGGCGATGCCGTACTCGAAGAAGCAGGCGTTGACGAAGTTCCACAGCGGCTGGCCGAGGTGGAACGGGTGCCACCTCTGGTCCTCGTCGACGCGCATGATGCCGTAGCCGAGGTCGTTGTCCTTGCCGATCACGTTGGTGTACGTGTGGTGCAGTTCGTTGTGCGAGTGCTTCCACTGATCGGCCGGCGAGACGTGGTCCCACTCCCAGGTGGTGGAGTGGATCTTCGGGTCCCGCATCCAGTCCCACTGGCCGTGCAGCACGTTGTGGCCGATCTCCATGTTGTCCATGATCTTCGCCACGGACAGGCCGATGGTGCCGACCACCCACGCGGGCGGGAAGAGGGAGAACAGCAGCACGCCCCGGCTGACCAGTTCGAGCCTGCGCTGCACGGAAATGACCTTGCGGATGTAGGCGGCGTCCCGCTCGCCGCGGCTGGCGATCACCTCGTCGCGGATCGCGTCCAGCTCGCGGCCGAGCTCCTCGATCTGCTCTGCGGTCAGGTGGGCGGTGGGGTCGATGGCGGTCAAGGTGCTCCTACCGTTCGATGTCGCAGGGGCCCGCCGCGGCGGACACACAGGTCTGGATGAGGACGCCCGGCGCGGACTCGGTGATCTCGCCGGTGCGCAGGTCGCGTACGGCGCCCGCCGTGAGCGGCGTGACGCAGCCGAAGCAGATGCCCATGCGGCACCCGGAAGGCATGAGCACGCCGGCCTCCTCGCCGACGTCCAGCAACGGCGTGGCGCCGTCCGCGTCGACGGTCTTGCCGGTGGTGCTGAACGTGACCTCGCCACCGTCACCGACGACGGCGAGGGCGGGGCGGAAGCGTTCGGTGTGCAGGCGCTCGGGTACGCCGTGCCCGGCCCAGTGCTCTTCGGCGGCGTCGAGCAGGCCCGCGGGCCCGCAAGCCCAGGTCTCGCGCTCGGCCCAGTCGGGCACGAGTTCGTCGAGACGGGCGAGGTCGAGCATGCCGTCCGTGTCGGTGTGCACCTCGGTGAGACGCAGATTCCGGTCCGTGACCAGATCGTGCAGATCGTCGCGGAAGATCACGTCTTGCGGCCGCGGCGCGCAGTGGACCATGACGACGTCGTCGAACTCGGTGTCGCGCAGCATGCCCATCACCGGCGTGATGCCGCTGCCGGCCGTCAGATAGAGCACCTTGGCGGGCTTGGCCTCCGGCAGCACGAAGTCACCGGTCGCCTGGTCGAGCTGGATCAGCGTGCCGGGTTCCGTCCTGCGGACCAGATGGTTGCTGACCTTGCCGTCCGGGATCGCCTTCACGGTGATCGTGACGCGGCCGTCCCGACGGTTCGTCGGCGAGGTGATGGAGTAGGCACGCCACAAGCGCACCCCGTTGACGTCGACCCCGATCCGCACGTACTGACCGGCCGTGTGGCCGCGCCAGCCCCGTCCGGGCCTGATCACGATGGTCGCGGCGTCAGCCGTCTCGGGATGCACGGCCTCGATGCGCCCCCGCAGGTCGGCGCCCGCACGCAGCGGGCTGACCAGGTCGAGGTAGTCCGACGGCAACAGCGGCGTCGTGACCATCTCCAGCAGTTTCCACGCCCTACTGCGGAGGGCTGCACTCGTCATGACTCCAGCTTGATGCGCCTCCGAGCGTAAAGTCCTACCCGTAGGATGTGAATCTGGTCGGCCGAATTGTTCGCTGGGAACAAAAATGGGATACGTAATCAAGAGGGCCACCGAGCTGGCCCTGGACGAGGCGACGGTCACCGCACTTCGGGCCGCGCTGAAGAGCACTGCGGACGAGGTGGTCCAGGCGATCATCGACGAGGTCCCGCCGTACGCCAACGCGCTCTCGGGCCGCATGGGCGGCACCATCCGCCGAGCCGTCCGCACCGCCCTGGGGCACTACCTGGACCTCGCGAGCGGGAACGCGATGGGCGGCGATGCCGGTGGCGCGGCCTACGAGCTGGGCCGCGGCGAGGTGCGCGACGGCCGGTCGATGGACGCCCTGCTCAGCGCCTACCGCGTCGGCGCCCGCGTGGCCTGGCGCTGTCTGGCGGCGGGTGCCGTACCGGCAGGTCTGCCCGCCTCCGAGGTCGCCAAGTTCGCCGAGCTGACCTTCGCCTACATCGACGAGCTCTCCGCGGCGAGTGCCGCGGGCCACGCCGACGAGCTGGCCGCCCGGGGCCGGGCCCACGAGCGCCATCTGGAACACCTGACCCGCGACCTGCTCGCCGGCGCGAGCCCGGACGTGCTGCTGGCCTCTGCCCAACGGGCAGCCTGGCAGCCTCCGGTTTCGCTGACCGCGGTCCTGCTGCCCGCCGCCCAGGCCCGGCCCGCCTACCGTGCGCTCGACCCGAGCACCCTCGTCCTCGACGATCTACCGGACGCCACCGGTGTGCTGCTCGTCCCCGACGCCGATCGGCCCCACCTCTTGAGCCAGCTCACCGACCGCACCGCCGTGGTCGGCCCGGCCCGGCCGTGGATCCGGGCGTCCGCCTCGTACGCACGAGCCGTGCGCGCCCGCTCCCTCTCCTCCGATGTGCGCGACACCGAGGACCACCTGCCCGAGCTGGTGCTGAGCGCCGATGCGGACGCGTTCGCGGACCTGCGCGCCCGAGCCCTCGCACCGTTGCGGACCTTGCCGGCCGCGACGGCAAGGCGGCTGGAGGAGACGTTGCGGGCGTGGCTGCTGCACCAGGGCAGACGGGAGGAGGTGGCGGCGAAGTTGTTCGTCCATCCCCAGACGGTCCGGTACCGGATGGCGCAGCTGCGGGAGCTGTTTCCGGATCTCGCATCGCCACACCGGGTGCTCGAACTGACGCTGGCGGTCGGACTGCGGGTCGACTGATCACCGCGCGGGTGCCCCCCGGGGTGCGGACCGCGTCTGACGGACCCCGGAGCGGACGGGCGCCTGCACCGGAGCGTGTCGTGACCGTGGAAACGAACGGCCTGACCGTGCGTCCGATCACCGCGCACCCAAACCTCCGTCATCGTGCGAGAGGCCCCGTCACACGGACGATGCCCTTGCCCTTCCCGTTGCCCTTGTGGACCGGCTCGGTGGCCTTCAGGCCGGACGTACCGGCGCCGTCGGCCACGAAAGGTCACCCCGATCGACGCATTGCCGTCGATCGGCACGACACAGCCTCACCGGCCGTGCCGGTCCCGCCTTGCACGCCCTCAAAAATAGTCACCCTGACAATAATTCCTCGCTACCATCGCCCCTCATGAGCAACCGTCTGAGAAACCTCGCCACCGAGAACGAGCACGTGGCGACCACCGGCACCTACACCACCTCCACCGGCGCCCGGGTCTCCATAGCCCCTGCGCTCGCCGCCGCCCGCAGCGGGACCGTCTCCCACTCCCCCGCCTTCGCCCCGGCGCCCACCGGACCCTTCACCGGCGGGACCGAGGTGACCGACGAGGACAGCCTGCGCGCCGCCCGCCGCCTCACCGACGAAGGCGTCGAACACCTCGCCGTCCTCAACTTCGCCTCGGCCCGGAACCCCGGCGGCGGGTACCTGCGCGGCGCCAAGGCCCAGGAGGAAGACCTGTGCCGCACGGCTCTCCTCTACTCATGCCTGCTCGAAGCCCCCGACTACTACGCGGCCCATCGGGCATCCGCCGACCTCAACTACAGCCACCGGGTGATCTTCTCCCCGCACGTACCGGTGATCCGCGACGGTTCCCACGCCCTGCTCGACCAGACGTACCAGGTCTCCTTCCTGACCTCCCCCGCTCCCAACGCCGGCCAGTTGGCGCGGCACTCGCCGGGTGAGAAGACCGACGTCAGGGACACTCTGACCGAACGCGCCCGCCGTGTCCTCGGCGTGGCCGCCCACCACGGCGTGCGCGAGCTCGTCCTCGGCGCCTGGGGCTGCGGCGTGTTCGGCAACGACCCGGCCGAGGTGGCGGACGCGTTCGCCGAAGCCCTGCACACCCACGGCGCCCCGCTCGCCCGCGTCACCTTCGCCGTCTGGGACCGCTCGGCCGACTCCCCCAACCGCACCGCCTTCCGGACCAGGTTCGCCGGCTGACGACGTTCCGCATCACCCGAATCGGCGAGCACCCCAGCCGACACACCGACATCGCCCGTACCGAGACGACGTATCCGGGCACGGCGACGGAGACACCGTGAACGTGCGTGCCAAGGCACCTCCGTCTCAGTCCAAGAGGGCACCGCCGCTACCCGAGCCGGCCCGTCATGGTGTCGACACCAAGCCGGACGGACAGCTGTCCGGTGCCTGGCACTCGACCGGGAAACTCGCCTGCCTCCTCCGAGACGCGCTGACGCCTTCGCCGAGGTCTGCAGCCGGCACTGATCGCCGCGCGTACGCTGCCACTCGTCGCACGAAACCCGGTGTCCGCTCCCGGGGATCAACCTCAGTACGAGTGATGCGGGTGTTGCGGACGTGCCGAGTTCTTGTCCGACAGCGGTGCCCTGCTGATAAGCCGGTCTCGGTGCACGGAGTCCAGACAGGCATCGATGGCAACGCCGGCGAGCAGCCGTGCACCGTCGAGTGCAGCTCGATCACCTTCGGGGCTGCGCGCCGCTTTCGCGAACTCTCGGGTGTGCAGCACCAACCCGGCGTCGCCGAGGCCGATCATCGGGTGGATCGACGGAAAGACCTGGGAGACGTTTCCCATGTCGGTCGATCCGCCGCGTGCCGCTACTCCGGAGGGGTTCCGGCCGAGCGAGCGTGCGTTGTCGAGGTAGAGCTCAGTCAGCGGTTGGTCGATGCGCAGGTTGTGGTAGGCCAGATCGTCGTGGGAGATGTCGACCTCACAGCCTGTGGCCAGCGCGCCGCCGCGGAGGCAGTTCTTGAGGCGTTCACGCACCTCGTGAAGGCTCGTGAGATCTGTGGCGCGGATCATCCACACTCCTGCGGTGCTGCCCGGGATGATGTTCGGTGCTCCACCGCCGTCGACCACCGTGCCATGGATTTGCTGCCCCGGTGCGAGCTGCTGTCTGGCGAGGCCGATGGCAGTGAGCGCGACGGTCAACGCGTCGAGCGCGTTCACTCCCTCATGTGGTGCGAGGGATGCGTGTGCTTCCCGGCCTGTGAAGCGGGCCTCGACCACCGCAGAGGCGTACGGGTTCATGCTCGCCTCGTCGACGGGGCCGGGATGCACCATCATCGCGAGGTGGGTTCCGTCGAACGCTCCGGCTTGAAGAAGGCGGATCTTTCCGCCCTCGTTCTCCTCTGCGGGGGTCCCCAGAAGGCGGATCGTCGCGCCGAGGGCCTCTGCCATGGGGGCGAGCGTGAGAAAAGCTCCGACTGCGGCGGCGGCGATGATGTTGTGCCCGCAACCGTGGCCGACGCCGGGGAGGGCGTCGTATTCCGCGCAGAGGGTCACGACGAGCTCGCCGGCGCCGATTTCAGCGACGAACGAGGTGGGCATCCCGGCAAGGCCGGCTTCGGTGCGCACCCCCGGGACGGTGCGCACCGCCTCGAGGAGCCAGGCGGCAGCGCGGACCTCATGCAGACCGGTCTCGGGGTGATCGGAGATGCGGTGACTGAGCGCTACGAGGGAGGCCGCCTCTCGTTCAATGGTTTCGTTCGCGAGTGCCTTCAGGTCCGCAGTTCTTCGCATCTGTTCCTCTTCTTCCACACTGTTTTCACTATCGCCCGCACGTCTAGACGAGTGATTCCGGACGCTCACGGCCCACGGTGAAACGGTCAGACCTGGCCGGCCGGGCCGCATGCGGACAGCCGGTCATGCGATCCGTGATCGCCTACGACCCACTCGTCGCAGGGGAACGACTCGTCTAGAGGAAGGAGACCCAGCGCCTCAGCATCGGTATCCAGGTCTCGTCCAGTTCGGGATCGGCCGTCTCGAACGGCGCGGCGACAGACTCTGGGGTCAGACCGTTGCGCACGAGTGCGCCTTCGTCAGTCGCAGCCCAGTTCTTCGCGCTCGTGGCATCGGCTTCTGGATGGAACTGCAAGCCCCATGCCCTCGGTCCGACGCGGAACGCCTGGTTCGGACAGACGTCGCTGGCCATGAGAGACACGGAACTCGGGGGCAGTCTCGTGACTTCCTCGAAGTGCCACTGCATCGACCTGGTCTGCCGGGGCAGAGCCCCGATCAGCGGGTCCGTCTCTCCTGCGGGCGTCATCCTCATCCGGCCGAGACCGAGCTCAGGGCGGATCCTGACGGGGCCGACGGTGCCTCCGGACACGACGGCGAGCAACTGGCCGCCGAGGCAGATGCCGAGGTACGGCAGCCCCCGGTCCAGTGCTTCCCGGATGAGGCCACGGACCTGTGCGAGCCATGGAGCGGAGCCGTCGTCGTTCGGACCGGGCGACCCACCGAGGACGATCAATCCGTCCGCGTCGCCGAGTGTCGCAGGAACTTCGACTCCAACGCCCGGCCCCACGGCGGTCGTCGCGATCCCGAGTTCTTTCAGCGGAGCGGCGAACCGTCCGATCCCGGCGTCCTCTTCGTGCTGGACGATGACGACCGTGCGCGTCGTCCCGCGTTCCGTGTCGAAGGCTTGCGTGCTCTCGACCGCTGAGATGGTCGTGTCGGTGCTCACAGACGTCCTGCCTCAACGATCCGGTGAAGGAATTCGCGGGTTCTTTCCTCGCGCGGCGCAGTGAAGATCTGCTCGGGAGGGCCGCTCTCCAGGACGCGCCCCTCGTGCAGGAACGCGATGGTGTCGGCAACTTCGCGGGCGAAGCTCATCTCGTGGGTTGCCATCACGATCGTGAGTCCGTCCGCGGCGAGGTCCTTCACGATGGTGAGCACCTCGGCGACGAGTTCGGGATCGAGCGCTGAGGTCACTTCGTCGAGAAGGATGACGTCGGGGTTCATGGCCACAGCACGCACGATGGCCACGCGCTGTTGCTGACCGCCCGAGAGCTTGTCCGGGTAGGACTTCGCCTTGTCTGCCAGCCCCACCCGCGCCAGCAGCTTCATGGCGTTGGCGTCGGCCTCGGCTTTGGAGACGCCCAGCACCTGGCGCGGCGCGAGGGTGATGTTCTCGAGCACGTTCATGTGGGGGAAGAGATTGAAGCTCTGGAAGACGATCCCGATCCGAGTGCGGATCGCGTTCAGATCTACGCCTTCCCCTGAGACCACGTCGCCACCAAGTGAAATCCTTCCGCCCTGTATCTCCTCCAGACCGTTGATGGTGCGCAGCAGGGTTGACTTGCCGCACCCAGACGCCCCGATCAGGCACACGACCTGGTGCTTCTCGACCTGCAGGGTGATGCCTTTGAGCACCTGGTGGTCGCCGTACGACTTGGTGACGTCGCTCAGTTCAAGGAATGTCATGGCCGTTCAGCTCCTGGTCTTCGCGCGGGAGTCGCGTTCGATCAGTCGGTCGACGAACCGGGTCTGCGGGATAGTGATGATGATGAAGATGATCGCGACGACCGTCACCGAAGAGAGGTTGAAGTAGTTGCCTGCGTAGATCTTCGCTTGGGTGAACACCTCAACCGTGCCGATGATCGTGACCAGGGCCGTGTCCTTCTGCAGCCCGATGAAGTCGTTCAGCAGGGGCGGCAAGACCCGGCGAACAGCCTGCGGCAGGACCACGAAGCGCATGGTCTTGCCGTAGCTCAGCCCGAGGGAACGAGCGGCCGCGACCTGCGACCAGTGCACGCCTTCGATGCCGGATCTGTACACCTCGGCGACGTATGCGCCGTAGATCAGTGTGAGCGCGAGCACCGCCGACCAGAACGGGCCGAGATCGCTGAAGAACGGCACCTGCGCCAGCGGGAGACCGAACCCGATGAGGTAGATCACGACGATGGATGGGACTGCGCGGAAGATATCGATGTAGGTGGTTGCGATCCAGCGGATCGGTCGGCCTCCCCTGCCGGGAGCCAGCTTCGCCAGCGCAATCAGGAGAGCCCAAAAGAGGATCAGGATCTGGGCGACGACTGCGATGCGCACGTTGACCCAGAACCCGATGAGGATGTCCTGGAAACTACGCGCCATGAACTCCACGTCGAAGAAGGTCGACTGCACCGAGTGATCGTTCGCGGCCAAGAACTGAGCGAAGACTGTGACTGCGATCAGGGGCAGTGACCAGCCGGCCGCCAGCCAGCCCGAGCGACTGGCGTGCGATCGTGCCGCTCGTACCGCGGGGTGGTCGTCAGCCGCTTGGGCGCGTGCGGCTTCCCTCCGGTATCGGAGGCCGCGCAAGAGCGGCAAGCCGGCGACGAGGGCAAGTGCGACCATGAGCCAGAGGGCGATGGCTATGAGGCCCTTCCAGCCCCCGGAGGCGATTTCGGGCAACCCGAGTGCGGTCCATCCGGTGAAAACGACGGTGAAGAGCCACACCAGGGTGCCAATGAGGATGGCCGATCCAGAGGTGTCGCGGCGGGGAGAAACTGCGCGGATCTCATGCCCTGAGCGGGTCGCAGTGTCCGGTCTCATCGGATGTTCCAGACCGGGATGGTGGAGGGATCGGTGCCGTAAGCAGCGCCGAGGTACTTGGACGTCAGCTTGTCGAGAGTGCCGTCCTTCTTCATCTGCGTGAGGACCTTGTCGACCACGGCGGTGTTCGAAGAGTCCTTGGGCAGCATCACGCCCATCTTCGCGCCGGTTTGGATCTGGCTGAGAACGGAGAGTCGGTCACCTGAGGCATTCGCGGCACCCAGGGCGATGGAGAGGTCCTGGACAGCGGCGTCGATCTGCCCGGCAGCTACCGCGTTGTCGAGCTCGTTGTCGCCGGGATACACCGATATCTGCTGAGTGGGTTTCAGAGTGTCCGTAACGAACAGCTGCTGTGTGGTGCCCTGCTTCACGCCGATCTTTGCCCCGGCCAGTTGCTCTTCCGTCAGCTTGGACCCGCTCTTGGTCACCACGGCGGTGGTGGCGTCGTAGTAGGGATCGGAGAAATCGAATATCTTCTCCCGGTCCTCGGTGATGGCGATCTGGTTGAGCGTGAGGTCCATCTCGCCGCCCCTGCCGGCGATGAGCGCATCGAACGAAGCGTTCTGCAGCGTGATCTTTTTGATGCCCGAGCGGTACGCGATGTTCGCGAGGATGCAGTAGTCGACGCCCGAGTCGATCTCATCGACCGTGTCGCCGTTGTACCACCCGGGGCTGGGCAGATCCGCTCTGACCCGAAGCTCATCGGGCTTGTGCGTCTTGAGGGTGAACTCGCCCTTCGTGCCGCCCAGTGGGCAGTCGCCGTACGGCTTCTTCGCCGCGGAGGCAGTGTCGGACCCCGCAGAGCTGCATCCGGATAGAGCGAGTGCGGCTGCGGCGGTGAGAGCGACGCCGGCCAGGAGGTGCTTCTTCATCGAAGTGCCTTCAGCTTGATGGAGGTAAACCGGTTTACTTGTGGGCGAGATCACGCTAATCTGGGCTCCGCACAGTGTCAACCCCTCCAATCGGGGTGCACTCCGGGAAGGTGGACAATGAAGGCGCGGAAGGTCACGATCCGAGACGTCGCAGAGGCTGCGGGGGTGTCGACGGCTACGGTCTCTCTCGTCTACAACGAGAAAGGCAAGATCGGTGCGGAGACCCGCCGCAAAGTGCTGGAAGCCGGTGAAGGCCTGGGCTACCGGCCGGGCTGGATCAGCAAGGTGTTCCGTTCCGGTCGCACCCACGTGATAGGGGTCGCGGTCAGGCACGGCGAGAGTCCCATCTGGGAACAGACCTATCTCCCGTATTACCGCGGCATCATCGCGGGGGCCGCACTGGAGGCCCTCCGGCACGGTTATTCGATCGCGGCCATCCGTGCCGACGAATCGGGGCAGTTGGATGAGCCGATCCCCTTTGACGGGCTCATCGTGGTCGACCCTTCTCCAGCTGACCCGATCATCCGGCGGGCGCTGGAGCAGGGGCGAGCGGTAGTGGCCGACGGTGGATACGATGACGCAACGCCCGGGGTGAGGCTGAGGTCCGTCAGGCCCGCATTGGAAGAAGGCATTCCGACGGCGCTGGATGTTCTGGCGCGTCAGGGATCAACCAGGCCGGCATTCTTCCGCGGCGAAGCCGATGATGAGTACACCACCAGCTCTCAGCAAGCATATGAGAACTGGTGCATGCACCGGAGCATCGAGCCCAACGTGTACGTTCTCGCGAACGGCCGAAGCCCCATCGAAGGGGCCCGTGAGCTGATCGGTGGAGATCGAGGCGCTGTTGACGGCGTTCACTGCCTCAATGCCACCTATTCGAGCGCGATCACCGAGGCGGCGGCGGAGGCGGGGCTTGGCGTCCCTGACGATCTCGCCGTTTCCGTCGTCGGAGAGGCCGACGCTGCCACCGATCCGCGGATAGTGTACTTGGACCTCGATCCCATCGAAGTCGGTGCGCAGTGCGCGCGGACGCTCATCAGGCTCCTAGAGGGGGAAGAGCCGGTGGATGTCGTACTCCCGATGAAGCTCACTGTCCCCGGCGCTTGAGGGAGTTGCGTCAACGTCGCTTCCTTGAAGCTCGATTGCCTACGCGGTCCGCCCTGTGGCTCGTGATCAGGTAGTGGGCGACGCGGCCCTTACCAAGGCCGGGAAGTGAACGATTTCGCAAGTCACGCAAGCGTGTTGAGGGATTGAAGGCAGAAAAGCAACGGAGCTCGTTGGTACTGGCAGTCGTCCAGGACAGCTCGTCCCGAAGGAACTCCGTTGCCCAGTACTGGGTGTGCCCCTGTCGGTGTGGAGGACGATGCCGTGGACCCGACCGCCGCGGGCGGCCACGGCCGTCTCGATCGCGTCGGTGACCGACGAGGTGGGCACGTGGTCCGCGATCGGCCGGAGGTCCGGCGCGGGCGGTGCCGCCCTGTCCGCGATCGTCGTCCGCTTCTTCCTCCGCAGGTGACGGCTCACGACTACAGGAACACCGACGAGGTGAGGTCAGGGCGCGAAGTACCAGCAGTACAGGCTCAGGCCTCTCTCCGCACGACCCATGGCCAGGACTGACAGACGGTCAAGGAGGGCAACGGCACTGCCCGGTCCAATCTCATCGCCCCCCTCGGAGAGGGTCTTGGCCCACGCGAGAGCGGTAGTCCTCAGCTGATCCGTCCCTGCATCGGCCAGGGCCTTCGAGAGCGCCTGCGGAACAGCGAAGACGGTGAAGCCGTCGTTGGCCATGGGCACCACGTACCGGATCGGACTCTCCGCACCCGTCAACAGAGCTTCCCACCTCGGAACCGCGTCATCCGGGTAGACGCCCTCACACAGCACGGCAGGAAAGTCATGACTCTTCCGCGGTCCTACCCGCGCTGCTGACTCGTCGTCCTCAGCAAGGAAGAACTCTCCTACAAGCACCATCTGCTGATGATGGCATGTCTCGGGACCCGGGAGCCCGGCCGAGTGGCTGTTCCGCCGCCAGGGCGTTGGTGCGGGCATGGGGCGGGGTGATCTGACGGATGCCGAGTGGGAACGGCTGTGGCGTTTCCTGCCGGTCAGCAACGGGCGTTGTGGCAGGTGGCGGGATCACCGGCAGGTGATCGACGGGATTCTGCACCGGGTGCGGACCGGGGTGCAGTGGCGTGATCCGCAAACGAGGCGTGCGCCCGGTTGTCTTCCGGGGCTGCGCGACGCGGTATCGACCACTGCTCGTCAACTCCGTTGACAGCCGACCCTCGAAGTCGCTGCTGAATAAGCTCCAGCTGTTCGGTGCCGAAGTCGTTCTGGGAAGAAGGTCTTCCCCTCCGAACCGGTCCCTGGGGGCATGTCCCGCCAGCGAGACACCTCTCATGTCACCGCGGGTGCGGTCCTGCGGTCGCGGCGCCACCGCGCCGCAGGAGTACGACGACCGCGGCGACGAGGCCGAGGAGAACGGTGGCGAACTCGCCGAGAATCGTGATCGCCGCGTTCCCTGCCAAGTGATGCCGCTCCTCCAGGACTTCGGTAAGAAGCGTGTAGCGCCCGGCCGTTCCCCAGGCGTGCAGAAGGGAGGAGGCAGCCAGCAGTGCGACGTAGAGACCCATGGACAGAGCGTCCAGGACGTACATGACCGCTCGACCGCAAACACCTCCCCACACCACCGCCCACCCGACCCCACCTAGCACAGCCCCACACATCACCCACCATCACACCGTCCACGCCATCTGGGCCCACACCCTCGACATCGACACCATCGGTTTCCACGACAACTTCTTCGCCCTCAGCGGCCACAGCCTCACCGCCGCACAAGCCGCCGCGCGATTATCCCAAACCTTCAAAATCAACTGCCCGTACGCAGCATCTTCGAAAACCCGACCATCCACCAACTCTCCCCATGCGTGGAGGTTCTGGTCACCGCAGATGTGACGGCTTCCCGTCGACGACGTTCGGGGCCTGCTTGCGGCCTGCGGCTTCGACAACGCCAGACCGGCCTGATCCCGTACGAGATCCCCAGAGGAAGCCCATGCCAGACACGCGTACTGCACGGACGATGGAGGAGGGCGGAGCCAGCAGCCTGTCCGCCTACGTGGCCCAACACCTCGGGCAATTGCGGGACGACCCGTTGGCCGATGGCTCCGGTCTCTTCCGAGACTTCGGCGTCCACGAGCTCGGCGCGTTCGACGACACGATCCGCGCGCTGTCCGGGGCCCCGCTCGCCTACGCCGAGCGGTCCTCGCCCCGCAGCCCGATCAAGCGCCACATCTACACGTCCACCGACTATCCGGCCAACGAGGAGATCTTCTTCCACAACGAGAACTCTTGCCGGTTCAGCTGGCCGCTGGCGCTCTACCTCCCCTACGTGGAACCTCCGCACAGCCTAGGTGCGACGGCCCTCGCCGACATCCGCACGGTCTACGAGCTCATCGAGCCCGCGGTCCGCGAAGAGTTCGCAGACCGCAGCTGGCAGGTGATGCGAAACCTCCGCGACAGGCGTACCACGGACACCCGTTCCGCGGTGCACATCCGCCCCTCCACCAGGGAACACGTTTGGTTCAACCACGCCGCGTTCTTCCATGTGATGAGCCCGGAGCCGGAGGTGGGCAGCACGCTCCGGGAGTACCAGTTCGACTACCAGCGGGGCGACGTGCTGGTCATCGACAGCATGCTGACGGCGCACAGCCGCGAGCCGTCCACCGGGCCGCGGCGGATCGCGGCGGCGATGGCGGAGGCGTACGCCGCGGACCACAACCGTGGCGACTGACGCGCGGCCATCGGGCTGGGACTCGCCCTGCCCGGTGGCCGCGTTCTTGGCGCAGTCCGGATGGGGCAGGAGGATCATCCCCGCCGACCGCCCCGGAGTCCGGTCCGCCACTTGCCCGCGCGCACCGAAGGATTGGTCGGTCGCCCCACCCGAACCGGCCGCGACCGGGTACGTCCTGCCGCCCGAGGTCGTCCGGACCATGGTGTGGTCGCGGCTCCAGACCTTGGCGAGCGACCTCAAGGGGCCCTCGGCGGAGGTCTGGCGCGCCTTCGCCCGGCAATGGAACCGGGGCTACACACCGGTCGTGCCCTGGCCTCCGGGCCAGGGCACGATGCCCCTCGGCCATGCCGCACGGAGCTGCGCCGGCAGCGGCTTCGCGTGGCAGCGGATCCCGGGCGGCTGGAAGCAGGCGCCCGCCGATCAGGTGCTGCGCGAACTCCGGGTCGATCCGGTGCCCTGGGACAGCTGTTTCGTACGGGACTTCATCCGAGGGGAGGAGGCGGAACTGGCCTGCGCACTCCATCACCAACTGCGGCTGCGCTCCTTGATTGACACGACGACGGGCTGCGCCAAGCGGCTCCGTCAGCAGGTGGTGTGGGGCCAGATCCTGGATCCGCGGGGCATGTCCGCCGAGGTCCGGCTGCAAGAGCCCTACGTGCTGTGGGCCGCGCAACGGCAGCTGTGCGCGCTGCGCGACCAGGTGATCCGGCAGGGCGATCTGCTGGTGTGCGAGGCGGAGAACCGAACGGCGCGACGTGTCCAGGCGGTCGTGCGGGCATCGGAAGACCAGGTGCGCGGGGCGCGGATAGTGGCGTTCCTCGCCCACCAACAGCTCGGGCTGGCTCTGCGGGAGCGGGGATCGGCACAAGCAACGGCCGGCGGCGACGTCGTGATCGGCGCGGCCGCCGCTCGGCTGGCCGCCGTCCGAATGCCGCCACAGGGGGCGGTGTGCGGCGCCGACGCGATCACGCATGCCGTAGCGGCGCTCGATCACACGCACTGGATCACGAGCACACTGTGCACCGCGCTCGCCGAGGGCACTGCGCCGGCCCTCGACGCCCAGGCGCGGAGGGGACAGCAAGGCGGGACAGGTCTTCTTGAGTGAGCGGCGTGGAGGTCTCCGGGGACTCGACAGGCCGTGACGCGGCGTCTGGCGCAGAACCCGGCTCCGCGTCGCGGAACCCGAACGCGCGGCGGACTACGAGCGTTCGGGTATCTACCGGGATGCCGGCGTCTTCTGCGCGCTGCTTGCAGGCCTGATCGTCGAGGCAGCCCGCGCGGAGCAAACCGAGGTGTCGCCGGACGGCGTGGACTCCACGACACCACGGCCCATGCCCACCACGACGCGCAGCTGCTCTTACCCGTCGCCCTGGACATGCCAGTTGAGCCGTCTCAGCCGTGAGACGAGCACGGTTTTGTTGGCGGCGGAGACGGTGAGGGACATCCGTGCCGTGCCCTGGTGGGCCGAACGGTCGATCACGATGTCGTCGACGGCCACACCGCCCGCCGCCATGTCCCCGAAGAACCGGGCGTACTGCTTGGGGTCGTCCCCCACGACGACCTGCACGGTGGCGAGGTCCGCGGGCGGCACGCCGTACTTCCCGGGCAGGACAACCTGCCCCTGGGTTCCCTTGCGCAGGAGGTCCAGCAGCTGCGCCGCACCCGCGGCGCCGGGCGCGCGGAGCACGGCGGCGGCGCCGAGGGCATCCCCGGCGAACGCCTCCAGCACGTCGGCGACCGCGGCGGCGTTCGCGGACAGCAGATCCGCCCAGAGCACGGGGCTGGCGCCCGCGCCCCGCGTGACATCGAGGAGCTCCTTGCCGACCAGCCTCAGAGCGGAGGCCTCGGTGTCCCGCAGCCGGCCGGCCAGCAGGGTGGAGATCAGGTGCGGGGCGTGGGAAACGCGTGCCATGGCCAGATCATGCCCCTGCGCGTCCAGGAAGACCGGGGTGGCACCGCACAGGGACACGAGCGCGAGCGCGATGTTGAGCGCCCGGTTGGCCGTGGCCTCGGTGGGCACCAGCGCCCAGAGGTATCCCTCGAAGAGGTCGGCCCTGGCGGCAAGCGGCCCGGGGCGCCCGTTGCCCACCAGCGGGTGCCCGCCCACGACGGACGTCGGGTCGCAGCCGAGGGCCTCGATCTCGCGTTCCGGCAGCGCCTTCACTCCGGCGACATCGGTGTAGCACCGGGCCACACCCTCCTTCTGGAGGGCCACCAGCGTGGTGGCCACCGCGACAGGGGGCACCGCGAGGACGGCGACGTCCACGGTGCCGTCCGGTGCTGCGGTGGTGCCCGCGCCCACGCCCTCGGCTGTTCGCGCCGCGCCGGCGTCGGTGTCCCGTAGGTGGGTGACGACGCCGCGTGCGCGCAGGGCCAGCGCGATCGACGTGCCGATCGCACCGGTTCCCACTATGAGCGCGGAGCGCATGGGCGCTGCTCCTGGTACCGCGTCATGGCTAGCCTCACGGGGCGAGGTCGTAGAAGCACATGCGGGGGCCGGCGGTAGCTCGGGTCAGTACGCGCCGGCAAGTGAGCTTGGACCGCTCGATGACGTCTGCCCAGTCCGACCTGTCGACGGGGAAGCCCTGGTCAGTCAGCACGTGCATCAGGAAGAAATCGGAATCGTTCTCACGGTCGTCGTAGTACGGCTCCGGCTCGCCGATGAGCAGCATCTTCTCCCCGGTGAGCACCTCGGCGTAGGCGTCGAGGATGTCCACGACGGCTTGGTCGCCGTCACGGAAGTGCTCGTGCAGAACGCCGATGCCGCTGATGACCTCGACTCCGTTGCACACCTCCGGCCAGGTCGTCGGGTCGAAGGCGTCGCCGACCACGAACTCCAGCCGGTTCTCCAGGCCGTACCGTCGGGCCTGTTGCCGGGCGACCTCGACTGCCGCGGGTGCGATGTCCAGGCCGACTCCGGTGACCTCGGGATCGCTGAGACAGACGTCGATCAGCAGCTGGCCCGCTCCGCAGCCGAGGTCCAGGATGCGCTTGGCTCCCCGACCGGCCATCGCCTCCCGGACGATCGGCGTGTAGTACCTCGCGAACACGGTGCCGCAGTGCCGGCTCAGAGGTCCGTTGCTGCGCTGGACATCGTTGCCATACACCGCCTTGCCGGTGATCAGGTCGCTCATCCGCTGGGTGACCGGCCCGTAGGCCTCCACGTAGAAACCGAGCCGGGCGAGCGATATCTCCGAGGTCAGCAGCTCACCCCTGTACGTGAGGGTGTAGGTGCCCTGCCACTCCTCCAGCAGCCCGCGCACCACCAGGTAGCGCAGCACGTTCGCGGCGATGCGCTGGTTCATGCCCTCCAGCAAGCCCTCGTCGGCGCTGTTGCGGCCGTCGCGCAGCCGCTCAAGCAGGCCCGTGTCGGACAGGGCGTGGATGGCGTGGCACAGATGCATGGCGCTGATGAGGTCGGGCATGGTGGATGCCTGGAACTGCTGCCAGGTGCCGATCAGTTCCGCGTCGTGCAGCTCGGCCACCTCAGCCCGCGCGGACTGTGAGTAGCCACTCCGGATTTCCATGGAAACCTCTCCGTCGTCAGGCGGCGCTGTCGAGCACCGCTGAGATCCAGTCGGTCAGACTCTTGTTGCTCTGCTGCGCGGCCTCCTCCCAGCGCCGGACCCGGTTCTCCGCCAGCCTGAGACTCAGCTCGACCTCACCGGTCCGGGGCGTGATCTCATCGGGTGCCGTGCTCGCCTTGATCTGCCTGCGCAGCTCGTTGCGCGACCACTTGAAGCGCTCGGCGAAGTCCAGCCAGTGGTTTTGCTGCTCTTCTGGCAGGCCGGCGACTTCCATGTGGTGTTGGAAGGTCAGTTTCACGCGTCGCCGGGGGGGCGCGAACTTCTTGGCGACCCAGACGTAGTTCCGCAGGGTCTGGTAGTCGAGCATGGTCTCCCGCATGGCCCGCTGGTACCGGTCGCTGTACTGCTGCTGACCGAAGGCGAGCCAATCGCCGACCCACCAGGCGGAGGAGTCGGAGATGGAGAGAATTCGGTCTCCGATTCGACACCACTCGTCCAATGGGAGATTCTCCGGAAGGCGCAGCCGGGTTCTCTCCATGGCGATGGACGCGTCGCCGGGGAGCAACGTGGCAGGAATCTCGGCCGGAACTCGTTCGCTCCGGCGATGCGATTCCTTGGTGCGCCCTTTGAGTTGATCGGTGGCCATCAGGTCAACTCCTTCGGATCGTCGCGTGCTCGGTCTGGTTCACGGGCACGGAGGTCACGGCCCCCAGGCCGAGTCAGGGGGGATGGATTCCAAGGACTGCCTGATGGGATCGGTCGGGGTCTCCGCGTACGAGGGCAGTGACATGGGCATCAGAATTGCCAGAACTGCCGACGTTGTTGCGAGAAGTGTCTTCACGAATAGTTTCGACATAAGCGCTTCCTTCGCGGTTCGTCTTCCAGCGGTCCCCATCCTGGCTGCTGCCAGCAATAATCACGAGAGGGAAGCGCCTGCACGAAGGTAGGGTGCAACTTTGTGAACGATGATCAAGTATGCTCAGAGTCAGACATATGCGACACTCGCTCCGGTTTAACGGCATGTCCGGCTGCACTGCGCCACTACCAATCAGCTCTGCAGGAGTACGATTTAGCGGCCGAATCGGTGCCCGCATGCCTGCTGACGCTCGGCCTCGTGCAGCCCTGTTCCGACGACTCAGAATCCATGATTCCGGTCCCCCCGCACGCGGCGGCCTTTACGGTACTGCAGCCCCTCCAAGAGGAACTGGCCGCCAAGAGGTACAGGGAGAGATCTCTCATGGCGACCTTTTCGCGGTTCGCGGAGGTCTATGCGGACAGCAGAAGAGGTGAGCAGCAGCCGTTCACGCTTCTTTACGGCGAAACCGCCATCAATGGAGCGTTGGCGGGGGCGGTGGACGCCTGCCAGGAGGAGTTGCTGACCGCTCAACCGGGTGGCGGTCGCAAGGCGGATGATCTCGCCCGGGCGCTCGAGCGCGACATGCGGCTGCTCGCCCGCGGGACCCGGCAGCGCACCCTGTATCAGCACACGGTGCGTCACCACGGGCCCACACTTGCGTATATCAGGCAGATCACACGGGCCGACGGAGAAGTCCGTACGCTGACCGAGGTCTTCGAACGGCTGATCATCTGCGACCGCAAGGTCGCCTTCATGCCGGTGTCCGACGACCGCGGCACCGCGGCGCTCGAAGTACGGCATCCGGCAGTGGTCCGCTTCCTCGCCCGGTCCTTCGACCGCGACTGGAAGCGCAGCATCCCGGTCACGGACCCCGACTCGACACTGCCACCGCGCATCGTCGTATCGGACATCCAGCGCACGATCCTGCAGGCCGTCGTGTCCGGGAAGACCGACGAATCCATCGCGCGGCAGCTGGGAATGAGCCGACGCAGTGTCGCGGAGCGCATACGCAAGGTGTCGGAACACCTCGGTAGCGGAAGTCGGGCCCAGCTCGGATACCTGCTGGCCACCTCGGGGTTCCTGCTCGACGACCCCAGTTTCGCCGAGGACGGTGACTGAGGGGGCTCGGCCGCGCACCGGACCGGCCGCCCGTCCGGGAGGTAGGTGAACTCGAACTCGATGCCGTTGATGTCGAATGCGTAGAAGCTCTCGACGTCGTCGCTGTCGACGACGATCTCGGTCGGCGGCATGTCCCGGACGAAGGTGAAGCCGCCGGTCTCGTACACCTCAACCCACCGTTCACGCCACAGCCGCAGCTGGTCCGGGGTCCGCACCTTGATGCACGCGTGCTGGAACTGGTTCGTGTCCGCCGGTGGCGCGGCGGCGTGCTCCGGGCCGCGGGTGAACAGATGGAACCGCATCCCGCCCACCCTGACCTCCGCCAGGCCCGAGAGACCAGGTAGCCGTTCCATGCTCAGGTCGGAGAAGGTGTCCAGGGTCCAGGTCACCTCGGCGCCCAGGACCTCCCGGTACCAGGAGATGCTGGCGTCGAGATCGGCGGTCTGCACAGCCAGGTGATGGAGGGTCAGCTGCGTCGGGTCGGGCTGGGGTTCAGTGTCGAGCACAGCAGCTTCCTTCGGTTGTGGGTTCATCGGCATGCGGCGTACGTCTGCCGGCCGCGCGGGCTTGCGGCGGCTCGCAGCAGACCCTGCTCCCGGTCCGTCGCGACGGCGCAGACCTTGCCCAGTGAGAACGCAGGCGCGAGTTCCACTTCGTGTCCGCGGGCACGCAGTTCCTCCACCACCTCGGGATCGCAGGTGCGCTCCACGGTGAGCACCTTGGGCCGGGACTCGTGCGGGGTGAACGAGGCGGCGAAGTGATCGGTGTGGAAGGCCAGGGTCTCGGTCGCGGCCTGCGGGTCGGCACCGAAGTCGGCGACGGCGAGGAAGAAACCGAGGGTCCACTGGTCCTGGCGGTCGCCGCCAGGCGTACCGAATGCCAGCGCCGGCTTGCCGTCCCGTAGCGCCAGCGTGGGGCTGAGCGTGGTGCGGGGCCGGCGGCGGGGCCCGACGGAGTTGGGGTGGCCCTCGGTGAGGGTCATCGTCTGTCCGCGGGTGCCGAGCGAGAAGCCGAGACCGGGCACCACCGGGGAGCTCTTGAGCCAGCCACCACTGGGGACCGCGACCACCATATTGCCGAAGCGGTCAGCCACGGCGATGGTGCAGGTGTCGTTACGGGCGGCCGTGGCCTTGACGACGGTGGGCAAGCCGTTCTTGATCTGGTCCCGCCAGTCGCCGCCCGGCGGCAAGGTCTCCATGGTCTGCTCGGGAATGAAGGGCGTGCGTCCGCCCGGGGAGCCCGGCCGCAGCACTCCGGCGGCTCCGGCCTGCACCAGCGCCCGCCGCTCCGTCGTGTACGCGGGGCTCAGCAGGACGTCGAGCGGGACGTCGCTGTGATCGGGATCGCCGTACCAGGCCTCGCGGTCCGCGAAGGCGAGCTTGGCGCATTCGGCGACGGTGTGGATGTAGTCGGCGCTGTCCAGCCCCATGGCACCGAGGTCGAAGCCGTCGAGCAGCGCCAGCTGCTGGAGGAAGACGGGGCTCTGGGACCAGGCGCCGGGCTTGTGCACGATGTAGGGGCCGTACGGGAGGCTCACCGAAGGCTCGACCGTGGCGTGCCAGTCGGCCAGGTCCTGCCCGGTGAGCAGGCCGCGGTGGCGGCGCCCCGTGGAGTCGAGGACCTTGCTGCTGGTGACGAACGAGTCGATGGCCTCGGCAACGAAGCCTTGGTAGAAGGAGCGTTCGGCTGCCTCGATCTGGATCTCGCGTCCCCCGCCGGCGGCGGACGCCTCCTTCAGCAGGCGCTTGTAGGTGTCGGCGAGCGCCTGGTTGCGGAACAGTGCGCCAGCCTTCGGCGGACGTCCACCGGGCAGGTAGATCCGACCCGACTCGATCCACTCCTCGGCGAAGAGCGGGGCGAGCACCTCGATGGCGTCCGCCGCGCCGGGCAGCAGCGGAACGCCGTTCTCGGCGTACCCGATGGCGTACTCCAGGATGTCGGCGAGCGGCAGCGTGCCGTGTTCGGCCAACGTCCGCATCCAGGCGCCGAAGGCTCCGGGCACCACGGCGGGCAGCAGCCCGGAGCCGGGTATGTGGCTCAATCCCAGCGAACGGAAGTGTTCGATGGTGGCCGCGGCGGGCATCGGCCCCTGGCCGCAAACGACCTGAACGGAGTCCGTGGCAGCCACGTACGACAGCACCGGCACGTCGCCGCCGAGTCCGTTGAAGTGCGGCTCCACGACCTGGAGGACGAAGCCCGCCGCGGCCGCGGCGTCGAAGGCGTTGCCGCCGCGCTCCAGAATCGACATGGCGGTCGCGGTCGGCAGCCAGTGGGTGGAAGAGACGGCGCCGAAGGTGCCGCTGAGTTCCGGGCGTCCTGCGTTCACCGCGACACACCGCCCAGGTTCTCCATCTGGTCGATCAGGCTCTTGGGACGCATGTCCGTCCAGTTCTCCTCTATGTACGCGAGGCAGTTCTGCCGACTGTCCTCTGGGAAAGCGATGCGCCAGCCCTGTGGAACGTCGACGAACGAAGGCCAGAGGGAGTACTGCAACTCGTCGTTGGTCAATACGAGAAATGTTCCGCTCTCGTCGTCAAAAGGGTTTCCCATGGCTGCCGCCCACCGTCCTTTTCGTCGTCTCGCCAGCGAGACACGAAGCTATCCTGTGCTCGTCTGATTCTGGCCGATCTACAGAGGTAGACTCATGGAAAGCGCAAGCGAATTCACCTTCGAGCGGCTCCTGACGAAGAACCCGCTGGCGCCGGAGGAACGGAGGGCACGACTTCAGAATCCGACATTCGGGACGGTCTTCACCGAGCACATGGCAACCGTCCGTTATGTCGAAGAAAAGGGGTGGCACGACGCCCGGATCGAACCCTTCGGCCCCCTTCCGCTGTCACCGGCGACCGCCGCGCTCCACTACGGCCAGGAGATCTTTGAGGGGCTCAAGGCCTACCGCACGCCGGACGGCGGCGCGCAGCTCTTCCGGCCTGCGGACCACGCGCGGCGACTGCGGCGGTCGGCGCGCCGGATGGCCATGCCTGCCGTTCCCGAGAACGCGTTCCTGGACGCTGCACGGGGACTCGTCAGGACCGATCTGGACTGGCTGCCGGAGGCTCCGGGGACCAGCCTCTACCTTCGCCCCTTCCAGATAGCCACCGAGGCGTATCTCGGAATGCGCCCGGCCCGGGAGTATCTCTTCGCTGTGATCGCCTGCCCGGTGGGCGCGGCGTTCGCGGGGAGCGCGGCGTTGACCGTCTGGGTCTCGGACGATCACGCCCGAGCGGCGCCGGGCGGCACGGGCGCGGCCAAGTGCGGGGGAAACTACGCCGCGTCGATGCTGCCCCAGGCCCGGGCGATGCAGTCCGGCTGCGACCAGGTCGTCTATCTCGATGCCGCCCAGCGGCGTTATGTGGAGGAGCTGGGCGGGATGAACATCTTCTTCGTGTTCGACGACGGTTCCCTTGTCACGCCGCCCCTCAGCGATTCGATCCTGCCCGGTATCACGCGCGATTCGGTCATCGCGCTGGCACGGGCCGAGGGCCTGGCAGTGGAACAGCGGCCCTACTCCGTCGAGGAGTGGCGGGCGGACATCGCCTCGGATCGGCTGCGGGAGGTGTTCTCCTGCGGAACCGCGGCCGTGGTGGCGCCGATCGCCGCGGTGCGCGGCGCCATGGGAGACCTGCGCATCGGCGACGGCCGGCCCGGCCCGGTGACGGAGCGACTGCGTACCACGCTGACGGACATCCAGTACGGACTCGGTGCCGACCCATTCGGCTGGACGACCCGGATCGCCTGACCACGTCCTGCTGGAGCGGCCGGACGGCCGCTCCAGCAGGAGGAATGCTGTGTCTTATACACATATGCGAGGCCACGAGACCGATGGGAATCTGGT